>NZ_JAUOQQ010000019.1:0-86304 GCF_030547675.1 Photobacterium sp. 2_MG-2023
ACCAAACCATCTTTAAATTTTTGGTTGCGGGGGCTGGATTTGAACCAACGACCTTCGGGTTATGAGCCCGACGAGCTACCAAGCTGCTCCACCCCGCGTCCGTATTGTTTCACCGTCAGGTACGATGACAACCGCTTTTCTTCAAGCAAAGAAAGCTGGAGCGACACACGAGGTTCGAACTCGTGACCTCAACCTTGGCAAGGTTGCGCTCTACCAACTGAGCTAGTGTCGCATTTCGATAATCTGGTATTAACCAAACCATCTTTAAATTTTTGGTTGCGGGGGCTGGATTTGAACCAACGACCTTCGGGTTATGAGCCCGACGAGCTACCAAGCTGCTCCACCCCGCGTCCGTATTGTTTCACCGTCAGGTACGATGACAACCGCTTTTCTTCAAGCAAAGAAAGCTGGAGCGACACACGAGGTTCGAACTCGTGACCTCAACCTTGGCAAGGTTGCGCTCTACCAACTGAGCTAGTGTCGCATTTCGATAATCTGGCATTAACCAAACCATCTTTAAATTTTGGTTGCGGGGGCTGGATTTGAACCAACGACCTTCGGGTTATGAGCCCGACGAGCTACCAAGCTGCTCCACCCCGCGTCCGAAAACACTGAAAAGCAAACTGAAACATTATTGCCTTTCGAGGCTGCGCATTATACGAGGAAAACAGGCGGATGCAATAGTTCTGAGTAAAAATCTCCGCCGCCCTGCTCAACCGTTCATTAAAGCATCAAATTTTAAAAATATGCTCACGATAGAAACGCAGTTCAGCTATGGATTCGCGAATATCATCCAGCGCCAGGTGACTGCCCTGCTTATGGAAGTCATTCAGCAGCTCAGGCTTCCAGCGACGGGTCAGCTCCTTCAGAGTACTGACATCCAGGTACCTGTAATGAAAGTATTGTTCTAATTCCGGCATGTGCCTATAAAGGAAACGGCGATCCTGACCTATGCTGTTACCACAAATAGGCGATGCGCCCTTGGGCACCCATTGTTCGAGAAATGCGATGGTCTGACGAACCGCTTCCTGTTCATTAACCTGGCTTTGCTGCACCCGGGCGACCAGGCCACTGTGGGTATGTGTATTGGTACACCAGTCATCCATCTTGTCCAGTTCGGCTTGGGGTTGATGAATTGCCAGTACCGGTCCCTCTGCCAGAATGTTGAGCTGGGCATCGGTCACTATGGTCGCAATTTCAATGATTTTGTGTGTATCGGGATCCAGACCTGTCATTTCCAGATCGATCCAAATCAGGTTCTGATCGCTGATTGTCATTGGAATTTGCCTATTTGATGACTAAAGCATGTATCATACTTAGCCTGAAATGAAAGCCAACCAAACAGAACGATATTCTTGTGGCAAAAAAGAAAAAGTTAACTAAAGGTCAGAGCCGACGTGTCCGCTCTAACCAAAATAAGCGCCTGACTAAGGGCATGGAAGATATCCAGTGGGATGAAGCCCTGCTGGAGAATGCCCGTGAAGGCTTGGTGATCACCCGATTCGGCCAGCATGCCGATATTGAAGATCCGGAAACAGGGACCATTCACCGCTGTAACCTGCGTCGCAGTATTCAGAGCCTGGTGTCCGGAGATCGCGTTGTCTGGCGGCCCGGAGTTGAAGCCCTGCAGGGCATCGCCGGTGTAGTAGAAGCGGTCCATGAGCGAACATCGATGCTGACCCGCCCGGATTACTACGATGGGGTTAAGCCGGTGGCAGCGAATGTTAACCGCATCATCATCGTCTCTTCCGTACTGCCTGAGCTGTCACTGAACATTATCGACCGCTATCTGGTAGCTGCCGAGACAGTTGAAATCGAGCCACTCATTGTACTGAACAAAGTCGATTTGCTCGATGACGGCACCCGTCAGCAGGTCGAGCGCACCCTGTCGCTGTACAAAGCGATCGGCTATGAGGTGCGTTACGTCAGCACCATGACAGGGGAAGGGTTAGCGGCACTGAAAGCGGATCTGAAAGATCACGTCAACATCTTTGCCGGTCAGTCCGGGGTGGGGAAATCCAGCCTGGTCAATGCCCTGATGCCGGAAGTGGATGCAGAGATCGGCGATGTGTCGGAGAACTCGGGACTGGGCCAGCACACCACCACAGCTGCACGTCTGTACCACTTTGCTGAAGGCGGCGATCTGATAGATTCTCCCGGTGTTCGGGAGTTCGGACTGTGGCACCTGGAACCGGAGCAAGTGACTAACGCTTTTGTCGAGTTTCGACGTTACCTGGGCGGCTGTAAATTCCGCGACTGTAAGCACAAAGACGATCCGGGCTGCCTGCTGCGGCAAGCACTCGACGAGGGCAAAATCAGCCAGGCGCGTTTCGACAGTTACCACAAGATCATTGAAAGCATGTCGGAAAACGTGGCTAACCGTCAGTTTTCCCGAAATAAGCAAAATTAAGCGGGCCTGCGTCATCAACTGCGAACTGGCTCCCTCTTCGTGTGCGCTCACCTGACTTCATATCTGAAATCAGGTAGAATCCGCGACCCGGGTCAGCGCTATTGATGGCGAAGAACCAAGTTATTGATTTATAGAACAATCGGAATCTTATTGTGAGCGATAATCTGAAAATTGGCCTGCAATACTGCGCGCCCAAACATGCCCTGACCCGCCTGGCCGGCAAACTTGCCGACCTGAAAGGTGGCTTTGTCACCACGGCGGTGATCCGTTGGTTTATCAACCGCTACAAAGTGGATATGGCAGAAGCCCGTAACGAAGATCCCGCGTCTTACGCCACTTTCAACGATTTCTTCGTGCGCGAACTCAAAGACGATGCCCGTCCGCTGAACGACGAGGCAGAGGTGTTCTGTCACCCGGCAGATGCCTGTGTCAGTCAGTTGGGGCCGATTGAAAAAGGCCAGCTGATTCAGGCCAAGGGTCATTACTACGACGCAGTTGAACTGCTGGGCGGCGACCAGGCGCTGGCAGAAGAATTTGCTGACGGGAGTTTCGCCACTCTGTATCTGTCTCCGCGAGATTATCACCGCGTACACATGCCATGTGACGGCACCCTGCGTCAGATGATTTATGTTCCGGGCGATCTGTTCTCGGTCAACCCGCTGACCGCTGAAAATGTGCCAAACCTGTTTGCCCGTAATGAGCGCGTGGTCTGTATCTTTGATACAGAATTCGGCCCGGTTGCTCAAGTACTGGTGGGGGCCACAATCGTTGGCAGCATCGAAACTGTATGGTCTGGCACTATTACACCGCCGCGCGGCCCCGTTGTCCGTCGCTGGGATTACCCGGCCGACGGCGAGCAGGCTGTCACCCTGAAAAAAGGCCAGGAAATGGGCCGTTTCAAACTGGGGTCAACCGTCATCAACCTGTTCCCGAAAGAGATGGTGACCTTTGCCGACAACCTGGCGCCGAATGTGGCTACCCGTATGGGTGAGGCCTACGCCCGACTGACTGCACAGCCAGTAACAGAGCCGATGGCAGACAACAGCGACACTTAACCGCACCGCTAACGCGATTGACAGAAAAGGGACGAATTCGTCCCTTTTTTGATGCGTATTTTGATCTCACCCGCCATATGCATCTCATTGAGAGTGCTATGCTGTCCGTGCCCTTTTTGATACAGAGCACCGGACATGCGGGAAATATCGCTACTGCTGAAATTACTGATTGCCTTCGGCCTGCCCTTTGCCCTGCTGCAGATCCCGACACCCTCACTACCGCTGGGTGAGCTGACGCTGATGCAGCACAGGTTACTGGCCATTTTCGTGATGGCCGCATTGCTCTGGGTATTAGAGCCGGTGCCTGTCTATGCGACGTCCCTGCTGATCATAGTGCTGCAACTTGTCATGCTCTCCGATCAGAGCCTGCTGGTTTTCCGTCAGCCGGCAGACACCACCCCGCTGGGCGCTGTCATTGCCTATACCGACATTTTCCACGCTTTTGCTTCGCCTATCATCATGCTGTTTCTCGGTGGCTTTGCCCTGGCGATTGCCGCCGCCAAGTACCGGCTGGACACCAATCTGGCGCGTGTGCTGTTAAAACCCTTTGGCTCGCAGCCACGCTACATCATGCTGGGGCTGATGCTTATCACTGCAGTCTTTTCTATGTTTATGTCCAATACTGCCACCACTGTCATGATGCTGGCGTTGCTGGTCCCTATCCTGGCAGCAGTCCCCAAAGAAGACAGCAGTATTAAAGCACTGGTACTGGCGATACCGGTTGCCGCCAACACAGGCGGTATTGCCACCCCAATTGGCACGCCGCCCAATGCCATTGCCTTACAGTACCTGAGCGATGATCACAGCATCAGTTTTCTCGGCTGGATGGCGTTTGGTCTGCCGTTTGTTTTAGTACAGCTTGCGCTGGCATGGTGGCTGCTGCAGCGGCTTTTTCCTACCCGGCATCACACGCTGGATTTACGGCTTGAAGGGCAGTTTCAGCGCTGCTGGCAGGCCTGGGTGGTCTACCTGACGTTCGGGCTGACCATTGTGCTCTGGCTGACAACGGCCTGGCACGGAATGAATGCCTATGTTGTCGCCCTGCTCCCCCTGACAGTGTTCGCGCTGACAGGCATTATCGGCAAAGAAGAGCTGAAACTCTTTAACTGGGATGTGCTGTGGCTGGTAGCCGGCGGGATAGCCATTGGCATGGCACTCGACCAGACCGGACTGGCCGGACAGCTGGCCCACGCAATTGACTACGCCAGCCTGCCGACCCTGCTGATTCTGATCCTGCTCTCGGTATTGTGCTGGCTGATGGCCAATTTTATGTCCAATACGGCGACTGCCAACCTGCTGATGCCCATCGGGGCCGCGATTGCCACTTCGGTCCCCGCCCTGGCCGGGGCGGGAGGATTGACTGCCATGCTGATCATGCTGGCCTTCTCTGCTTCGTTAGGCATGGTGCTTCCCGTTTCAACCCCGCCCAATTCACTGGCCTACTCCACAGGCCTGATTGATAGTCGCGATATGATGAAAGTGGGGGTACTGGTCGGTCTCAGCGGCCTGTCGGTACTGTATCTGGCAGCATTAATGGCTTTATCAATGTAACTCGATCCGATGGAAGCATAATTTTGGCACCATGATCACATCCTAACAATGGACTGCGCAATTAAGCATTAAGCAAACATAAGATTCGCTGATAATTCCGAGTGACTCACTATTTACTTCTGCCCACGCTTTTAACAGCAAAAGAAAGTCAGGGAACGAACTCGGGATTGCAGTATGAAATTCACGATAAAAATGAAAATCCAGGTGGCCATTGCAGCCATCATAGCCACAGTCAGTGCTATCCAGGCTGGCATTTCAGTCACCCAGCTTCGCACCGAAACCACCAACGAAGTCAATGCCCAGATGCGTGCCGCCGGCGGGGCCACCAGCGATTACATTGCCGACTGGCTGGGTGCCCGCCGCGATATGCTATTAGCCAACCTGCCGCTGATTGCAGCCGATAACAATATCGACAGAGAGCTGCTGCTGACCAAACGCGCCGGGGATTTTTTGTCTGTCTATGCCGGTTTCAGCGACGGCAGCATTGCCTATGGCGATAAAACGGAAGACTGGCCCGCTGACTATGATCCCCGTACCCGCCCCTGGTACCAGGACGCGAGTAAGTCCAGCCAGCTGATTCTGACCGAACCCTATCAGGATTTTGATGGCAGCCTGGTGGTCAGCTTCGCACGTTCATTCAGCGGCGAACGTCGCGGTGTACTGGCCGCAGATCTCACCGTCACCCACATTGTCGACAAAATCCTCAGCCTGACGCTGGACAACGCAGGCAGCGCTTTTCTGATTGACGGCAACAATACGCTGGTCGCATATCAGGATACTTCGCTGAGTCGTAAGCCATTAACCCAACTAGATAATGATCTCTCCTCTGGCTTTATCCGCAATGTTACCGGCAGCCAGCAGGTCGCAGAGTTTCATTTTGATCAAGAAGGGAAAGACAAACTGATCTTTGTCTCGCCGATTGCCGGTACTGGCTGGTCGGTGGGAATCATCGAGGATAAAGATCTGGCGTATGCAGCCATAGGGAAAACTCTGTCCTTCACCCTGATGGCCTCAGTGCTCTTGTATCTTGTCATTGCCCTGCTGGCTGGCTGGATCATTAACAGCCTGCTGCGCCCGCTCAGTGATCTTAATCGCTCGGTGCATGCGCTGACCCAAGGCAACGGCGATCTGACCCAGCGCATTGCCATCCAGCGCATGGATGAAGTCGGCGAGCTGGCAGAGAACATGAATCTGTTCCTCAGCCAGCTGCAACAGATGATCAAAGGCATAGTCTCCCGCTCACACACTCTGGGCGAACAGGCCGAACAGTCGTTTCACCAGGCTCGTCAGGCCTCGGAACGGGTCAACGGCCAGCAGAATGAGATCAACCAGATCGCCACGGCCATCCATGAAATGTCGGCCACTGCTGCCGAAGTGGCAAGCCATGCCGAGCTGACTGCCTCCGCGGCCCAGTCTTCCACCGGCGCTTGCACGCAGGGACAAAGTGTCATCAGTCAAAACCGCGAGGCCATTGTTTCGCTGGCCAATCAGGTGCAGGATGCAGCCCGGGTGATTCAGACTCTGGAAGCCAATGCGCAGGACATCAATCATATTCTGGCAACCATTCAGGGCATTGCAGAACAAACCAACCTGCTGGCACTGAATGCCGCGATTGAAGCCGCCCGTGCCGGTGAACAGGGCCGTGGTTTTGCCGTGGTGGCCGACGAAGTGCGCGTGCTGAGTCAGCGCACCCATGACTCGACCGAAGAGATCCGGGCCATGATAGACACGCTGCAAGGCAATACCCGCCAGGCAGTCGACAGCATGGGCGCCAGTACAGAGCTGGCGGGGCAAAGTGTCGATTACGCCCAGGCCGCCAGTGACAGCCTGAGCCAGATCACCCAGTCCATCGCAGAGATTTCTGATATGGCCACCCAAATTGCCAGCGCGGCAGAGGAGCAGCGTGCGGTAAGTGAAGATATCAGCCGCAATACTCAAGCGATTCGCGATGTGTCGGATCACCTGGCTACCCAGACGCAAGACGTCAGCCAAAGCGCTCAGGGTATGAATCAGGCGGCCAAAGCAATGCGCGACGACGTCTCACGCTTTAAGATTTAACCCCGCTCATCCCCGCACGGTCAGCCCGGTCCGGCTGGCCGTGCTCGCCGTTGCCATCATCCGCCGATACCATTTTCCGCCGCTTTGCTGCATGATATGCGACCACTCCGCATAACAAACTGCCTTGCAGTGTTTTCGAATAAGGATATCCATGGGTTACGAATGGCTGGCGCTGGCCGCCGCTTTGTTGTGGGCCATCAGCAGTTTAATCTCCGTCACACCTTCGCGCCATCTCGGCGCCTTTGCCTACAGCCGCTGGCGCATGGCTTGCGTTACTGTGATGCTGTCCGCCATGGCGCTCGTTAATGGTGGCTGGGCCAGTATGACTCTGGATCTGGCGTTGGTGATGGCACTGTCAGGGCTGATTGGTATTTTTATCGGTGATACCGCGCTGTTTGCCTGCTTCAACCGGATTGGTCCGCGCCGGGGCGGCCTGCTGTTTTCCTGCCATGCCGTCTTCTCTGCACTGCTCGGCATCTGGCTGTTCGATGAGACCCTACTGGGCTGGAAGCTGGCCGGGGCGCTGTTGGTGTTTGCCGGTGTGGTGACGGCCATTCTATTCGGCCAGAAAAGCCAGAAGCATCAGATAGAAGCCATCACCGGCAGTTTAGCTATCGCGGTGGTGCTGGGCTTGACGGCGGCACTGTGTCAGTCGCTGGGCGCGATTATCGCTAAACCCGCAATGCAGACCACGCTGGACCCAGTGGCCGCTTCGGCGATGCGCATGGCAACGGCATTGGCTGCCCACAGTGTGCTGCGCCTCAGTGGCGCCAGCATTGCCAAACCCCTGCAGCCGATCAATCTGCCGATCCTAGGTATGGTTGCCCTCAATGGTTTTCTGGCCATGGCCGTCGGGATGACGCTGATTCTGTTTGCCCTGCAGCACGGTGATGTGGGTATGGTGGCGCTGTTATCTTCCACCACCCCTATCATGATTTTGCCGCTGCTGTGGATCTACACCCGGCACCGACCGCCCGGCGCCGCCTGGCTGGGCGCACTGCTGGCGGTGATCGGCACCGGTTTGATACTCAGTGACTGACGACATGCGCACAGTCCTCTTTCTCAGGCGATAGTGACCGGAAAAGCGGTCACTGCCGCTATGTGCGCCTGCCCCAGTGCCAGCATCACCAGGCGATCAATCCCCAGCGCCACGCCGGCACAATCGGGAAAGCCGGCCTTGAGCGCGGCAACCAGGTGCTGATCGATCGGCTGCGCCGGCAGACCCATTGTCAGCCGCTTGGCGTTATCGGCTTCAAAACGGGATAACTGCTCATCGCCGTCGGACAGCTCGTGAAAGCCGTTGGCCAGCTCAATGCCTTTAAAGTACACCTCAAAACGTTCAGCAACACGGCTATCAGACGGGCTGATCCGCGCCAGTGCTGCTTGCGAGGCTGGAAAATCATACACAAAGGCCGGCACCTGCTGGCCGATCACCGGCTCCACGCCCATGCTGAACATCAGTTGCAACAGGGTGTCTCTGTCGGTTTCATCAGCCGCCACATCACCGAGATTCAGCACCAGAGCCGCACGTTTCAGCTCGTCCATTGAGGCGCTGAGGGGACAGACATTCAACACCTGTAAAAAAGCCTGCTGATAGCTCATGCGCTCGGCAGCAGTACACTGCAGCACAAGTTGCAGCAGGGCATCCATTTCATCCATCAGCACATGGTGGTCAAACCCGGGGCGGTACCACTCCAGCATAGTAAATTCCGGGTTATGGTAACGGCCGGATTCTTCGTTGCGAAAAGCCTTACAGATTTGGTAGATAGGCCCGCTGCCCGCCGATAACAATCGCTTCATGTGAAATTCAGGGCTGGTCATCAGATAGAGCGTCTGGCCGTGGGCAAAACCGGGACCGACAAATTCCGTCTGAAAGGTATGCAGGTGAATGTCGGTGACTGTGGCCTGGCTCATGGCCGGGGTATCCACCTCCATTACACCGCGATGTGCGAAAAATTCACGCACAGACGCCAGAATTGCGGCCCGCTGGCGCAGGTTCGCCAGATCAGCTGTGGGTTGCCATTGCATTGTCATAGGAGAGTCTTTTTCATCTGAGTCGAAAGTGGTGAAGACAAAACGGGGCATGAAAACAACAAAGGCCGCATAATGCGGCCCTTGTCTGCTCACACGAAGAAATTACTTCACGCGGCTGACGTATTCCGCAGAGCGGGTGTCAACTTTGAGCACTTCACCGATCTGAATGAACAGCGGCACGCGAACCACAGCACCGGTAGACAGAGTAGCAGGTTTGCCGCCTGTACCCTGAGTATCGCCTTTCAGGCCCGGATCCGTCTCAACCACTTCCAATTCCACAAAGTTAGGTGGCGTGACGGCAATCGGGTTACCGTTCCACAGTGTCAGCGTACAGGTGTTGTTTTCTACCAGCCATTTCGCATTATCGCCCACAGCCTTCACATCAGCAGCGATTTGCTCAAAGGTTTCATTGTTCATGAAGTGATAGAATTCACCGTCGTTGTACAGGTAATCCAGTTCAATATCGACAACGTCTGCAGCTTCTACAGAATCACCCGATTTGAAGGTTTTTTCCAGTACCTTGCCAGATAGCAGTTTGCGGATTTTAACCCGGTTAAACGCCTGGCCTTTACCAGGCTTCACAAATTCGTTTTCGATAATGACACAGGGTTCATTATCGAGCATAATTTTCATTCCGCCGCGGAATTCATTAGTGCTGAAAGACGCCATTTTTTTCCTCTTAACATCTTCGAGTTATTTTTCATGCCGCACATCATAACCCGAAACGTCGCTACTGTTG
The DNA here is from genome assembly GCF_030547675.1 of Photobacterium sp. 2_MG-2023. Classification (NCBI taxonomy): domain Bacteria; kingdom Pseudomonadati; phylum Pseudomonadota; class Gammaproteobacteria; order Vibrionales; family Vibrionaceae; genus Photobacterium; species Photobacterium sp. 2_MG-2023. The sequence goes on from NZ_JAUOQQ010000019.1 coordinate 9,848, forward strand.
AGCAAAACTGGCTCGAACAATTAGCTGATGCGATCTCGGATCCGCTTGAACTGCTTCACCGGCTGGATATCGACCCTGCCCCCTGGCAAAACGGGCTAGCAGCCAGAAAGCTGTTTGCGCAGCGTGTACCAAGAAGCTTTGTTGACAGAATGGAAATGGGCAACCCGCATGACCCCTTATTACGCCAGGTTTTGCCGCTGGCCGAAGAATTTGAGGTCCACGAGGGCTTTTCGCACGATCCGCTGGAAGAACAGAATAATACCCTGCCCGGCCTGCTGCACAAATACCGCAACCGGGTACTGCTGATCGTCAAAGGCGGCTGTGCCATTAACTGCCGCTACTGCTTTCGCCGCCATTTCCCCTATCAGGACAATCCGGGCAGCAAACGCCAGTGGCAGCAGGCACTCGATTACATTGCCGCTCACCCTGAGCTGAATGAAGTGATTCTGTCGGGCGGCGATCCGCTGATGGCTAAAGACAGTGAACTGCGCTGGTTAGTGGAAGGCATTGCCGCCATCGGGCATATCAAACGGCTGCGGATCCATACCCGCCTGCCTGTGGTGATCCCGGCCCGGATAACACCCGAGTTGCGCCTGTTACTGCAACAAACCCGGCTCCAGGTCGTTCTGGTCACCCATATCAACCACGGCAATGAAATTAACCACGAGCTGAGAGCGGCACTGGCACCGCTGCGCGACGCCGGCGTCACTTTGCTCAATCAGGGCGTGTTATTGCGGGGGGTCAACGACTCGGTTGACGCCCTGGTCAACCTGAGCGAAGCCTTGTTTGATGCCGGGATCCTGCCTTATTACCTGCACGTGCTGGATAAAGTACAGGGCGCTGCTCATTTCATGGTAAGCGATGATGAAGCCCGGGTGTTAATAGCCGGGCTGATAGCAAAGGTGTCCGGTTATTTAGTCCCCAAACTGACCCGAGAGATTGGCGGACGTACCAGCAAAACTCCGCTGGATCTGCATTTGGAATAACGCCCGATACCGGCTTTGTGATGTGGTGCCATCCGGCTCCCCGTCAGTCTTCACCGGTGATGACCCACAAGTCCCTGCTTAGCCAGGGACGCACCCCGCCGAAAAAGTACAACCTTTTCTTCACATCACGATCAATAGCACATACAACTGAAAAATATTAATCATACAAAACAAAAACAAATAAAATTAATCACTTATTAGCGTTTGAAAGTGTTAATAATGTCATTAGACTGGCCGCCGAATACTCTCGTATTGCATATTTTTGTGATTCATATCACTCACTAGCATTCGGAAAAAGTCATGACTGCCAATTGGAATCTTAAAACCAAGCTTTCGATGCTGTTCACAGCCATCGCGCTTATTATCATCGCGGCTCTGTCTGCGATTTCTTATCACACCCTGGTCAATTCAGCGATGAGCAGTATTGATACAGAACTGAACACTGCTGCTCAGGCCGTGGAACAGCTCATCGGCGATCTGCCCAATGAGGAAGCCGGCCGTGATGATGCCCTGTATGACGACATTTCAGCCCATCTGACCCACTTTACCCAAGGCGCTAAGCTGGAATGGGCCTACTCAACCGTGCGTCGCGGCGGCCAGGTGTACTACACCTATATCAACCGGGATGAGAATGAGTGGAAAAGCGGCCGCTATAAGAACTGGTACCTGGAGCAATACCTGAAAGTGCCGGAAATGCTGTACGAAGCCTTCCGTACCGAGCAAACCCAATATCAGAGTTATCAGGGCGAATACGGCATGTACCGCTCTATCTTTGTGCCTTTTCGCGGCGATAAAGGTGATCTCCATGTCATCGGCATAGATGTCAAACTGACAGACATCGAAGAAGTCAAAACCGAAGCGCTGAAGAAAACCTTTATAATAGCGGCCGTGTTCCTGGTACTGACAGTGATAGCGGCACGCATGATTGCCAACCTGATCGTCACCCCGGTCAATGGCCTCAATCAGGTGCTGCGTTCACTGGCAAACGGCAACTGGGATCTGAACCAGCGTGTGACCGTCCGCAGCCAGGATGAAATCGGCGAAATGTCCGATTCCTTCAATATCTTTATGGCCGCCTTGCGCCAGCGGATGCTGGAAGTGCAGCAATCGTCCGACAGTGTGGCAGCCACCAGCGCCCAGCTCGACACCCTGATCCGCGCCGTGACAGATCGCTCAATGACCCAGTCAGAACATGTCGGCAGCAGTGCCACCGCCATTGAAGAGCTGGCGGCCAGCGCACAGAGCATCACTGAGATTGTTGATAATGCTAACCAGCAAATGGGCCAGTTCGAACTGCTGACCCAAAATACCGTTGAAGCCATTGATAACGCAGTACGTGGTATGCAGTCTGTCCAGCTGGAAACCAATACTGTGGCTGACAAACTGCAGCAACTCGACAACCGAGCCAGTGAAATCAACTCCATTGTCGAAGTCATTAAAGATATCGCCGATCAAACCAACCTGCTGGCACTCAATGCGGCCATTGAAGCCGCACGTGCCGGTGCGCAGGGCCGCGGCTTTGCCGTTGTCGCCGATGAAGTCCGTCAGTTGTCAGAGCGTACCGCCAAAGCGACGGTAGAGATCAGTACTATGATCCGCTCGATTCAGACCGACACCAGCGATACCACGCAAACCATGCAGCACGCCGTCGATCGGGTCGACAACAGTGTGCAGCATGCCGATCAAGCCAACGCATCCCTCAGTTCCTTTAACCAGGAAATCTCAGCGGTCAGTTCCGGCATGGAAGAAATCGCCGGTTCGGTCAAGGAGCAGGCTCACGCCTCAGATCATCTGTCTCGCAATGTCGCTTCCCTGAGTGACAGCGCGGAAGAAAACCGCCTGTCCACCCTGGAAGCCCAGCAGGGGGTTGATGAACTGAAACGCCGCGCCAATGCGCTGCATCAGATCGTCAGTCAATTCACCCTGTAACCTGTAATAACAACAGAGACTTATAATGAAAAACTTTAAATTCTCACTGATTGCCCTCGCCATGATGGGGACCACTTCCGCTTCAATGCATGCGACTGCTGCGCCAATGCTGCCAAGCATTGAGCAGGCACACACCATGGAAGACGTTCAGACAGCCAATGCCTGGGTGGAAGTTGACAAGGCGGCGTTTGAGTCAAACATTGCGCATCTGCAAAACCATGTTGGCAGCAACACCGACATCTGTGCCGTCATGAAGGCCGATGCGTACGGGAACGGCATTGCCAATCTGCTGCCTTCTGTGATGCAAAGCGGCATTCCTTGTGTAGGGATCACCAGCAACGCGGAAGCCCGACTGGTCCGTGAGATGGGCTTTAACGGCCGCCTGATGCGCCTGCGTGCGGCGACCCCTTCTGAGATTGAAACCGCTGTTGATCTGGGACTGGAAGAGCTGATCGGCACCAAGCAGCAGGCAAAAATTATTGCCCGCATTGCGCGCCAGCACGGCACTGTGATCCCGGTACATCTGGCACTGAACTCTGCCAGCATGGGCCGTAACGGTCTGGAAATGCGCACCAAACACGGGAAGAAAGAAGCCAGAAAGATTGTCAATACCCGACATCTGCAGATAGTGGGCATCATGACCCACTTCCCGACCGAAGATCTGAATGAAATCCGTGACGGTCTGCACCAGTTCAAGCAAGACAGCCAGTGGATCATCAAGCACACGGATCTGGAACGTGATGATGTCCTGCTGCACGTAGCCAACTCTTTCACCACTCTGATGGTGCCTGAAGCTCAGCTGGACATGGTTCGTACCGGCGGCGCCCTGTACGGTGACACCACACCGGCGTTCCCTGAGTACAAGCGCATTGTGTCGTTCAAGACCCAGGTCGCATCCATCCACCGCCTGCCAAAAGGCTCAACCATAGGTTACAGCAAGACGGAAACGCTGGAACGCAATTCTGTGCTGGCCAACCTGCCGATCGGTTACTCTGATGCATTCCCTCGCTCAATGAGCCGTGTCGGTGAAGTGCTGATCAACGGTCAGCGTGCCAAAGTGCTGGGTTCAACGTCCATGAACACCACTATGGTCGACATCACAGATATCAAAGGCGTGAAGCCTGGCGATGAAGTGGTGCTGTTCGGCCGTCAGGGCCGCGACGAAATCACCATTGGCGAAACGGAAGACCATTCAGGCCGGATCCTGTCTGAAATCTATACCCTGTGGGGCACGTCCAACCCGAAAGTGCTGAAATAATTAAACTCTCCCCTGAGACCTTTCCCCCTTTGGTCTCAGGGGAGCTTTCCAGCCCGCTTATCTTCTGCCTTCCCTTGTTGAGTAAATTTTCTTCTCGTCACCATTAAAAGAGATCATGGTCCAACCTCTCGATTCTTGGTCACTTTCAGGGCATATTCTGCGTCCGTTTTACCGAGCAGAAATTCTAAGGTTGCCAGCCCCTCCGCTCGGATCCCTCCAGCTTTTTGACGAGAACACGATGAAAATTGGCATTTTGTCCCAGAACGCAAACCTGTATTCCACCCGACGCCTGCGCGAAGCCTGCGAACAACGGGGCCATGAAGCCGTGGTCATTAACGCCCTGCGCTGCTACATGAATATCAATTCTGTGCAACCTTCTATTCATTTTGAAGGTCATGATGTGGTCGGCATTGATGCCATCATTCCGCGCATCGGGGCCGATATTACTTTTTACGGCTGTTCTGTTCTGCGTCAGTTTGAAATGATGAATGTCTTTTCCATCAATCAGTCGATTGCGATTTCACGCTCCAGAGACAAACTGCGCTCCCTGCAGTTGCTGAGCCGCAAAGGCGTCGGCATGCCGATCACCGGTTTTGCCAGCAAACCTGACGATGTCAAAGATCTGATCAAAATGGTCGGCGGTACACCTGTGGTGATCAAACTGCTGGAAGGCACACAAGGTATAGGTGTGGTGCTGGCAGAAACCCAGAAAGCCGCGGAAAGTGTGATTGAAGCTTTCATGGGCCTGAAAGCCAACATCATGATTCAGGAATACATTGCAGAAGCCGGCGGTGCCGATATCCGCTGCTTCGTACTGGGTGACAAAGTGATCGCGTCAATGAAGCGCCAGGCCGCCGAGGGAGAATTCCGCTCCAACCTGCATCGCGGCGGCAGTGCTTCCTTAGTGCGTATTACTCCGGAAGAGCGCCGCACCGCGGTGGCGGCGGCAAAAGCCATGGGACTGAATGTGGCGGGTGTTGACTTGCTGCGCTCCAACCGCGGGCCGCTGATCATGGAAGTGAACTCTTCCCCGGGCCTGGAAGGTATTGAGCATGCCACCGGCAAAGACATTGCCGGTATGATCATCGAGTACATAGAAAAACACGCGGCTAAAAAACGCCGTCATCAGCAGCAATAAGCCTACGTATCGCGATTAGCTGCCTCTGACACCCAGGGGCAGCCAGTACAGACTTTTTCGACAAAAACACCAATAAGCTGACCGCTGTTAGTCCTCTCTGAAATGCCCGCCTGAAAATACAGATAAGATACTGATAATAAACAATTTTAAATTTCGTACAGCTTTTTCAGTTATTTTCCAGATGACGCTGATGCCGTCTTTTTCAGTGGCGGACAGAGTTTAGCAAAGCCATTAAGACAAGACCGTTATGATGAAACAGCTTTTACCTTTTAGAACAGCTTTTTTATGCACTTAATCAGAACTTACTAATTAAGACAACATTAAATAAACTTAACTAATTGATTTTAAATGAGATCGTTAAGCGTACAGCTTTTCCGGCTTTTTCCCTGGTGAACCCAGTCACGGTTAACGATGGCCCATGGCTAACAAAAATCACACAACAACCCTCTGGTACGGCTTTTTGCCTCACAGTCAGCATTTTACTGCTCAAAATCACATCTTAAATGGAAAAGTTAAAAAATCATTTTAAAGCAATGATTTTAAACGACAAAAAACACGTACAGCTTTTCAGGCAATTTTTCAGCTGAACCTTGTACCGGCATTTCAGGGTTCAGCATTTCACTTTTATGCAGAGGAATAAATGTTCACCCGGTAGCCCCCCTCAGGATCGTCGATAAAATCAACAAAATGCTTAATCGCCTCTAAAGCATCTTCTTCATGGTGCGTCACGTAGAGCAACTGGCTGATCTTCGCTGAGGCTATACGATTTAAGGCCTGATACACCAGCTTGCGATTGAGATAATCCAGCCCCTGATACGGCTCATCCAATATCAGTAAAGCAGGTTGTTTGATCAGGGCACGACCAATCAGCAGCAATCTTTGCTGACCATAATCCAGCTCACGGAAACTGACTTTTTCAAACTCCGCCATTTCAAGCAGCCCCAGCCATTCACGAGCCAGCAGCACTTCGCGCTTGCTCGGCTGCTGATACAAGCCGATGGAGTCGTAAAACCCTGACAGCAGTACATCCAGCGCCGGACAACCGACGCGGTATTGCAGGTGCAAGGCCGAAGAGACCACACCAATATGTTTTTTCACGTCCCAGATAGTCTCGCCACTGCCGCGCTTCATGCCCAGCACGGTCACATCGTTGCTGTAGCACTGCGGATGATCCCCCAGCACCAGTCCCAGTAACGTACTTTTCCCGCACCCGTTCGGGCCACGAACCTGCCAGTGCTGGCCTTGCTCGATCTGCCAGTTCACCCCGGAAAAAATCCTGGCGCCTACGTATTCCACTCTGGCATCCCGCATTGAGACCAGGGGGTTGGGGTAATCATGCGCCGCCTGATGGGCTTGTAACAAGGCCAGCATGGCGTCACTTTTTTGCCCGGACAAGGCTTTCATCTGCGCCATCACAGGGTGCGACAGCCAGGCATCACGGCTGAGCACCTGCGACAGCTGCTTCTCGTCAAACAACGCAACATGGCTGATAAACGGCGGCAACTCATCTTCCCGCGAAGTCACTATCAGTAGTTGCATCTGTTGCGACAGCTCATCGAGCAACTGCGACAAAGCCTGACGGTGCTGCACATCCAGACCGGCATAGGGCTCATCTAAAATCAGCAATGCTGGCTTGGTTGCCAGCGCGCGTGCCAGCATCACCCTGCGGGTCTCACCGGTAGATAGCTGACGAAATCCTCGCTGCCTGAGCCGGGTGAGATCTGTCTTTGCCAGCAGCGCTTCCAGCTCCGCTGAGCTGCACCCGGCTTCCAGCACCAGAGCTTCGACCGTGGTGCCGTAATCAATGCTGTCGGAAAAATCGGTCTCGTCTTTGTCCAATTCCAGATCAAGCAGCCTTTGCTGTTCATGCAATGAAATACAGGCAACAGATTGCGGCAGACCATGGATCTGGCCTTGTTGCAGCGTCAGTTCGCCACTGAACATTCTGACCAGCAGCGAAGCGGCATGACTGTGGGTGGAAAATATCCCCCAGTGCTGGCCCGGTTCAATGTGCCAGTTTGCGATATACAGTGATGCCGACTCGGTGTGATGTTTTAAATCCTGAATATACATAACGACTTCCCTTTGTCACTCATCCCCCCATAGTGCATAACTTGCTGGCTGATTTCTATGCGTTCCTGACTGTTAAGACAATAAAAAGGCCGACGTTGACACGTCAGCCTGACATACTCACATTCTGATTTCTCACACCAAGGCGGGACTCGGAGAGGATTCAATCATAGTTGTCAGGTTGCTGAACAACTCGAACAGGGTATTCACTTCCCCCACATGCGCCTGATCCGGGCTCATCCCCAGTTGCAACCTGACAACCCGGCTTTTCCCTTTGGTCAGATCAACCGGTACCAAATCACCGTCCTCCAGCTTATCGGCAATACTGTGCGCGGGTAACCAGCCGAACCCCAGTCCCTGCTCGACCGACGCCATCGCTGCCGTCAGGCTGCTGACCGTCAGTCGCTGGTGGGATCCCAGCCAGCCACTGTCCACATTCTGATTGCCTGAATCACGGATCACCACCTGGCGATAACGTTTGAGCTCCGGCTGAAATACCTGAGTTTCTGTTGCCAGCGGAAAAGAAGGGGCGCAGACACAAAGCAGTTCGATCTCAGCCAGGGGTTCCAGCACGGTTTCTTTGGGAAGACGGCCGGCAATTGCCAGCGACACGCTGCCCGACTCCATCAACTGCCCGGCACCGGATAACGAGGTTTCAAATACCCGTATCGAAACCATTGGATAGGCCTGATAAAAGCGCTCAAACACGCTCTGAATAAAATCGAACGGCAGCAGAACATCCACAGCCACATTGATTTCTGTCATCAGCTGCCCCTGGTATTTCGAGGCCAGCGCTTCAATCTGGGTTGCATTGTTATGTAAACTTTGTGCCCGCGGTAACAGACTGTGTCCCAGATCCGTTAAGGTAGATTTTCTGCCTTCGACGATAAACAGTGAATGCCCCAGTAAGGACTCCATTTTCTTGATGCTGTGACACACAGCCGACTGGCTTTTATTCAATTTCTGGGCCGCCTTCATTGCGCTGCCCTGCTCGGCAATCGCAATAAAAGCCCGCCACATTTCTAAGGTTACGCGCGCTGACATGATTGATATCCCTCTAACCCACTCACTCTCGTTATGTTTTTTTATTTGCTGAACATTTGCTGAACATTGACTGAAAACAAAGTTATAGTGCAACTTAACGATTAGCAACACAATGAGTAAAAATGAAATTGTGAACTCGATCTATGCAGCTACGGCATCTGCTGTCGGCCTGCCATAGAAAAACAACATCACGGAAGGGAGAAAACATGACTATTGAGTATTACCTTGACCACCGTGGCTGTGCCCACATCCAGCTTAGCCGCGAGCAGGTGCATAATGCGCTGAACGAACAAGTGATCGCCGGCCTGATCGCCATGATCGACCGGGCCCATCAGGAACAGGCGAAAGCTATTTTGTTATCCGGCCGCGGCAAACATTTTTCAGCCGGTGCCGATCTCGCCTGGATGAAATCGATGGCCAACAACTCGCGGGAAGCCAATCTGGCGGACTCCGCGCAGCTCGCGGCCCTGATGAGCACACTCAATAGCGCCCGAATGCCGGTGATCACTGTGGTTCAGGGGGCAGCCTACGGCGGCGCACTGGGACTGATCGCCTGCAGCGACATTGTGATAGCAGCCCGTAATGCCGCTTTCTGCCTCAGCGAAGTGAAGCTGGGCCTTATTCCGGCGGTGATCAGCCCCTATGTGATCAGGGCGATGGGGGAATCTCAGGCCCGTCGCTATTTTCTGACCGCTGAAGTGTTTGATGCTGAAGATGCCCTGCGTCTGGGGCTGGTTCACCAAATCAGCGATGAACCGGAACAGGTGGCGGAGCAGTTGCTGACGCAGATCCTGAAGAATTCACCTCAGGCATTGATAGCGGCCAAACAGTTAATTTCCGATGTTTCCGGCCGACCGATTGATGCAGAACTGATTGCTGAGACTGCGCAGCGCATTGCCGATATCCGCGTCTCTGAGGAAGGGCAGGAGGGGCTGGCCGCCTTTTTTGACAAGCGGCCGCCATCCTGGGTCAGTTAAGATTACTGGCTGAGTTTCTTGGCCAGCTTAGCCACATGCTGGCCTTGGAATTGGGCCATCGACAGTTCCTTGGACGAAGGCTGACGCGAGCCGTCACCGCCTGCGATACAGGCCGCGCCCAGCGGAGAACCGCCTTTGACTTCCGACAGATCAGTCAGCTCAGAGGCCGTGTAAGGCAGACCCACCACTACCATGCCATGGTGAAACAAAGTGGTATGGAATGACTGCAAGGTGGTTTCATTGCCGCCGCCGGTACCGGTTGAGGTAAACACGCTGCCGACTTTGCCAACCAGTTTCTTCTCAAACCATAACCCACCGGTCTGGTCGAGGAAATTACGCATCTGAGCCGCCATGTTACCGAAGCGGGTCGGCGTACCAAAGATAATGGCATCGTAATTCGCCAGCTCGCCAGGCTCGGCAATCGGGGCCAGCTGATCCAGCTGAATACCGGATTGACGGGCAATCTCTTCCGGCACCAGTTCAGGCACGCGCTTAACGTCGACCTGTACATCACTGACACTCTTGGCCCCTTCTGCCACTGCGTGCGCCATTGTTTCAACATGTCCATAGCTTGAATAATATAGAACCAGTACTTTTGTCGTCATTGTGCTATCTCACTTAAATGTAATTAGAAATCTGTCAGGTTTTCCGGTTATCCGGACTATCTCTGGTGTTATTGCAAAAACAGCTGATCGATTTGTTCGTTGGTCAGGGTGTCAGTCACCACATGCTCGCCGTTGACAATCAGGCTTGGAATACTGCGCAGGTTAAACTCTCTGGCTCGATTGAGATCGGCTTCTACCGCCTGGCGAACTTCATCGCTGTCCAGCGCTTTGGTAAAGGCCGCCGTATCCAGGCCGATGTTGCTCGCCGCGGCGATAATGACTTCACGGTCGCCAATGTTATCGTTCACTTTCAGGTGCAGGCGCTGGATTTCATCGAAGTAATCCCAGTGGGTGTCAGAATCGCCAAGCAACTCAGCCGCTTTGGCGCCCAGTGCCGCCAGATAACCGCTCGGGTACGAAAATGGCTGAGCACGCATGCCTTCAATATTAAAGCGGGTCGGATCATCCGCTCTTTGCTGGCAGGCAACCCAGTGGTTGAGGATTTCAGATTTGGCCGCCGCCAGAGAGCCAAAGCGCTGCACCATTTCCTCATCATTACGTTGCAGGACAAAGCAGCGTTGTTTGACTTCGACATCGGCACGTTCAACCAGCTTGCGCAGCCGTGGGCTCAGGACATAACACCAGCCACAGACTGCATCGTGAAAAAATTCAATCGTTACTTTAGACATAGCTTCGTTTCCTTTGAGTTATCTTGCTAACTGTTCTCTAAAGCCTGGCCAGGCATTGCTTGCTGTTCGTTAAGCTCGAAACTGATATTAGGAGCCCCCGCCTGATAAAAAAATTGAAAAGAGTGGCGCATTGATATCGAATTATTTCAAACAACCAAATAAGTAACTGATTTTAAATAATTTAAAAGCAATCCACTGACAGTAATGAAAGCAAAAAATGAATGAAAAAAAAGCGCTAACCTTGCTTACGGGCTGAAAAAAGCAGTGCTCAATAGCCAGAAAACTATACCGATTCAGCTCCGTTGCCTGCGCTTTCCCGGCAGACAGCGAAAAGGGAAATGGAGAGTACAGACAACCCAAGTGAACAAACGCACAGGGGGAACAAGCAGGCAGACAGCCAAAGCGGATAATCGAACAGACGGACAGCTGTTCAGAACGGAAAAGGGGCGACAGGATATATCGGACAAAAAAGCTTTCGGGCTGGCGCTGTTACTGACTGCGGCCCAGCCCGGAGGGATAGTAAAAAACGGAACACCAGACAAGCCACCACAACGGAACCCGCATCATGACTTGTCAATAAACTGCCAGCGGGCCAGCCGGGTGTCTTTGATCTGACAGGACTGCAGCGACAGGGGCCGCCAGCGATGCAGCGGGGATGAGGTCTGATCGGATTGCTCTCCCACCGCAAGGCACAACTCAGAGCCTGTCAGCCGGACTTCCCCGTCGTCGCTCCACTGAAATTTCTGCAGCGGCTGCGCCTGTAGAAAGTCGGAATGTTCACCGCAATCTCGCGCCATCAGTGCGGCACCCGGCAGGGCCTGAGTATGCGGCGCAATGGCGGTGAGGCACTTTTTATAGGCCGGCAGAAAGATTTCCCCGCTTTTCAGTAACGACATGGCCTGATCTCTGTATAAACCGTTTTTGCAGTTATGGGCGATTAAAGGCAGATCCAGCCGCTCATAAGGGCTGTAGCCAATTACATCCAGGCAAAAGCCGTCTTTTGGTCTGTCCAGCGGGTCGACAAGCTGAATCACGCCAATGGAGGGCGATTTCAGCGGTGCTGCCTGGGCTGTGGCGACGCTGGCGCTGAGAGTAACCGCCAGAGCGCCGGCCAGTGTGCCCAAAGAGAGCATCTTTTGCTTCATGCCGCCACCTCTGCTGTTGTGGTCAAAGCCTGACGGCGCTTGAACTTGCTGAGCTGAGCCGTCGCTATCAGGCTGCGAGCGCCGGATGCATTAATTTTGTAAGCCTCACAATGGCTGAACAGCAGGTTACGGCCATTGCGGGTAATGCGGGCTTCAAATTCTACCGTCTCGCCGCGCTTGGTCGCTGACATGATATTGGCGGAAAAATTATTGGTGATGGCGTACTCCCCGTCATCCAGGGTAGCGATGGTCGCCAGCATGCTGGTGACATCCATCATGGAGTAGATCACCCCGCCGTGCAGGGTTTGGCTCAGGTTATCAATCTGCTCAGTGACCGTCAGCCGCGTTTTGCAGTACTCAGGGGTCTGTGTTACCACCTCAATGCCGCAAAACTGCTGGTAGTTGTGGTTAATTAATGCCTCAGACAACAGCTGAGAATAGGCACTTAATGGCGCCGATTGTGCAGAATAAGTCATGGTTCTTCCTATTTGGTCAGAGAATGGATCAGTGATTTACCTATGATGTTCTGTAACACTTCCGTGGTGCCGCCGCCTAATGAGAGGATTTTGGCGTCGCGAAAGACCCGTTCCGGCAAATACCCCCTTTCACAGCCCCGGGCGCCGAAAATCTGTACCCCAAGGCTGGATACCAGATCCAGGGCACGGGTGGCATTGACCTTAGTGACACAAGCGGCCTCATCCGTCAGGCGCTCTTCTCTCAGCGCGGCCACACTTTGTGCGACCAGGGCGCTGGTGGCTGAAATCTGCAATTGCATCTCAGCCAGATGGTGCAATATGGCCTGTTTATTGTGCAGCGGCGCACCGTGAACCTGGCGCTTGTGGGCAAAAATCAGACTGTCGTCCAGCAGGCTTCTGGCGTCGCTGTTTGCCATAACGGCCAGATTGATCCTCTCCTTTTTCAGCATCATCTTCAGTGTGCCGAAGCAGGCCTGACTGCCGGCAATCAGACGGCCTCTGGCCATCTCCAGCCTGACGCTCGACACGTCCAGACATTGCCAGCCCAGGGTGGGAATTCGCTCTCCGGACACAGTACCCGGCTCCCGCTCGACCAGAAACAGCCCCATCTCTTGCTGGCCTGTTGCCCGATCGCCGTACTTCGCCAGCACCACAAAATAGTTCGCATGCAAACCGCCACAGATATAGCTTTTCTCTCCCGTAATCAGGAACTCATCATGTTGCGCCGACGGCACCGCCTGAGTAGTGATCGCAGCGATATCCGACCCGGCCTGAGGTTCAGTGATCGCCAGCGAAATGGTGGCGTCGCCATCGAGTACCTGTTCAATCACGGCATCAAACCGGCCATCGTTATGCTGGTGCAGCGCACTTAAGCTGACCAGGTAAGACGCCAGCCCCATGGCCAGACCCTGGCTGCCGCCGGCGGTCAGGGTTTCCACCAGCGCCACGGCACTGTCGGTATCGCGAAAGAGGCTGTCTTTGTCGCTATGGCCTAACCGCAATATCCCTTCGCTGCCCGCCATACTGTGCAGCTCCTGCGGGTACTCGCCCGCCGCTTCCCATTGCACGATATACGGCTTGATGTAGTGGTCCGCAAAGCGGTTGAGTTCTGTTACAAAAGATTGGTTCATCATCATGTTAAAATGCCGTTGTTCGGGCCAGTTCGTGAAAGCGTCCCATCACCTCGCCGAGACGCTGTTGTTTTTGCACGGTTTCTTTCTGGAAATAAAACAAGTCTGTCAGTTGCTCCATCACCTCGATTAACTGGCAGGAACGCTGTGCCACCCGGGTCTGGTAGCGCTTGAGTGCCGGTTGAATGTCATCAAAACAGCTGCCGTTCAGTGCCTGAGCCAGCATGAAGCAGTTTTCCAGTCCCAGGGTCAGCCCGTAACCCAGCGTAGGTAGCATGCCGTGAATACTGTCACCCAGTAGCACACAACGGCCGTTGTACCATTGATGACCCGGGGTGATGGCGTTGAGCGGCAGGGTCAATATGTTGTCTTCCCGCGTATTTTCGATCATCTCCAGCAGCGGTGCCGGCAGCCCTTCCAGGCGCTGCGCCATCTCGTTTCTGTTCAGGGTGGGCTGGTCCAGGTCATGCTGGTACGCCACGAACCAGTAACGGAAACGGGTGCTGTTATCGAGCGGATAAGTCACCAGCCGGGCCTGATCATGGGCGAAAATCTGGCACGCATTCTCTTCCAGAATGTCGCAGTCAAAGCAGGTCACGCCCCGGGAAGCGATCACCCCGGTGTAGTGCGGCTGACTGTCGCAGACATATTCCCTGACCTTGGATGAGATACCGTCGGTGCCGACAACCAGATCAAAAGATTCATAGTCACTGTGGTTGATTTCAATTTTTGCCTCTTCGCGGGTATTGATCACCTTGGTACAGGCTGCGCCGTAGCGGATGTCATCCGGGCCCAGCTCCTGTTTGAGCAGATTGAACAAACGCTGACGCTCAAACATCACAGCCGGTGCCGGAAAATCATGCCCCGGCATTTGAACCAGCTGGCGGTGCACTTCTTTACCGTGGCGATCCAACGTCACCAGCGAATCTATCGGCTGCCCTTCGTTAAGGAAGCTGTTGTCATTGAGAATGAAGCGCAGGATCTGTACTCCTTGCGGCCAGACGTAGATCCCTGTGCCTGAATCCCGCGGTTGCTCGCTGCGCTCGAACACAGTGACCTCATGCCCGAACTTTTTCAGCAGCAGTGCGCAGGCCAGTCCGTTTAATCCCGCGCCAACAATACCGATTTTCATTATGCCGCTTCCTTATACACAGACGGTGTCGATGCCAGGTTGAACTTACGCTGCAAGATGCACAGGCTGGTCAGCTCCATCAGCATAGGGTCGAGCAGTGCCAGACGCTGCGGTGACATTTTCGGCATCTCTGCCAGCAGGCGGCGTACTTTCTTGCTGTCGAAGAAAGGCAGTGCATCCAGGCTGGACGAGTTCAGGGTGTCGTTAACCAGTTCAAACAGCGGGCCCTGCTGCATCAGCGTGGAAGGCGGGGCGCGGAAGTAATGTTTTTTACGCTTATACAGCTCTTCAGGCAGGTAAGGCTTCATGGCTTCACGGAACACAAATTTTTCAGTATTACCGCGCACTTTCAGGTGCACAGGCAATGTCGCCGCCAGCTCCATCACGCGGTGGTCCAGCAGAGGCACGCGACCTTCTACGCTGTGGGCCATTTCCATGCGATCACCCAAAGTGGTCAGCACAAAGTTCGGCAGAAAAGACTTGGCCCACAGATACATAGAGCGGTGTACCGGGTCGATCCCTGCCAGCTTGCGGTGATCGAGCTGATTGAAGAAGATACGGTAGGGTTCGACATCACCAAATCTGTCGATCTGGCTGTCGGCATAGACGTTTTGCAGCTCTTTGAACCAGCCCGCCTGATTGTCGAGCCAGGATACCCCGTGCCCCAGCTGCTGCGTCAGCCACTCAACGTCCGCCGGCATACCTTGCTGGGTATAACCCGCCTGATTAGCCTTCATCTTCTGTAAGATGGCCTGAACATCGTCCGGGTTCTGGCCCTGGGTATTAAACAGCGCCATGTCGCGCTTAAAGTGCGGGTAGCCGCCAAAAACTTCGTCCGCCCCTTCCCCGGTCAGCACCACTTTGTTACCGGCATCCTGTACTATGCCGCTGAGAATATATTTCGCCACGCCATGAGCATTAAAAAACGGGGTCTCGTTATGCCAGACGGCTTTTTCAAAATTATCGGCCAGATCTTTTTGCGTCACAGGCACAGTATGGAAACGGGCACCGTTCTTCTCCGCCGCCAGACGGGCAAAACGGTTTTCGTCGTAATCTTCCATTTCACCAAAGGACAGGTTATAGGCATCAAACGGCTTGCCCGCCAGCTGAGTGGCCATCCCCAGAATAGCCGAGGAATCCACGCCCCCGCTCAGGTATACCCCAATCGGTACGTCCGCTCTCAGGCGCAGCTTCACTGACTCTTCAATGGCATCGTGCACCTGCTGAATGGCATCAGCATCAGACAGGGTACTGGCATTGAGCGTTTCCGCATCCGGGTAGTCGATATCCCAGTAACACTGCTGGGTCACACCGGAAGGCGTCAGGGTCATCATGTGCCCCGCCGGTACGGACTGCACATTTTGGAACAGGGTATTATTCTTGAGGTAAAACGCGCGGGTGTTGTAGGACGCCTCATCCCAGACAGCGCGGACGCCAGAATCAATAATGGCTTTGATTTCAGAAGCAAAGTAATAGCGGCCCTGATCTTCGGCCACGAATAAGGGCTTCACCCCGGCCCTGTCACGCATTGCAATCACCAGGTTTTGACGCTGGTCAAACAGCACCAGAGAGAATTCGCCCCGCAGTTTTTCCAGCCCTTTGGTGCCGTACAGCTGATAAAGGTGCAGCGCGATCTCGCTGTCCGACTGAGTCACGAACTTGCAGCCCTGACGAGTCAGCTCATAGCGGATTTTCTCAAAGTCATAAAATTCGCCATTCACCACAATATGCAATGCACCATCCGTGCTGTGGATCGGTTGAATACCGTTATCCAGGCCGATAATACTCAACCGGGTATGGCCCATAATCATACGCTGGTCATTAGACTGCCAGACCCGTCCTTCATCGGGGCCGCGGTGAATGATGGATTTAAGACCCTGCTCAATCTGAGCAGGTTTGATCTGATTAAGAGGATTCGCACTATAAACCGTTACAAAGCCGCACATGTTACTCTTCCTTATTAAACAAATAGTGGTATTGATTGGATGTTAAAAGTGGCGATGTCTGGCTTTAAGCCGCTTTGCTCATTGGCTCGAGCACACGTTCATAGACACGCTTGTTGTCGTGAATCGCGGCCAGCCTGAAGTTCGAGCCGGAAGTCGGGTTATAGCGAATGTTGGCCTGATCGTAGTCGCGCAGCTGGTACATATACTGACAATAAGTGTCGTAGCTGAGCGCGGTTCGTGCAGCCAGCTTTTGCTGATTCGCCAGGGTATTAATGGCGTGGCGGTAATTCTTATTCACAGTGCCCGAGAAGAATTCACCCACCGCGCCTGAGCCATAGCTGAAGAAGCCGATTGTCTGTCCCGTCAAATCCTGCTCAGCGTTATCAAGCAGAGACAGCAGGCCAATGTAGAGGCTGGCGGTATAGGTATTGCCAATTTCACGTCCGTATTGCTGGCTGATGCTGTAAGCGGCATCGGTTTTATCCGCCATCTGCTCAGGATACTGGGCGCTGAGGTGCTCAAAGGCTTTTTTGGCCATCTTAGTGAAAGGCTGATGGAAGCAGAGCCATTCGAGCTGATCCAGTGGCTTACCGCCGTTGACCAGATAGCCTTGATAGCTGCTTGTCATCACATTGAGGTAGGCATCTTTCGACAACTCGCCGTCCACCAGGGCATGTTTGAACTGGTTCGGGCGCCAGAAATCCATGATGTCGGCACTGTAGCAGCCGCGTTCAGCATCAATCTCAATGATGTCCGGGTCAGCGGTAATCAGCATGGCTACCGCACCGGCACCTTGTGTGCATTCACCCGGGGTGTTTTGCTGATAACGGGCAATGTCGCAGGCCACAACCAGCACTGACTCATCCGGACGGGCACGCACCATATCGCAAGCCATCTGTAATCCGGCCGTACCGCCGTAACAGGCCTGCTTCACTTCAAAAGCCCGGCAGTTGGGGTGAATGTCAATCAGTCCCATCAGATAAGCCGCACCCGACTTGGACTGGTCAACACCCGTTTCAGTGGCAAAAATGAGTGTCGAAATGGTGTTCACTTCTTCCGGTGTCATAGTATTCAGCACATCCTGCGCCGCATTGGCCGCAATCGAGATGGTATCTTCATCCGGCGTCGGTACAGCCATTTTTGACTGACCTATACCATGAAGGTATTTGGCAGGATCAATCTGATGGGCCTCAGCCAGTTTTTCCAGCGTGAGATAATTCTCTGTGGTGCTGAATTCAATGCGATTAATACCGACTTTGATTGCCTTGCTCATTTTTTCATTCCTTAATTTAAGTAAATTGACTGATTAATAAATGTCTCATTGCTTGTTGGAATTCATAATAGACAAGGCAGGTAAAAATAAAATTGAAAAAAATATAAAGCTATTAACCAAAAAATTAAAAGATAAACAAATCAAGAAATAAAAAACAATAAAATCAACACATTAAAAACAAAACTACGTCATAAAAAGAACAAAACAAAAGTAAAAAAACCAAGAAAAAGATTAAAAGCACCCAATAACAACTATATTTAAAGGTAATACAAATGACGAAGATAAATAAATTAACAAACCACTCATCAAAAATGTACTAGCAATAAACCAAAAAATGAAATTATTAACAATTAAGACAGTTTCTGCTTATTGATGAACCGCATAAAAACTATACTTTACAGAGATAGAGCAATGATGACAGCAATGTGCAAGGCAGCAAACTGCAAGCGATGACGTGCAGCTAAAAAGAGATGAGCAAGATAAGAGAAATAAAAAACGCAGAGCAGAAACCTGACTCGTGGCGCACCCATAACGATGTAGCACCCTGACACAGCATCAAAAAAGCCCGAGCCAGAAGGCCGGGCCTGAAAAACCGAATAAGCCGTAACCGCTACTGGCGGGTGATTACATAGGCATTATTCCCCATGCCAATGCCGACCCGGCAACTTGTAGAAAAATGGTGTCTGCTGCGGGTGTAGTTGGCAGGAATCGGCGAGTTGGCACACACAGTGAAACTGGATCTGTACTTATCGGCATACACCTGCGTGCTGCCGTTGACTGAGTTACCAGATCCAAAATTACAGGCCGGATTGTAGATGTTGGCGATAATCACAAAACCATCGTACACCCGGCTGTGATATCCGGCGCAAGTGTTAAACCGTGAACCGTCCTTCGGCGCTACAGTCAGAATGTAGGCATTGTCGCTGTGCTGCCAGCTGCCGCAATCGAAATTAACTGTAGTACTGGTGATGACATAGCCGTCAGGAATGAAGTCGCCCCGGCAAATGGTCATTCTTCTCGACTGCGCCCGGAACATGTCACTGAGACGCTCGTCAGACAACATCTGATCGCCCGGGATCTGATGGATCTGAGCATCCATATGATATTGATCAATAAAGCTTTGCTCTGCATCACCGGCATGACTACTCGTGGTGCCAAGAACGCAGCCGGCCATTAACAACGCCAAAGTGTGTTTAAACATAGTGCTCTCTCTGAAATACCGTTGAAAACACAGAGTCTTAAAGCAAGCTCAAGCACAAAGATATGGCAGAGTAGTAAATATGCAATAAAGCTAATAACAAAACTGTACTGATAGTCAGCATGGTTACAGACTGGCGCCCTAGCTGTCACTGATGGCCTAGCCAGCCACTCATCGGTCACCGTGACAGAGAACGCATGTGCTGTAATAGATAGAGGAAACCTCGCCTGCCAGAAACAAAGAACCCGCCATACGGCGGGTTCTTTTATCTTTTTCAGCAGGTGACGGGGCTGATTACATCATGCCGCCCATACCACCCATGCCGCCCATGGCAGCGCTCATGTCCGGCGCGTCAGCTTTAGGCAGCTCAGTGACCATGGCTTCGGTGGTGATCATCAGACCTGCTACAGAAGCGGCGAACTGCAGTGCAGAACGCGTCACTTTAGTTGGATCCAGGATACCCATTTCCAGCATGTCGCCGTACTCGCCAGTGGCCGCGTTGTAACCGTAGTTACCTTCGCCACGCTTCACTTCGTTCGCCACGACAGACTCTTCATCGCCCGCGTTACGCACAATTTGACGCAGTGGTGCTTCCATGGCGCGCAGCGCTACACGGATACCGACAGTTTGCTCTTCATTGTCGCCAGTCAGATTAGTCACTTTAGAGGCTGCACGAACCAGAGCAACACCACCACCGGCAACCACGCCTTCTTCAACCGCAGCACGGGTTGCGTGCAGGGCATCTTCGACGCGGTCTTTTTTCTCTTTCATTTCAACTTCAGTCGCCGCACCGACTTTGATCACAGCAACACCGCCAGCCAGTTTGGCTACGCGCTCTTGCAGTTTCTCTTTGTCGTAGTCAGAGGTAGCGTCTTCGATTTGCTGACGGATCTGAGTCACACGGCCCTGAATCGCCACTTCTTCACCATGACCATCAATGATGGTGGTGTTTTCTTTAGTGATAGAGATGCGCTTGGCCTGACCCAGATCTTCCAGCGTCACTTTATCCAGTTCCATGCCGATTTCTTCAGAAATCACAGTACCGGCAGTCAGCACCGCGATGTCCTGCAACATAGCTTTACGGCGATCGCCAAAGCCTGGTGCTTTCACCGCCGCCACTTTCACAATGCCGCGCATGTTGTTCACCACCAGGGTAGCCAGTGCTTCGCCTTCAACATCTTCTGCGATAATCAGCAGAGGACGAGAGGCTTTCGCCACCGCTTCCAGTGTTGGCAGCAGCTCACGGATGTTAGAGATTTTCTTATCTACCAGCAGGATGAACGGGCTTTCCAGCTCGACACTGCCTGCTTCCTGGTTGTTGATGAAGTAAGGAGACAGGTAGCCACGGTCGAACTGCATACCTTCAACCACGTCCAGCTCGTCATGCAGAGCCTGGCCTTCTTCAACAGTGATAACGCCGTCACGGCCGACTTTTTCCATCGCTTCGGCGATGATGTTACCCACGGTAGAATCGGAGTTGGCAGAGATAGTACCTACCTGCGCGATCGCTTTGCTGTCTGCACAAGGAGAAGACAGCGCTTTCAGTTCTTCTACCGCCGCAATCACGGCTTTATCGATACCGCGCTTCAGATCCATCGGGTTCATGCCCGCTGCGACCGCTTTCAAACCTTCGGTGATGATCGCCTGAGCCAGTACAGTGGCTGTTGTTGTACCGTCACCCGCCGCGTCATTGGCCTGAGACGCCACTTCTTTCACCATTTGTGCGCCCATGTTCTGGAATTTATCTTCCAGTTCAATTTCACGCGCAACAGAAACGCCATCTTTAGTGATAACCGGCGCACCGAATGATTTGTCCAGTACGACGTTACGGCCTTTAGGACCCAGGGTGACTTTTACGGCATCGGCCAGAACGTTGACACCTTCCAGCATTTTTACGCGAGCATCGTTACCGAATTTTACGTCTTTAGCAGCCATGTTTATCTTCCTTTCTTAATTCTTAATTCAAAGTGAATGGATTATTCAACGATTGCCAAGATGTCATTTTCAGACATGATGAGAACTTCTTTACCGTCGATCTTCTCAGACTTGGTGGCATAACCTTCAGCGAAAATAACGCTGTCGCCAACCTTAACGTCCAATGGCTGCACAGAACCATTCTCCAGAATGCGGCCCTTGCCTACAGCTAAAACTGTACCGCGGGTCGATTTTTCTGCAGCAGAACCAGTCAGAACGATGCCACCAGCAGATTTTGATTCAACTTCCTGGCGCTCAACGATCACTCGGTCATGTAAAGGACGAATATTCATCGGGTCGTCTCTCCTGATTTTGGTAATATTTATGGGTTGTTAGAAAGCAGGACGGTGTTTGATTCCATCCCGCCAAAACTGATACTTAGACATGTTGGGTCGTTTTTCTGGAACCCAAGTCCTGACGATGATTTTTTTTTACTTTTTGTGCCAGATTTTTTGCCCGATCACATTCTTTGCATTAGGGTGTGCAGGCAAAGACAGACCTGAGAGCCTTATGACCCAAACTGTACGACCTGATAAACACGGTTTACTGTCCGATCCTATCCCGGAAGTCCTGCGACGCCTGACCATCCCTATGGTGTTTGGCATGGTCGCTATCCTGATGTTTAATCTGGTCGATACCTTTTTCATTGCTTTGCTGGGTACCCAGGCTCTGGCGGCGGTCAGTTTCACCTTTCCGGTCACGTTTGCCATCAACTCCATCACCATGGGCGTGGGCGTCGGGTTATCAGCCTGCATTGGCCGCCTGCTGGGCAGCGGTAGCAGCCAGGCGGCGGCCAGAGTCTCCAGCCATGGTTTGTTACTGGCATTGCTGTTGGTGATCCTCGCTGTGATCGCCGGACTGCTGACCATCAATCCGCTGTTCCGCCTGCTGGGCGCGGAAGACAGCCTGCTGCCGATTATTCATGACTATATGGAAGTCTGGTATCTGGCGATCCCGCTGCTGGTCATTCCCATGGCCGGTAACAGTGCTATCCGGGCTACAGGCGATGCGAAATCGCCGGCAAAAATCATGATGCTGGCCGGAGTGATCAACGGCGTGCTCGATCCCCTGCTGATTTTTGGCTACGGCCCTTTTCCGGAACTGGGTGTGCGCGGCGCGGCCATTTCAAGCGGCGTTAGCTGGGCGTTTGCATTAGTCTGGTCGTTACGGATATTGATTGTGCGCGAAAAGCTGCTGGCGATACCGGATCTCCGGCTGATCGTTGCCGACTGGCGACAGATACTGCACATAGGGACCCCAGCCGGGCTATCCAACGCCCTGGCACCTTTATCCAATGCCCTGGTGATGGTCTTGCTGGCCAGCCAGGGCACCGCCTCTGTCGCAGCCTATGGCGCGGCTATACGGGTGGAATCGTTGCTGATGCTGGTCATGTTCGCCCTGAGCTCAGCCCTGATGCCTTTCATGGCGCAGAATTTCGGCGCAAAACAGCCCAGACGGGCCTTTGATGCCCTGTTCACGGCCATGAAATTCGCGTTGGGCTTTCAGTTGCTGGTGTTTGTGATGATGGTGCCGCTGAGCTGGCCCATATCGCTCATGTTCAGCCAGGATGAAGCGGTGCAGACCCAGCTTTGGCATTACCTGATACTGGTACCGGCCAGCTACGGATTGCTGGCCGTGTGCATGCAATTGATCAATGCCCTGAATGCCATGCATCTGTCCTTTCAGGCACTGTTGTGGAATCTTATCCGTCTGTTCGGTTTGTTGCTGCCGGCAGCCTGGGTTGGCAGCCGGTTAAATGGTACTGAAGGATTATTTACCGGGATCGCCGTAGCCAATCTGCTGTGCGGTCTGGCGGCACTGGGGTATGTACGCAGGCTGCACCGGCAACATGTCAGTTCAGGGCACCAACATGACGCAGGCTCGTCTTCACGCTCGCGATAGCTGCCGCTGACAGTTGCGCGTTTAATGGATTCCCGCCTACGCGGGAATGACATTTATTTCATTTAAATCAACAACCTAACAAATCACTCAGTGCAGCCGATGCTGATCATCGTCATCTGATTTGTCTTTCTTCTCTTTCTCGTCTTTGTCTTTGTCTTTGTCTTTGTCTTTGCGCTCATATTCGCCGTCAAATACATCACCGTTTTGATCGCGGTGGAATGGGTCGCGGTCTGAAAACGGCCCTTGCGGACCAAAGCCACCGCCAAAGCCGCTCTGATGCATGCTCTGCACTTTCACTTTAGTCATCAGAAACTTCGCCAGCGCGGCACGAGGCCCGGGCAGTAACACCACCAGCCCCATAGCGTCAGTCATAAAGCCCGGTGTCAGCAGCAGCACACCGGCTACCGCCAGCATCACACCTTCCACAATTTGCTGGGCGGGCAATTCCCCCTTATTTAGCCTGTCCTGCACCGACATCAGGGTCGCAATACCCTGGCTGCGAACCAGTGAAGCGCCGACCACGGCCGTCAGCAGTACAAGCAACAGGGTCGGCCACAGACCAATGACACCGCCAACCTGTACAAACAGGGCGATCTCTATGATGGGAACCAGAATGAATAAAAACAAAAGTACCGGAAACACAAACACCCCTTATAAAGGCTGGCGATTATTGAGGAAACGGCTGTCCACAGTTGAGCTGCAGCCGCATTGCGTAAAGATGCCGACTATGATGGCGAGATTGCCCTGATTTTCAACCATAGCAGCAGAGGCTTTTAGCTGGATCACCTTTTCTGCATCGATTTTTTGCCGCTGACTCGGCTGAGGCTCCGAAACCAACAGCGGTTAGTGCACTTCGCCAAGCCTGCCGGGAGCTATAATTGCCTGAGAACACAGACAATGAAACTCTGCCTGATTTCTCGGGTCTGACACATAGTCCCCATATGGGGTATATTGGCGACATGAAGGCGCCATCTTCAAGCCTATGACCCGAGACTGAACGAGCCCGAATCCGATGACTATACTGCGACACTTGCCCATTACGCGTTTATTTGTCTTCTGCCTGCTGATACTCAGCCTGCCGCTGCGGGCGGAATTTTCTCTGCCGGGGCTGACAGGTTCATCGAGTCAGAACAGTTTTGTCCCTGTTGATCAGGCCTTTGCCTTTAACTTTTCGCAGAACACCGATCAACTGGTGCTCGACTGGCAGGTCAAACCGGGTTACTACCTGTATCAGCATCAGTTTTCTGTGGTGGCAAACGGGGCAACCATAGGCGATATCCGTTTGCCGGCAGGCACACCCTACAAAGATGAGTTTTTCGGCGAGGTACAGATATACCCTGAATCTCTGGCACTCACAGTGCCCATTGTACAGGCCAGTGACAACGCGACCCTGACCGTCCGTTATCAGGGCTGTGCCAAGGCCGGTTTCTGTTATCCCCCCGAAACACGCGAGGTGCCTCTGTTTGCTACCGCCTCCGCCGCGGGTACGCCGTTGTCTGGCCAGGAGCCGGTCAAAGCCAAGCTGATAGTAAGCACTGACAATCAAACAGCAAAAGTGGCATCAGCCCAACCGCTCAGCGACAGTGCGCCACTGAGCCAGCAGGATCAACTGGCCAGCGATCTGGCGCAGCAGTGGTGGACGCCGCTGCTGTTTCTGGCGCTGGGCATAGGGCTGGCGTTCACGCCCTGTGTGCTGCCTATGTACCCGATCCTGACCGGTATCGTATTGGGCCGTGGCCAGCTCAGCAGCGGACGCACGTTCACTCTGGCTTTCACCTATGTCCAGGGTATGGCACTGACATACACCTTACTGGGGTTAGTGGTCGCTTCGGCGGGCATGCAGTTTCAGGCGGCCTTGCAACATCCTTATGTCCTGATTGGCCTGAGCATTCTCTTTGTCGTATTGGCATTGTCTATGTTCGGCGTCTACAACCTGCAACTCCCTTCCAGTGTGCAGACCTGGCTCAATCAGCTGAGCAATCAGCAGAAAGGCGGCCAGCTCGGCGGCGTATTTGCGATGGGCGCCATTTCCGGCCTGGTTTGCTCGCCGTGCACCACAGCGCCCTTGTCCGGCGCCTTGATTTACGTTGCCCAAAGCGGCGACTTACTGACTGGCGCGGTCGCACTGTACGCTCTGGCGATGGGGATGGGGATCCCGCTGATGCTGGTCGCCATGTTCGGTAACCGCCTGCTGCCGAAAGCAGGCGCCTGGATGGACAGCGTTAAAATATTCTTCGGCCTGGTGCTGCTGGCTGTGCCGCTGTTCCTGCTGGAACGCATTCTGCCCGCAAACCTGATGCCGTATTTATGGGCCGCATTCGGACTGGGTGCCTTCGGTTGGTTGTACCATGTGAAACAAGGTATGGCCCATTCCTGGCGCAGCAGTCTGGTGGGTGTCATCGCCATTATTGGTCTGCTCGTTTCCCTGCAGCCCGTCTATCAGGGACTGACAGGCACTCAGCCACAAACCGTGCAGCAGAACGCGCCAGAGATCAGCTTCCAGCGCGTGGCCAGTATGGATGAACTCAATTCAGCGCTGGCTCAGGCCAAAGCCGAAGGTAAACCTGTGATGCTGGATTTTTACGCTGACTGGTGTGTCGCCTGCAAAGAGTTCGATAAGTACACTTTCCACGATGCCAGCGTGGCGCCAGAATTACAGCGTTTCGTCCTGTTGCAGGCCGACGTCACCGACACGAATCCGGACGACATCAAGCTGCTGCAAAAGATGAATGTGCTGGGTCTGCCGACGCTGGATTTCTGGCATGCTGATGGTGAACAGGCTCCGAAAGCCCGCCTGACCGGTTTCGTTGAAGCTGAGCCCTTTCTCGATCACCTGAAAGCCAACCAGCTGATAGGCCAGTAAGCAGAAAAGTATTCTCTTAAGGCATAAAACACCCCCCAAATACACACGGGAACGGATCCAGTTCGTATCTTGGGGGGAACAAATTGATCTGGCATTTCAGCAATGCTAGCGTTAGGAAAAACAAGAAGCTTAATGTCATGGACGCTCAGTACACTATAGTCATTGCCGATGACCACCCGCTGTTTCGAAACGCCCTGTTTCAGTCAGTACACATGGCGGTCAGCAAGGCCAATCTGCTGGAAGCAGATTCTCTCGATACACTGTTACAGCTGCTTGATAAAGAACCGGATGTTGATCTTTTGCTGCTGGATTTAAAAATGCCGGGTGCCAACGGCATGTCCGGTCTGATCCAGCTTCGCGCCCAGCACCCGGAACTGCCGGTCGTGGTGGTGTCTGCCAATGAAGAAGCTTCCGTCATCCGCCAGGTCCGTCATCACGGTGCTTTTGGCTTTATTCCCAAATCCAGCGATATGCGTGAACTTATCAGCGCACTGAATCAGGTGCTGGACGGAGAGCCTTATTTTCCGCCGGGTATCGGTGAAGATGAAGACAACCCCGAGCTGGATGCACTGGCGGCCCGCATCGCCACCCTGACTCCGCAACAGTACAAGGTCCTGTGCATGCTGTCCGATGGCCTGCTCAACAAGCAGATCGCCTACGAACTCAATGTCTCTGAAGCCACCATCAAGGCGCACATGACGGCCATTTTCCGTAAGCTCGGGGTAAAAAACCGCACTCAAGCGGTTATCCTGTTAAATGAGCTCAGTGACGAGTAAGTAATCACTCACCGTTATCACCTTGTTCCGCCTCTTCTTCTGGCAGGCGTAAGCCGACCTTAGTGACCTGCCAGTCGGCGATATCTGCCACCACCCAATGCAAGCCATTCCACTCAAAGTTATCCCCCAGTACCTGATTGGTCCCCAGATGCTGAATAACCAGATCTTTCAGTGTCATGGCTGGATTGACTTCCCCTAACTCCAGACCATAAGCGATGGCGACATCAACCAGCCGGGCTTCGGCATCCAGAAAAAAGTCACCAAAGAAACGCGCCAACTCGGCTTTCTCTGGGGCTTCACTGAACAGCTGACTCAGGGCTTCCAGATCTTTCTCCTGCGCCAGCACACACAAGGTATCCCCCTCTTCCAGCCGGGTACTGCCCGATGGGTGCAGCAATTGCTGCTCGCGGAACACAGCCGCAATCCGGGTGCCCAGCGGGAGTGACAAGTTACGTAAAGGCTCACCGATACACCACTTATCGGCTTTCATTTTGTAGACAAACAGCTCCCACTCACTGGTTGGAAACACTTCCACCCCGGTGCGGAACACAGGTTCGGGACGAGGCGGCAGCTCGACTTTGGCCAGCGACATGGCTTTGGTGAGGGTTCCCCCCTGCAGGATCAGCGATACCATGACCACGAAAAAAGCCAGATTGAAATACAACTGAGCATTGGGCAGTCCGGCCATCATAGGAAAAACCGCCAGGATAATGGGCACGGCGCCGCGCAGGCCCACCCAGGAAATAAACCATTTTTCCCGTGCCGTGAAGCTGCGAAACGGCAGCAGGCTAATCCAGACCGATATCGGACGGGCAAAGACAATCATCCCGAACGCCAATGCCAGTCCGGGCAGTGCAATCGCAATCAGATTTGACGGGGTGACCAGCAGCCCTAGCACCAGGAACATACAAATCTGGCTGAGCCAGGTCATGCCATCCAGCACATTGAGAATAGAATGACGGCAGCGGGTCGGACGATTACCCAGCAGCAACCCCACCAGATAGATGGATAAAATACCGCTGCCGCCCAAGGTGTTTGAAATGGCAAAGATCATCAATCCGCCGCTGACCGCCAGAATTGAGTACAGCCCCTCTGGCAGATGATTACGATTAATCAGGCGCCACAACAGCCAGCCTCCCGCCAGTCCGGCGATGGCACCTATGCCAAACTGCTTGACGAAACTCAGGGCCAGAAAACCGGCGCTGAACTCAGTTCCCTGACTGCTGAGCACCGCAATCAGGGTCACGGTCAGAAACACCGCCATGGGATCATTGGTGCCCGATTCAATCTCCAGGGTCGAGCCTACCCGCTCATTCAGGCTGCGCCCTTTGAGCAGGGAAAACACCGCCGCGGCATCGGTTGAGCCGACAATCGCGCCAACCAGAATGCCCTGCAGCGGCTCCAGATCAAACAACCAGGTTGCCATCAGGCCGGTCAGCGCGGTAGTGATCGCTACCCCTAAGATGGCCAGCGCCACGGAGGGCCATAAGGCGACCCGGAAACTGGCCACCCGGGTCCGCATGCCGCCATCAAGCAGAATAATCGCCAGCGCCAGGTTACTGACCAGATACGCCACAGAATAATCATCAAACAAGATACCGCCCGGGCCGTCTTCACCGGCCATCATGCCGACGATCAGAAACACCAGCAGAATTGGAATGCCTAATTTGGATGATACCGGGCTCAGGAGAACACTTAACGCAATCAGTAAAGCGCCAACCAGAAAAAAACCGTTAATGGTAATCGCGTCCACTCATCCTCCAAAGATTATTATTAATTCAGCAACCTGCTAACAAACCGGTTGCTCCTGTATTTTGCCCTAATATACAGCGACATTAAGAAAACTATATGTAAACAATTCCCCGATATTGCCAGTATTTAACGCTTACCAAACACTGTTTCGCCCGCGAATATTCGGAACGGAGTCATGGTAATCGCCTGATCTTTATCTGCTGACCGCCTTATACTTTCGGCTAACTTAACAGCAATTTAACATCCCATTTTTCTTGAGTCATATCACTAACTTTCTAAATTTAGCTGACATTTGATGGTTTTTTGCCCGACTAAAGTTGCACTGTGCGTCTTCAATAAGCTTGCTATTGTCATCACGTAACATTTTTATAACTGAAAAATGACTGACCATAGTAAGGAGATAACCATGGCGTTTGAATCCAAGGAGCAAGCGCAAGCCTACTGGAAGGAGAACCTGACGATTATGGGTTCTTTGCTTGCCATCTGGTTCCTCGTGTCATACGGGGCCGGTGTGTTGTTTGTGGATGTCCTGAACCAGTTTCAGCTGGGCGGCTTTAAGCTCGGTTTCTGGTTTTCACAACAAGGTTCCATTTACATCTTTGTCGCATTGATATTTGTCTATGTCTACAAGATGAATGCGCTGGACCGCAAATTCAACGTTCACGAGGATTAAGGGAGTAGTCACTCATGGATATTCAAACCTGGACCTTCATACTGGTTGGTCTGTCTTTCGCACTCTATATCGGGATCGCAATCTGGTCCCGCGCCGGATCTACCAGCGAGTTCTACGTGGCCGGCGGTGGTGTCCACCCTGTTGCTAACGGCATGGCGACTGCTGCTGACTGGATGTCTGCCGCTTCGTTCATTTCTATGGCAGGTATCATTTCGTTCGCCGGCTATGACGGCGGTGTGTACCTGATGGGCTGGACCGGCGGTTATGTGCTGCTGGCACTGTGCCTTGCCCCTTACCTGCGTAAATTCGGCAAGTTCACAGTGCCAGACTTCATCGGCGACCGTTATTACTCCCGCACTGCCCGTATGGTAGCTGTGTTCTGTGCCATCTTTGTTTCTTTCACCTATGTAGCAGGACAAATGCGTGGCGTGGGCGTGGTTTTTGCCCGCTTCCTGGAAGTCGACATTAACGTCGGTATCATTATTGGTATGGCTATCGTGTTCTTCTATGCGGTCATGGGCGGCATGAAAGGCATTACCTATACCCAGGTTGCACAGTACTGCGTGCTGATCTTTGCCTTCATGGTTCCTGCCATCTTCACCTCTATCATGGTCACCGGCTCTGCGATTCCGCAAATCGGCTTCGGTTCGACCATCAGTGGGACGGATGTCTACCTGATGGACAAGCTGGAAGGGCTGAGTACCGAACTGGGCTTCACCTCCTACATCGACGGATCCAAGAGCATGGTAGATGTGTTCTTCATCACCGCGGCTCTGATGGTAGGTACGGCGGGTCTGCCGCACGTGATCATCCGTTTCTTCACCGTGCCTCGCGTAAAAGATGCCCGTATTTCTGCTGGTTGGGCACTGCTGTTCATTGCCTTCCTGTACACCACGGCGCCAGCTGTGGCAGCGTTTGCCCGTATCAATATGTTTGAAACCTTAAATGGTCCGGACATGCAGGGTGTCGCGGCAGAACAAGCACCAAGCTGGGTAACCAACTGGGAGAAAACCGGTCTGGTAGCCTGGGAAGACAAGAATGGCGACGGCAAAATGTTCTACTCTGGCGATGAGCGTAACGAGATGAACATCAACCGTGACATCATAGTACTGGCAAGTCCTGAGCTGGCCAAACTGCCAAACTGGGTTGTTGCCCTGCTGGCAGCGGGTGGTCTGGCCGCGGCACTGTCGACGGCGGCCGGTTTGCTGCTGGTGATTTCCACTTCGGTGGCGCATGACTTGCTCAAGAAAGGCTTCAAACCCAATATGACGGATAAACAGGAGCTGAGGGCGGCCCGGATAGGGGCAGCGCTGGCCATTATCGGTGCTGGCTATCTGGGGATTAACCCACCAGGCTTTGTGGCACAGGTGGTAGCCTTCGCCTTCGGTCTGGCGGCATCGTCCTTCTTCCCGGCGATTATCATGGGCATCTTCTACAAGAAGATGAATAAAGAAGGCGCTATCGCCGGTATGCTGAGCGGTATCCTGTTCACCGCGGCTTACATCATTTACTTCAAGTTCATCAACCCTGCAGCCAGCACCCCGGACAACTGGTGGTTCGGCATCAGTCCTGAAGGAATTGGTACACTGGGTATGTGTGTGAACTTTGTGGTATCAATTGTCGTGAACAAGTTCACGGCAGAAGTCCCGGAAGATGTACAGGAGCTGGTGGAATCTATCCGTTATCCGAAAGGGTCTGGTGAAGCTCACAGCCACTAAACAACACGACATAATAACAACACTCAGTAGCAACAAATGGGGGAAACCCCGCTCGCTGACGGAGCCATGATGGCTCCGTTTTTTTGTGCGCAGAATGACAGTTAAGCCACTGAGTGAAACCCCTTCCCTCATCCCGCGAAAGCAAAGATCCACTGGATGGATACAGAAAAGATAGCAAACGGCTTCAACTGATCCTGGCCTGCGCGTACTGGTTCAGCAAAGAGCGCAGTTTCAGCGGTTTCACCGGCTTACTGATAAAGGCAAAGCCTTTACTGCGGATCGTTTGCTGGTTTTCCGGCAGTCGGTCGGCACTGATGATCACACCTTTAAACACCTCTCCCAGCTTGGCTTCACACTGGATCAGTACATCCAGCCCCGTTTCCAGTTCAGTCAGGTGATAGTCACTGAAAATGACATCTGGTATCCAGCCATCATTACATTGCTCCAGCGCGGCCGACACAGATTCCGCCAGCCGGATGTCACATCCCCAGCGGTTCAGCAGACTTTCCATACCTGTCAGTATGTCTTTCTCATTGTCGACACAGAGCACTCGGGTGCCGTACAGTGGCAACGGCTGTTCCGGCGCTGCCTGCGGTTTTTCTTTCGGCAGATGCATCGCCTGCCCCCGGCGCACAGACAGTGCGAACACTGTCCCCTCGCCCAGCCAGGACCGCAATGACAACGGATGATCCATCACCCGGCTGATCCCCCGGGCGATTGCCAGCCCGAGACCAAGACCGTGATCACCGCGTCCGCGGTCTATACGGGTGAACTCATCAAAAATACTGGCCTGTTTCTCTTGCGGTATTCCGGGGCCGTTATCCCAGACTTCTATCCTGAGCTGGCTGCCAACCCGCCTAACACCCAGCAGCACTTTACCGCCAGGGTTATAGCGAAAAGCATTAGTCAGGAAGTTTTGCAGCGCCCGGCGCAGCAGCTTAGGATCGGAATGCACCAGCGCCTTGCTGTCTACCACGGAAAAATCTATACCCTGCTGTTTTGCCAGCGCACTGAACTCGGCATTAAGATTATTGAACACATCACTGAGCGGGAAAACGTGGACATTGACCTGCAGTTTTCCGGCCTCCAGACGCGATACATCGAGCAAATCACCAATCAAATCTTCCGCAGCCCCCAGGGCACTTTCGATATGGTGTGCCAGTTTTGTGCTTTCTTCATCCTTGGCCACCTCAGACAGCGACGATGAAAACAGACGGGCCGCATTGAGCGGCTGCATCAGATCGTGGCTGACCGCGGCCAGAAAGCGGCTTTTCGAGTGTGCCTGCTGCTCGGCATGCTGAGTAGCCGAGACCAGCCGGCGGTTCAGCTGTTCCAGCTCTTGCGTTCGCTGCCGCACCCTGGCCTCCAGATTTTCATTGGCTTCTTTGAGCGCTTCCTCTGCCTGACGAAATGCCGTGATATCGGTAAAGCTCATGACGAAGCCGCCGCCCGGCATCGGATTACCCTGCACTTCAATCACCCGCCCGTCCGGCCGGATCCGGGAAGAGGTATGTGCCGTGCCGTGCTGCAGGTGCTTTACCCGCTTGGCGACATGGACTTCAGGATCCCCCGGTCCGCACAAACCCAGACGTGCGTTATGGCGGATCACATCCGCAATCGGCCGCCCGACCTGAATCAAACCGGGCGGGAAAGAAAACAGTTCCAGGTAACGCTGGTTCCAGGCCACCAGCCGCAGCTGTTTATCCACTACGGCAATCCCCTGACTGATGTGCTCAATGGCGCCTTGCAGCAGTCCGCGGCTGAAATCAAACAATTCAGAAGCTTCATCGACTATGGTGGCCACTTCTTCCAGCTGCATGTTGCGCCCCTGCAACGCAGAGGTCAGCACTAGGCGGGCCGAAGAGGCGCCAAAAACCCCCGCCAGTACCCGTTCGGTATGGCGAATCAGGCTGGCCGGCGCCTGCTGCTGGGGCTGAAAATTAAACTGGTGTTGCTGGGCAAAGTGAGTGAAGGCCTGACGCATCCGCTTGCGGCCGACAAACCGCGCCGCCAGGAGTTCAAGCTCAGACACTGTCACTCTGGCCTGGTACAGACGGGCGTCATCGGCCTCCGGCATGGGGGCGCCGACAAAAGTGGCCGCCTGCAGGCGCTCTGTCAGTGATGAGCGGGTCACCATAGACACCAGAACGTATAGCAGCAGGTTGGTCGTCAGACTGATCAGCATGCCCCAGTCCACTGTGGTCAACTCGCTCAGTACCGGCAGAGCCGGGGGTGTCAGCAACCACAGCAACAGGTTAGTGTCGGCACTGCCGGCCAGCATACCCGTCTGGCTCATCAGGGTGATCACCCACAGCGCGGTGCCGCCCAGCATACCGGCATAGACACCGTTGCGGTTGCCTTCGCGCCAGTAAATTCCCCCCAGCAACGCCGGTGCGAACTGGGCAATCGCCGCAAAGGATAACAACCCGATCGCCGACAGCGATTCGATTTCATCCAGCACTTCATGGAAGCCCCAGGCCGCCAGCAGCAGCAGCAGAATCAGGCCGCGGCGGATATTGAGCAGCAGTCCGGAAAATGCCGCATGGTTACGGCTCGACACTCGCAGCCGGCGCAGCAACAACGGCAGCACCAGATCGTTGGATGCCATAATAGCCAGTGCTATGGTCGAGACAATCACCATGCCGCTGGCCGCTGAGGTGCCGCCCAGAAAAGCCAGCAAGGCGATGGTGTCAGCCCCTTGCAGCAAAGGCAGGTTGATCACATAGGTATCGGCTGCTACATCCGGCAGCAGCACTTTTCCGGCCAGTGCCAGCGGAATCACAAATATTCCCATCAGTAACAGATACACAGGGAATACCCGGCGGGCGAGGTGCAGATCCGGGGCGTGGGTATTTTCCACCACAGTCGTATGGAACTGGCGCGGCAGACAGATGATCGCCGTCATGGTCAGCAAGGTATGAATGATGAAGCTGCCGGCATTGATATCCATGGACGGCAGCACAGACACGTCCATCTGGCTCAGTTCCAGTGCCGGTATGTCCCACCACAACAGCATGACAAACAGCCCCACCACCAGAAAGGCCGCCAGTTTGATCAAAGATTCAAACGCCACCGCCATCATCATGCCGCGATGGTGCTCAGTGGTATCGAGATGACGGGTGCCGAACAGCACAGTAAATGCGGCCAGCGCCAGTGTCACCAGCCAGGCGATATCACCGTCATTGAGCATACTGTTGCGGGTCAGATCCGGGGCAACCTGGGCCAGCCCCATGGTGATCCCCCGCAACTGCAGGGCGATATAAGGCAGAATACCGGCAGTGGCAATCAGGGTGACCAGTACCGCCAGCCCCTGAGACTTGCCATAGCGGGCGGCGATAAAATCGGCAATCGAGGTAATATGCTCGCGCTTGGCGATCAGAATCAGGCGGGCAAAAATACGCCAGCCAAAGGTGAAGACCAGAATGGGCGCCAGATATATCGGCAGAAACGACCACAGATCCCGGCTGGCCTGACCGACGGTGCCGTAAAACGTCCAGGAGGTACAGTAGACCGCAATCGACAGACTGTATATCCAGGGGCGCCAGCGGGACATCCATCCGGCATGTTTATCGCCGTACCAGGCAATAAGAAACAATAGCCCAAGATAGGCCAGTGATACCGGCACGACTATCCATCCCTGCTCCATAGGATCTCCCTGAAAAATGTTCCCTGATTCGGCCCCGTGCCTGGGGCCGAGTGTACCTCACTCTCGGGTGAGTATCCGTCCGGCAGGTCACATCTCACCGGCCAGGCTGTATGACTTAATGCACTTCGCGCGCCGCTGCCCGTTCCGCCTGAGGCGACTCATCAATTTTCATCAGCAATACCGGCAGCCCCATCACGGCCATCAGCCAGAACACATCGGCTCCCCACCAGCCGTATCCCCAGCCGCTCAGGGTGGTCAGCGCCGCCATTACCGCGCCCAGCGGCAAGGCATTGTACAGCGCCTGCAGGGCAACCATCTGGTGGCTTTGCGCATGCTGGATATAACGAATCGCCGCCAGATGCGCCGCCGCAAAGGTCACCCCATGCAGCGCCTGCGTCAGCACCAGCATCGGCAGTTCTGTCATGGTCGCGGTCAGTCCCCAACGCAACAAGACACCCGCCGCCGCCAGCCGGAACATGGCTGCCACACTCCAGCCGGCAAACAACCGCTTGCTGAGTGCAAACACCGCAACCTCAGCGATCACACTGAAACTCCACAAATAACCACTCACCGCTTCGCTGTAACCGATCGTTTTCCAGTACATGGCGCTGAAGCTGTAATACGCGGCGTGGCTTCCCTGCAGCAGGGCCACAATGATCAGAAAACGCATCACCCGTTTATCGCGCAGAATCCCCAGTAACGGAGGCCGGGGCTGACGTACTGTGGTGGCTTCGCTTGGCAACACAGTTGGTTGGCGCAACGACAATAACAGGGCGGCAGCCAGCCCGCCAACCGCCACCCAGGGGATCACCGCCGCGCCAAACTCGGCAGCCGCCATACCGGCTATGGTCGAACCGACAATAAAAGCGATCGATCCCCACAGCCGGGTTCGACCATAGTCTAAATGCCCGTGTTTGGCGTAATAATTAGCCAAACTGTCTGTCAGCGGGATCACCGGCCCGACGAGAATATTAAACAGCACAATCACGGCTGTCAGTGCGATCAAATTGCCGCTGACCATCACAAATGACACGCAGCAGATCAAACTGAGTACCGCCAGCCAGCGCAACGCCGGCAACAGATGCTCCACCTGGTGCACCCTGGGCGTCAGCACCATATTGGCAAAGCAGCGCACCCCCAGGCCCAGGCCCAGCAACACGCCGATATCACCGGCTGGTATGCCCAGAGAATTCAGCCAGACGGCCCAAAACGGCAGATACACGCCATAGTTAAAGTAAAAGCCGAACATATACTGCGCTGTCCAGCCAAACGGGCTACTTCTTAACATCCCAAAACCCTGCTGCATGAAAATGGTCGCCATTATGCCTGTCCAGCACATGGCAGGAAAGGCGGCAGCAAAGTTATTGGCCCTGAAGCCGTACATTATCCCGCCTTTAACCGCACAACAGCGATTTGGTCGTCCCCTAGACTAAAGTCGGCTGGAGCAAAAGCGGGCACTGGGCGACACTGCTTAG
Organism: Photobacterium sp. 2_MG-2023; assembly: GCF_030547675.1. Classification (NCBI taxonomy): domain Bacteria; kingdom Pseudomonadati; phylum Pseudomonadota; class Gammaproteobacteria; order Vibrionales; family Vibrionaceae; genus Photobacterium; species Photobacterium sp. 2_MG-2023. The sequence continues at coordinate 45,623 of NZ_JAUOQQ010000019.1, forward strand.
CAGAGGAGTCACCATCACCACTGTGCACACCCGCGCCACCCGCGCTAGCACCACAAAGTGAGAGAGTAATGCCGGATACCTTTAATACGTCACTGATCCCTTTTGACCGGCTGGATGGCAGCCAGCAGGACGCACTGCTCAAAGCGCTGGATGTGGCATATTTTCGCAGCGGTGGGGTAATCATCCGGGCCGGCGATCCCTGCCAGTCGCTGCACATCATAATCAAAGGCAGCGTGGAAGAAACCTCGGCTGACCGGCAAGAGCACTATGCCCACTACACCACAGATGACCTTTTTGATGTGCGTGCCCAGTTCAGCGGCCACAGCCGCCATCAGTACCGGGCCACAGAAGATACGCTGTGCTACCTGCTCCCTCAGGCCCATTTTACCGCGCTGTGCCAGCAGAATCCGGCATTTGCGGCTTATTTCAACAGCGATCTGGCCACCCGGCAGCAACTGCTTGAACAGGCCCATCAGCAACAGAATCTGGCAGAATTTATTCTGACCCGTGTCCGCCAGGACAACATTCAGCCCTGTCTGATCCTGCCAGCCGGCACAGATCTGCGTACTGCCACCGAACACATGCGCCAGCGCAACTGTGACGCGGCTTTTACCCTAGTGGATGACACGACTGAGCAGGCCGAACACAGGTTTGGCATTGTCACCCGCACCGATCTGCTGCACGCCGTGATGCTGGATAATCGGACTGCCGACACAGCGGTCGGCCAGATAGCTTCCTCACCGGTGATCAGCATTGAACTGGGTGCATATCTGTTCAAGGCCATGATTACCATGACCCGGCACAAGGTCAAACGCGTGCTGGTCACACAGGGCAATGATATCGCCGGTATGCTGGATATGACTCAGGTACTGAGCCTGTTTTCCACCCATTCCCATGTACTGGCGCTGCGTATTGCCCGCGCCACCCGCATAGAGGAACTGGCACTGGCAGCAGCCAGCCAGCAGGCCCTGGTAGAGACACTGTTCAACAACGGCATTCATACCCGGTTTTTGATGGAACTGATTGCCAGTATTAATGAACAGATTATTGAAAAAGCGTTTCAGCTGGTGGTGCCTGAGCAATGGCAGCCGCTCTGTTGCCTGTTGGTGCTGGGCTCAGAAGGCCGCGGTGAGCAAATTCTGAAAACCGATCAGGATAACGCCCTGATCCTCGCTGATGGCGTCGACTGGCCCGAGTGCCGGACTGTAATGGCGCAACTGAGCGACACCCTGTGTCAGCTCGGCTACCCGCCCTGCCCCGGAAAAGTCATGGTCAATAATCCGGACTGGGTACAGAGTGTCTCCGGCTGGCAACACACCCTGCAAACATGCTGCGATAAAGGGGATGAAACCGCCATGATGACGCTGGCGATCCTGGCGGATGCTCAGGCCGTTGCCGGTAACAGGCAACTGCTGGCACCGGTCAAAAACCGCCTGCATCAAAGACTCAGCAGTCAGGAATTACTGCTGGCAACCTTTGCCCGCCCGGCGCTCAAGTTCAGCGTCCCCCTGACCCTGTTCGGCCAGATCAAACGCGGTAAAAGCGGACCGGACATCAAACGTGGCGGTATTTTCCCGATTGTTCACGGCATCAGAACCCTGGCACTCGAACACGACGTGACAGACACCAACACCTTTCGCCGCCTGGCCGTGCTGGAACAGCACCAGGTGCTGGAGCCGAGTACGGCGTCCAATCTGAGCGAAGCACTGAAACTTTTCATCCGTCTCAGGCTGCGCCAGCAGCTCAGCCTGCCACCGGGCTCGGCCTCAGCCGGACAGCATCATCTGCTGGATCTAGCCACACTCAGCCGGGCGGAACGTGATCTCTTGCGACACAGCCTGCATGTGGTGAAAAAATTTAAAGAATGGCTCGGCTATCACTACCAGCTCAGAGACTGATACTAAGGAATGGTGAGATGAAATGAATATTCTGCGTCGTTGGTGGTATCAGTACAAATTCCGCCATCACCCGATACACGCCCTGTTTCAGCGCTATAGCGGCGATGAGCTGGTGTCGGTTGACTGTGAAACCACCAGCCTGGATCCCGCCAGCGCGGAGCTGGTGACTATCGCGGCCACCCGCATCAAAGCTAATCGGATTCTGACCAGTGAGTCACTGTATCTGACCCTGAGTCCACCCGATAGCCTGAGTGCGGCCTCGGTCACCATCCACAAGCTGCGCCATCAGGATCTCAGTCACGGCCTGGCGCCCAGAGAGGCCCTGACCCTGCTGCTTGAGTTCATCGGCAACCGGCCCCTGGTCGGCTACCACATCCGTTATGACAAGGCGATTCTCGACCGCTATTTCAAGCGTCTGTTCGGCTTTGCCCTGCCCAATAAACTGGTAGAAGTCAGCCACCTGTACCATGAGCAGCTTGAGCGCCAGTTGCCCAATACCTGTTACGATCTGAGCCTTGAAGCCATCAGCCGTCATTTGGGACTGCCGCACCCCGAGCGGCACGATGCCTTGCAGGACAGTATTACTGCCGCCCTGATCTATGTCCGGCTCAAGCACGGGGATCTGCCCGCTCTGACCTCGCCCTTATGAGTTTTTTGCTCGCCACTCCTCCAACCAGCCTGGCGGAAAATAATGTAAGCCAATGCAAATACACAGAAAAAGCCATGACAGCGCACACTCATCCTAAAGTCTAATTGAGCCTGTTCCGAATCTGGCTCAAGTTAACACAACTATAATGATCAATGATCCGGTCCGCGCAGGACGAAGACGGAAACACAAGGAGAATGAGATGAGTGAGGTTCATGTTTACCCTGTCAACCAGCAGATTGCTGAGCGGGCTCATATCACGGAAGAGCAATACAGCGACATGTACCAGCAATCTGTCAGCGACCCGGAAGCCTTCTGGCGTGAGCATGGTAAGATTGTTGACTGGATCACCCCGTACAACAAAATTAAACAAACCTCTTTCGATACCGGCCATGTCAATATCAAATGGTTTGAAGACGGCACACTGAACGTCTCCGCCAACTGTCTCGACCGTCACCTGGCAACCCGCGGCGATCAGCCTGCCATCATCTGGGAAGGCGACGACCCGGCCGATGACGCTACCCTGACTTATAACCAACTGCACCAGCAGGTCTGCCAGTTCGCCAACGCCCTCAAAGCACAAGGGGTCAAAAAAGGCGACGTGGTTTGCCTTTACATGCCTATGGTTGCTGAAGCCGCGGTGGCCATGCTGGCCTGTACCCGTGTCGGTGCGGTACACACTATCGTATTCGGTGGCTTCTCACCGGAAGCACTCGCAGGCCGTATCATAGATTCAAAAGCCAAAGTCGTTGTAACTGCCGATGAAGGTGTCCGCGGCGGCCGTGCTGTACCACTGAAGAAAAACGTCGACGATGCCCTGAAACATCCTGAGGTCACCAGCATCGAGAAAGTGGTGGTGTTCCAGCGTACCGGCAATCCGGTAGAGTGGGACCATCAACGTGACGTCTGGTGGCATGACGCAACCGCAGCCGTGCCGGATCATTGCGACCCGGAACCTATGAACGCCGAAGATCCGCTGTTTATCCTCTATACCTCGGGTTCGACCGGTAAGCCGAAAGGCGTACTGCACACCACAGGCGGCTATCTGGTATACGCGACCATGACCTTTAAATACGTCTTCGACTATCAGGAAGGTGAAGTGTACTGGTGTACCGCCGATGTAGGCTGGATCACGGGCCACAGCTACCTGGTGTACGGGCCACTGGCAAACGGTGCCACCACTCTGCTGTTTGAAGGCGTTCCTAATTATCCGTCCACCGCCCGCATGAGTGAAGTGGTCGACAAGCATCAGGTCAACATTCTGTATACCGCCCCGACCGCCATTCGCGCCCTGATGGCCAAAGGCGATGAGGCCATTGCCGGTACCCAGCGTTCATCACTGCGTATCATGGGTTCTGTCGGCGAGCCGATTAATCCGGAAGCCTGGGAATGGTATCACCGCACTATCGGTGACAGCCGCTGCCCTATTGTCGATACCTGGTGGCAAACCGAAACCGGCGGCATCCTGATCACCCCGCTGCCTGGCGCGACCGCGCTGAAACCCGGCTCGGCCACCCGTCCGTTCTTTGGCGTTCAGCCGGCTCTGGTCGATAACATGGGCAACATTCTCCCTGGTGCAACTGAAGGCAACCTGGTGATGCTGGACAGCTGGCCGGGTCAGATGCGTACACTGTGGGGTGACCATGAGCGCTTCGAACAGACTTACTTCTCGACCTTTAAAGGCATGTATTTTACCGGTGACGGTGCCCGCCGCGATGAAGACGGTTACTACTGGATCACCGGCCGTGTCGATGACGTACTGAACATTTCAGGTCACCGCATGGGGACAGCGGAAATTGAATCGGCGCTGGTGGCCTTCGATAAGATTGCAGAAGCCGCTATCGTCGGCGTACCGCACGACATCAAAGGCCAGGCGATCTATGCCTATATCACCCTGAACGACGGCGTGATACCAACGGCTGAACTGCATAAAGAAGTCAAAGACTGGGTACGTAAGGAAATCGGCCCGATAGCCACACCGGACTTCCTGCACTGGACTGACGCTCTGCCGAAAACCCGTTCAGGCAAGATCATGCGCCGGATTCTGCGTAAGATTGCCACCGGTGATACCGGCTCGCTGGGGGATACCTCCACCCTGGCCGATCCCAGTGTGGTCGACAAACTGATCGCCGAAAAAGAAAAAGTCGTCTAACCGACAAAACCTACATTCAATCCAAGCCGCCGCCAGGCGGCTTTCTTCTTTGTCCTCCCAACTGGCTCCAGTGCCCGCGAATACACAGCAGATCCGTATTGCAGGAACTCCCGGCCACCTCCCATTGTCTGATTTGTCTTATTCACCGCCACAGCATCATTGTTTGAACCTGCTGCATTGTGCGGTGAATTTCAGCAAAACTGATTAAGATTCAAGGTGATTGGCCGCTTATCTTGTAAGTGAGGTTAATCGATCCGCTATCTTACTGAAAAATGGGGGCTGTAGGCGGCTGCTTACGCCAATTGCGTACAGTTGTAAGGTCAAAAAAGTGGTGATTAGACCAGTATTTTGCTGCGAATTGCGCTGAATTCTCTATAATTGAGCAACTAACAGGTTTTCAGCCGTGATGGTTTGCATGAAAGGAAGCAAAGTCACAGTTTTTTTGTGCTTTGTCGCTTGAATTAGCAAGAACAGGTATAGATAACAGAATATGTCGACTAATTACCGCATTTTACTGCTTAATGGACCCAATCTGAATTTGCTGGGCCTGCGCGAGCCGGGACACTATGGCCAGCAGACACTGGATCAGATTGTAGCAAACCTGAGTGCCAAAGCCGCCAGTCTGGGCGTGACACTGGATCACCTACAGTCCAATGCAGAACACGAACTGATTGAGGCCATCCACCAGGCGCACGGTAACGTGGATTTTATCCTCATCAACCCGGCAGCCTACACCCATACCAGCGTCGCCATTCGCGATGCGCTGTTGGGCGTGGCTATCCCGTTTATTGAAATACATTTGTCAAACGTGCATGCCCGCGAGCCCTTCCGCCACCATTCCTACCTGTCTGACAAGGCAGTCGGAGTGATCTGCGGCCTGGGCCCGGATGGTTATGAATTCGCCCTGGAGGCAGCTGTCCGCCGCCTTCAGAACGCTCAATGAACAACATTAAGAGTAAAGATACATGGATATTCGCAAGATCAAGAAACTTATCGAACTGGTAGAAGAATCAGGCATCTCCGAGCTGGAAATCTCTGAAGGCGAAGAATCGGTACGCATCAGCCGTACCACAGCAGCACCGGTTGCTGCACCTGCGCAAATGTACGCAGCGCCTGCACCAGCCGCTCCTGCGGCACCGGTTGCCGCACCTGCTGAAGCGGCGGCACCAGCTGCTCCTGCTGCGCCTGCCGGTCACCAGGTACTGTCTCCTATGGTCGGTACTTTCTACCGCGCGCCTAGCCCGGAAGCAAAATCCTTTGTGGAAGTCGGTCAAAGCGTAAACGTTGGCGATACCCTGTGCATCGTTGAAGCCATGAAGATGATGAACCAGATCGAAGCCGATAAAGCCGGTACCGTTGTGGCTATCCTGGCCGAAAACGGTGATCCGATTGAATTCGATCAACCTCTGGTTATCATCGAGTAACTGAGGCGCATATGTTAGATAAAGTAGTCATAGCAAACCGCGGCGAAATCGCCCTTCGTATCCTGCGTGCCTGTAAAGAGCTGGGGATCAAAACGGTCGCTGTGCACTCCACAGCTGACCGCGATCTGAAACACGTTCTTCTGGCAGATGAGTCTATCTGTATCGGTCCGGCACGAGGCACAGACAGCTACCTTAACATTCCCCGCATCATCAGTGCGGCAGAAGTGACCGGGGCAGTCGCCATCCACCCGGGTTACGGCTTCCTGTCTGAAAATGCGGATTTTGCCGAGCAGGTTGAACGTTCAGGTTTCATCTTCGTGGGCCCTAAAGCGGACACTATCCGTCTGATGGGTGACAAAGTGTCAGCCATCAACGCCATGAAAAAAGCGGGCGTGCCTTGTGTGCCGGGTTCTGACGGCCCGCTGGGCGATGATGAAGCCAAAAACAAGTCTATCGCCAAGCGTATCGGTTATCCGGTAATCATCAAAGCCTCCGGTGGCGGTGGTGGCCGTGGTATGCGTGTGGTACGCAAAGAAGCGGATCTGATCCAGTCGATCGCCATGACACGTGCAGAAGCCAAAGCGGCGTTCAGCAACGATATGGTGTACATGGAAAAATTCCTGGAAAACCCGCGCCACATCGAAGTACAGGTGCTGGCTGACGGTCAGGGCGGTGCTATCCATCTGGGCGAGCGTGACTGCTCCATGCAGCGCCGTCACCAGAAAGTGGTTGAAGAAGCACCGGCACCGGGCATCACCGAAGAAATGCGTAAGTACATCGGTGAGCGCTGTACCCGTGCCTGTATCGAAATCAACTACCGCGGTGCCGGTACGTTCGAGTTCCTGTATGAAAACGGCGAGTTCTATTTCATTGAAATGAACACCCGTATCCAGGTTGAACACCCAGTTACCGAAATGGTCACTGGCGTTGATCTGATCAAAGAGCAGCTGCGTATCGCTGCCGGTCAGCCGCTGTCATTCAGCCAGAGCGACATTCACCTGCGTGGTCACGCGATTGAGTGCCGTATCAATGCTGAAGATCCGGTGCGTTTCCTGCCTTCTCCGGGCAAGATCGAGCGTTTCCATGCGCCAGGTGGTATGGGTATCCGTTGGGAATCCCACATCTACAGCGGCTACACGGTTCCGCCGCACTACGATTCAATGATCGGCAAACTGATTGCCTACGGTGAAAACCGTGACGTGGCGATTTCGCGCATGCGTAACGCCCTCAACGAGATGATCATCGACGGCATCAAGACCAACGTTCCGCTGCAGAAAGACATCATGGCAGACGAGAACTTCCAGCACGGTGGCGCTAACATCCACTATCTGGAGAAGAAGCTGGGTCTGCAATAACAGACACCTCGCTTTCAGAACTGAACCAAGGCTGCCGCAAGGCAGCCTTTTTATTTTCCGAATCAATGGTCTGCCGCTGGTGCATACGAATGTCATTTGTCAAAATACCTTTCTTTTTCTTCTTTTTCGGAACGATTTCGAACAGATTTCGACGTCGTTCGACGTTTTACACTGACTGACCGGAAATTCAGTATGAAGACACTTTCCACCCGATACCGTCAGGCGCACAGAGAAGCCAGATGGGCGCTGGGACTGGCTGTCGCCTATTTTCTGTGGTGGTACTGCTCTGCCTATTTCTTTGCCCCTGACCCCATACAGAGCAGCCTTCCTGCGCTTTACTGGGGATTACCGCTTTGGTTTCTGCTCGCCTGTATCGTCGGCCCGGTACTCTTTACGCTGCTGTGCGCCCTGATGGTGAAATGTATTTATCAGGATATGCCGCTGTCAGCGGATGCGGAGGATGACGATGCCTAATCAATTACTGATCCCGCTCGTGCTGTATCTGGCAGCCGTGTTTGCCCTGGCCCTGTTTACCCGGCGCCGCGCTCAGCAAGGCAGCGGGTTTTTAAACGAGTATCTGCTGGGTAACCGCAGTATGGGCGGCTTCGTGCTGGCGATGACGCTGGCGGCCACCTATGCCAGTGCCAGTTCCTTCATTGGCGGCCCCGGTGCGGCTTACAAGATGGGGTTGGGCTGGGTATTGCTGGCGATGATCCAGCTCCCGGCCGCCTGGCTGACACTCGGGGTACTGGGGAAAAAATTTGCGATTGAAGCCCGCAAACATAACGCGCTGACCCTCAATGACATGCTCTATGCCCGCTATCAGCACCGGGGCGTGGTAGTCTTTGCTTCCCTGGCACTGCTGCTGGCGTTTTTCGGTACCATGGTGGTGCAGTTTGTCGGCGGGGCCCGGTTGCTGCAAACCGTCACCGGTCTGTCTTACTCTCAGGGGCTGATGATTTTTGCCGCCACCGTCGGGCTGTACACCACGATTGGCGGATTCCGGGCCGTGGTCATGACCGACACCTTACAAGGCATCATGATGATCATCGGCACGCTGGCCCTGCTGGCTGGCATTATTCACGCAGGCGGTAGCCTAGGTGAGCTGGTCACCACGCTGCACCAAATCGATCCGGCGCTGATTTCGCCGTACGGTCCAGACAACTTTATGTCACAGCCCTTTATGCTCAGCTTCTGGATATTGGTCTGCTTCGGCGTCATTGGTCTGCCCCATGCCGCCGTGCGTTGTATGTCCTACAAAGACAGTCAATCCCTGCATCGCGGCATGGTGATCAGTACCGCCATGGTCGCTTTTCTGATGCTGGGGATGCACCTGGCTGGCGCACTGGGGCGGGCGATTTTCCCGGATATTGCCACGCCGGATCAGATCATGCCGACTTTGATGATGGGCGTACTGCCACCTGTCGTGGCTGGCATTTTTCTCGCCGGCCCGATGGCGGCCATTATGTCGACCATTGATTCCCAGCTGATTCAGGCTTCCGCGACACTATTGAAAGATTTGTACCTGAATTACATCAACCCCAAAGCAACGGAACAGCCTGATATCGAAAGTCGGTTGCCAAAGTTATCGCTGTGGGTGACCGGCATTTTCTCGGTGCTGGTTTTTATCGCGGCAACCCACCCGCCGGATATGATTATCTGGCTTAACCTGCTGGCCTTTGGCGGGATGCAGGCCGTCTTTCTCTGGCCACTGGTGCTGGGGTTGTACTGGCAAAAAGCCTCGGCCGCCGGGGCATTTGCCTCCATGCTGAGCGGGCTGGGATGTTACATCACACTATCGCTTTTCAAACCGGATATGCATGGTGTGCATGCGATTGTTCCAACCCTGCTGGTCGGGCTGATCAGCTTTATCGCCGCCAGCTACCTCTGGCCCAACCGGGCACATTGCCAGAACGCAAAGGCGGAATTCACTGCAAACTGACAAAATAGCACCATGGGGTGCTATTTTTTACTCTACCGTCAGTATCCTCTGCCGTGCGCGCTAGGAAGCTAATGCGAGCTGACTACTTTTCGTGCTAAACTCCGCGGCCTTATGCCAAAGTCTCTTTGATAGCGAATTTACTCATGCCTTGGATTCAACTGAAACTGAATGCCACTGCGGCCAATGCAGAAGCCATTGGCGACTTGCTGATGGATGAAACCGGCGCTCTGTCGGTCACTTTTCTCGACGCACAGGACACCCCTGTTTTCGAACCGCTGCCGGGCGAAACCCGCCTGTGGGGCGATACCGACGTCATTGGCCTGTACGATGCGGAAAGTGACATGGACATGGTGCTCTCGCTGCTGAAAAACAGTCCGTTGCTGGCTGACGATTTTGCCTACAAGGTTGAGCAGCTGGAAGACAAAGACTGGGAGCGCGAGTGGATGGATAACTTCCACCCGATGAAATTCGGTCAGCGTCTGTGGATCTGCCCGAGCTGGCGTGAAGCGCCTGAGCCGGGAGCCGTCAACGTGCTGCTCGATCCGGGCCTGGCATTCGGCACCGGGACGCACCCAACCACCTCTCTGTGCCTGGAATGGCTGGACGGCCAGAATCTGACTGGCAAAACCGTGATCGATTTCGGCTGCGGCTCCGGCATTCTGGCTATCGCTGCACTCAAGCTGGGCGCCGCCAAAGTGATCGGGATTGATATCGATCCGCAGGCAATTCTGGCCTCGCGTGACAACGCTGAACGCAATGGTGTGTCTGACAACCTGGACTTGTATCTGCCAAAAGATCAGCCGGAAAATCTGCAAGCCGATGTGGTAGTTGCCAACATTCTGGCCGGCCCGCTGCGTGAGCTGTCACCGGTTATCAAGAGCCTGGTCAGGGACAATGGCCTGCTGGCGATTTCCGGGGTACTGGAATCTCAGGCGGAAGATGTGGCCAGCCATTACAGCGACGAACTGGCACTGGATCCTATCGCCGCCCGTGAAGAATGGTGCCGGATTTCAGGTCAAAAAGCCTAATCCTGACAAATTTATCCATTGTGCATTTTGTGAGCAATACACTGAATTCCATGACCTTTTGCAATCCAAAATCAGGATGCTCAAATATTGGCCTTTTCAGCACAGCAAAAAATGCGTAAAATGCGCGCCCTTACTGGCATAGTCAGGAACAGACATTGAAGATCGGTCCATATCAATTAGACAACCCGTTAATTGTCGCGCCAATGGCAGGTGTGACCGATCGTCCGTTTCGTGAGTTGTGCCTGCGCCACGGCGCAGGTATGGCGGTCAGCGAAATGATGTCTGCCAACCCAGACGTTTGGAAAACGGCCAAGTCGCTCAACCGCATGGTGCATGAAGGTGAGTCTGGACTTCGTTCGGTACAGATTGCCGGGGCAGATCCCCGCCAGATGGCCGACGCCGCCCGCTTCAGTGTGGAGCACGGTGCCCAGATCATTGATATCAACATGGGTTGCCCGGCCAAGAAAGTGAACAAGCGCCTGGCTGGCTCTGCCCTGCTGCAATACCCGGATCTTGTCGAGGATATCCTCAAGGCCGTGGTAAGCGCCGTGAACGTCCCTGTGACGCTGAAAACACGGACCGGCTGGGATACAGAGAACCGAAACTGTGTCGAGATCGCACAGCTCGCTGAACACTGTGGCATTCAGGCACTGGCCCTGCACGGCAGAACCAAGGCCTGTATGTACAAAGGGGAAGCGGAATACGATTACATCAAGGCAGTGAAACAGGCGGTGTCGATTCCTGTGATTGCGAACGGTGATATCGACTCACCGGAAAAAGCACGCTTCGTCCTGGATTATACCGGGGCCGATGCCTTGATGATTGGTCGCCCAGCGCAGGGACGGCCGTGGATTTTTCGGGAAATCCAGCATTATTTAACAACCGGTGAACACCTGCCAGCGCCTTCTTTTGAAGAAGTCAGCAGTATCTTGCTGGAGCATGTACAGGCACTCCACGCTTTCTATGGGGAGTACCAGGGGTTACGCATCGCACGTAAACACGTGTCGTGGTACCTCAAAGAACAGGCTTCTGCGGGTGATTTCCGCCGGACCTTCAACGCACTCGAAAATGCTCAAGAGCAAATCGATGCGCTGCAAGGCTACTTCGACAACGTTGCATAAATACCAGAAGAGCTTACAGAATATGTTCGAACAAAATCTGACTTCCGAAGCACTTACAGTGACTACTGTCACTTCTCAAGACCAAATCACTCAGAAACCACTGCGTGACTCCGTCAAAGCCTCGCTTAAGAACTATCTCGCCCAGCTGAACGGTCAGGACGTCGATGATCTGTACGAGCTTGTACTGGCTGAAGTCGAGCAACCCCTGCTGGACACCATCATGCAGTACACCCGCGGCAACCAGACCCGCGCGGCAACTATGATGGGCATCAACCGCGGTACCCTGCGTAAGAAACTGAAAAAATACGGCATGAACTGATCATCAGTTCAGATGACGCTGATTTTACAGGGTTATGCGCACGCATAGCCCTTTTTGATGGCCCTTCCCCTGTCCACCCCTGACGCTCACCCAGCCACACTTTCCCGATGCAAGCCCATAAGCCCGTAGATGCATAATCCCAGGCTGTAACTAAGCTACAAATTTATAGCGCCTGAATAATACATTTTTATTTCACAGCGAGAATAAAATCAGAGGAGTGATTCAGATCACTAACACCACCAGATAGTGTTTGATCAGATGCATGATACGTGATCAAGATCACCATAAGATTAATAACCAATCAGTTAATAAATGTGACATCAAGCAGCTAAAATTAATTGACTATTAAAAATCATAGAAAATGTAATTTTATTACACAGAGTAAATGTTAAATTGATCACGATATCTTAATGGGGAATAGCTAAAAAAGGAGACGGGGATCACGAGAACCCCGTTATCAGTTCCGTTTTCAGGATCTGTGGTAGATTGATTGGGTACGAAGCAATCGACGGTTTTGGCGAACCGTTATCGACACAACAGAACTTGAAGCTGAACATCAAACGGGGAAACGTTATGATATCACCAGACACCAAGGTCAAGATACAGAATTTTGGCCGCTTCCTCTCCAACATGGTGATGCCCAATATTGGCGCATTCATCGCTTGGGGGTTTATTACCGCTCTCTTCATTCCGACTGGCTGGCTGCCCAACGAGACGATTGCCAAACTGGTTGGCCCTATGATTACTTACCTGCTGCCACTGCTGATCGGTTATACCGGGGGTAAACTGGTGGGTGGCGATCGGGGCGCCGTGGTGGGTGCCGTGACCACCATGGGTGTGATCGTAGGTACAGATATCCCCATGTTCATGGGCGCCATGATTGTCGGCCCTATGGGCGGCTGGGCGATTAAGCACTTTGATAAAGCCGTTGAAGGCAAAATCAAAAGCGGCTTCGAAATGCTGGTCAACAACTTCTCGGCTGGCATCATAGGGATGTTGTGTGCCATCGTTGCCTTTTTCCTGATCGGCCCTTTCGTGAAAATCCTCTCTGGCGGTCTGGCTGCCGGGGTCAACTTCCTGGTCGATGCCGGTTTGCTTCCGCTGACTTCAATCTTCGTTGAACCGGCGAAAATCCTATTCCTGAACAATGCCATCAACCACGGTATCTTCTCGCCGCTGGGCATTCAGCAAGCCAATGAGGTCGGTCAGTCTATTTTCTTCCTGATTGAAGCAAATCCGGGTCCTGGCCTGGGCATTTTGCTGGCTTACATGGTGTTCGGCCGCGGTACGGCTAAACAGACTGCCGGTGGTGCTGCCATCATCCATTTCTTTGGGGGGATCCACGAGATTTACTTCCCCTATATTCTGATGAATCCGCGCCTGATCCTGGCCGCGATTGCCGGTGGCATGACGGGTGTCTTCACCCTGACCCTGTTCAATGCCGGTCTGGTCTCGCCTGCATCACCTGGCTCTATTTTTGCCGTGATGCTGATGGCGCCGAAAGCCTCCATAGTGGGCGTGCTGTGCTCTATCGTGGCAGCCGCGACTGTGTCCTTCCTGGTAGCTGCACTGCTGCTGAAAACCCAGAAAGTGACCGAAGACGACGACGGCAGCGCGCTGAAAAATGCCAGCGAGAAAATGAAAGCCATGAAATCGGGCAAAGCCGCTGAAGGCAGTGCTGCCACAGGCTCTGCGGCGACCACTGCCAGCAGCCACCCAGCATCCAAGGTTCAGCTCAGTCAGGTTCGCCGCATCATAGTGGCTTGCGATGCCGGTATGGGTTCCAGCGCCATGGGGGCCGGTTTACTGCGCAAGAAAGTCAGTGAGGCCAGACTGAATATTGATGTCACTAACAGCGCCATCAACAACCTGCCCGATGATGTCGACATTGTTATCACCCACAAAGATCTCACTGAGCGTGCCCGCAAGCATGCCCCGCAGGCTCAGCATATTTCGCTGACCAACTTCCTTGACGGTCAGATCTACAATGATTTGATCACCCGTATCATTGCCGCGTCCAGCCCGGAAGCGGCGAATGACCCGAACCTGGTAAAACTGACACCGGTTGCCGCCAATGACGACAGCCTGGAACCGCAGCAACCCTCTGTTTTCCAGATCCAGGCGGCCAACATCCATCTTGGGCTCAAAGCCACTAGTAAGGACGACGCCATCCGCTTTGCCGGTGAGCAATTGGTCAAAATGGGCTATGCCGAACCTGAATACATTGATGCCATGTTTGCCCGCGAGGCGCTGGTGCCGACTTATCTCGGTGAGTCTATCGCTGTGCCGCACGGTACGGTGGAGGCCAAAGACAGAGTGATCAAAACAGGTATCGTCATTTGCCAGTACCCTGCCGGGGTGGCATTTACCGATGACGAAGACGACATTGCCCATCTGGTGATCGGCATTGCCGCCAAAAATGACGAACACATTCAGGTGATTACTACCATCACTAACGCACTGGATGACCACGAGGCCATTGAACGCCTCAAGTGTACCCAGGATGTCCGGGAAGTACTCAGCATTCTGGCCAGTGAAGAAGCGGCTTAACCGCCAGTTCAGATACCGGGGCCGCCCAGCGCGGCCTCTCACAAACTTAAGGTAGTCATCATCATGAAAGCAGTTCATTTTGGCGCCGGCAATATCGGCCGGGGTTTTATTGGTAAAGTGCTGGCGGATGCCGAGGTAAACGTCACTTTTGCCGACGTTAACGGGCCTTTGATCGATCAGCTCAGCCATGCGCAGTCTTACAATGTCAAAGTGGTAGGCAATGACTGTCATCTGGATACCGTCAGCCATATCACAGCGGTCAATGCCGCCGGACCGGATGTAATCAATCAGATAGTGCATACCGATCTGATCACCACAGCCGTCGGCCCTGCAGTGCTGGATAAAATTGCCAGTACCATAGCAAACGGGCTGGCCAAGCGATTTGAAGCAGGTAACACCCAGCCGCTCAATATCATCGCCTGTGAAAACATGGTACGGGGCACCACGCATCTGAAAGAAGAAGTCTATAAGCAATTAACGCCGGTGCACCGGCAGCTGGCGGATCAGTATGTCGGTTTTGTCGATTCGGCCGTCGACCGTATTGTACCGCCCGCGGAAGCTGCCAACGATGATCCTCTGGAAGTCACAGTAGAAAGTTTCAGCGAGTGGATTGTCGACCAGCAACAGTTCAAAGGCGAGATTCCCAGCATTGCCGGGATGGAAGCCACAGATAACCTGATGGCATTTGTCGAGCGGAAGTTGTTTACCCTCAATACAGGCCATATCATTACCGCCTATCTGGGCGCGCTGAAAGGTTACCAGACGATCCGCGACGCGATAGAAGATGAAGACATCCGCGGACAGGTCCGAACTGCAATGCTGGAAAGCGGCGAAGTGCTTATTCGCCGGTATGGCTTTGATCGTGAGCAGCATTATGCTTACATCGAAAAAATCCTGACCCGCTTTGCCAATCCCTTCCTGCGCGATGAGATTGACAGGGTAGGCCGCCAGCCGCTGCGCAAGCTGGGCAGCAACGACAGATTGATCAAGCCCCTACTGGGCACTCTGGAGTATGGCACTGACAACTGCATGCTGATCAAAGGCATAGCAGCGGCCTTGAAGTATGTTAACGATACCGATCCGCAGGCAATGGAACTGCAGCAAACATTACACGAGAAAGGGGTCCGTCAGACACTGGCACAGTACACAGGTCTGGACGCTGACAGCGAAGTGGCCCGTGATATTGAACACTGCTATCAGACGCTGACCTGATCACCTTGCGGGGAGTTCGCTCCCCGCCTTAGCGGCACAAAGAGAAGACGAAGCCATGGCACCCTGTGAACACGAAGCTGACATGATTGAACGCCTGAACCAGGCCACCACAGTACGCGGCTTTTTTATTACCTCTGTGGATATCTTGGAAGAAGCCGTCGATGCACTCATCCAGCGAATTTTCCGCAAGGACGACTTTGCGGTGAAATCTGTGGTGGAGCCGCTGCTGCACGACACAGGTCCGCTTGGGGAGCTCAGCGTGCGCCTTAAACTGCTGTACGGCCTGGGGGTGATTGCCCAGCCTGTCTATCAGGATATTGAACGCTGCCTGCATATCAAAGACATGCTCAACCGTGATGTGACCGAATACCATTTTACCGACCCTAAAATCATTAAAGAAATCAAGGCGCTTCACCAGGCCAATGTGATGGGCATTGCCCAGTTGGACATGGCCCCGATCACAGAAGACATCGATCTTGCTTTTTACCAGATGCAGACCGCTCGTCAGGAACAGATAGTCAAATCCACTCTGGCACTGGCCATTTCCGGCATTGCCACTTCCCTCAACAAAGACAGCCCGTTTTAAATCCGTCCGCTTTACCCTGCCCTGCCTTGTGGCAGACAACCTGAACAACGACTCGTCCCGTCAATTGCTCCGCTCACATGAACGCTCAGTAAGCCATTGATATAACCAAATATAAAATATAAGAAAGGGATGGCAGGAGGGATTATCGGGCAGGAAAACCAGCTGGTATCCCAGCTGGCGGGTATCACGACAGATTACAGATAGTCACACAGATAAGCGGTTGTTTCTGCAATCTTGACATCGAATGAGGCATCACCCGGGACTTCAAAATCATCACCGGCATTGTAGGTTTCCCAATCGACATGGCCCGGCAGCTTGACCGAAATCGCCCCTTTGACCACTGTCATGCGCTCTGGAGCAGCGGTGGCAAAGGTATAAGATCCCGGAAGCATCACGCCGACACTGCTGCGCGCACCCTCGGCTTCGAAACCAATAGATTTTACATTTCCATCAAAATATTCGTTAGTATTCAGCATGATAATCCTTATCCTGTTATTCTGTTCGGGCATTGGAAACCCATCACGCTATCACAGTTTTTTGCGGTCGCATACACCTTTATCAGCCCTTGCTGAGGGCTGAGTCATTACTGTTCATCGGCCAGGGCTTCCAGGATGGAGCAGTGGCTGGCATCGTCATCCGCCTCGCCGCAACAGGCATCATTCAAGCGCTTCAGTGCCCGGCGTATTCGCTGTAATTCCGCCAGTTTGCTGTCAATATCGTCTAACTTGGCCTGAGTGATGGCTTTTACTTCCGCACAGCTGTGCTGATCGGCTTCGACCCGTATCGCCAGCAGCTCCCGGATCTCCTCCAGGCTCAGGCCGATGGCTTTTGCCCGCAGAATGAAGCGAATGCGGGAGACATCGTCGTCGCTGTAGAGCCGGTAGCCGCTTTCACTGCGCTCGCCGGGGATCAGCAAGCCATTCTTCTCGTAAAAGCGCAAGGTATCACTGCTGACCTCGCAGAGCTTTGCCAGTTGTCCGATCAAGTACCTAGCCATATAACCTCATGATCCTTATTAACTCTCCCTGCACAGCGCTCACGGCTGACCGTTTACGGCCCAAGGCAAACGTTTGCGCAATGCCGGGAATCATGTAAAATACGCGCCATTACGCAAATCCCATCCCGCCTGACGGATGAGGCTATTTGCCAAAGGCAATCTCAGTATAACAGGTCAGCTTTTGGCAAATAATTCACCGCAATCAAAGAGATGGTAGCAATGGAAAACGCTCGTCCTATTCGCCGTGCTCTGATCAGCGTATCAGACAAAACGGGAATTGTTGAATTCGCACAAGCTCTTGCCAACCGTGGCGTCGATATCCTGTCCACTGGCGGTACTGCCCGCCTGCTGGCTGATAAAGGTATTCAGGTGACTGAAGTCTCCGACTATACGGGCTTCCCTGAAATGATGGATGGCCGTGTTAAAACCCTGCACCCGAAAGTGCATGGCGGCGTACTGGGCCGACGTGGCCAGGACGATACGATCATGGCTGAGCATGGCATTGCACCGATTGATATGGTGGTGGTTAACCTCTATCCGTTCGCGGCGACAGTCGCAAAGCCGGGTTGTACATTAGAAGACGCCGTTGAGAACATTGATATCGGTGGTCCGACTATGGTGCGCAGTGCCGCAAAAAACCATAAAGATGTGACTATAGTCGTGAATGCGCACGATTATGACCGCGTGCTGGCTGAAATGGCCGACAACGACGGGTCACTGACTCACGCTACCCGCTTCGATCTGGCGATTGCGGCGTTCGAACACACAGCCGCTTACGACGGCATGATCGCCAACTATTTCGGCACCATGGTGCCCTCTTATGGCGACCAAGCTGACGAAGACTCTAAGTTCCCGCGCACCTTCAATCAGCAGTTCGTCAAGAAGCAAGGCATGCGCTATGGCGAAAACAGCCATCAGGATGCCGCTTTCTACGTCGAAGCACAGCCGGAAGAAGCCTCTGTGGCCACAGCGCGCCAGTTGCAGGGCAAAGCTCTGTCTTACAACAACATAGCCGATACCGATGCCGCGCTGGAATGCGTTAAAGAATTCGACCAGCCAGCCTGTGTGATAGTGAAACACGCCAACCCTTGCGGTGTGGCACTGGGTGCTAACCTGCTGGAAGCCTATGATCGCGCTTACAAGACAGACCCGACGTCTGCGTTTGGCGGTATTATTGCCTTCAACGGTGAGCTGGATGCCGACACCGCCAAAGCCATTGTTGAGCGCCAGTTCGTTGAAGTGATTATTGCCCCCAGCGTCAGCGCCGAAGCCGCTGAAGTGGTGTCTGCCAAGCAAAACGTGCGTCTGCTGGAATGCGGCCAGTGGCACAGCAAAACCACAGGTTTCGACGTCAAACGCGTCAACGGTGGTTTACTGGTGCAGGATCGTGACCAGGGCATGGTCGGTCTGGCTGACCTCAAAGTGGTTACCCAGCGCCAGCCAAGCGACGAAGAGCTACGCGATGCCCTGTTCTGCTGGAAAGTGGCTAAATACGTGAAATCCAATGCGATCGTCTACGCCAAAGGCAACATGACCATCGGTGTGGGCGCCGGCCAGATGAGTCGCGTATATTCAGCCAAAATTGCCGGTATCAAAGCGGCGGACGAAAAGCTGGAAGTGGCTGGCAGTGTGATGGCATCAGATGCCTTCTTCCCGTTCCGCGACGGTATCGATGCGGCGGCAGCAGCCGGTATCACCTGTGTGATTCAGCCGGGCGGGTCAATGCGTGATGACGAAGTGATTGCCGCTGCCGATGAACACGGCATGGCCATGGTCTTCACAGGCATGCGTCACTTCCGTCATTAATCAATCGTTAAGGCTCCGCGATCACTGTGGAACCTTGCTTTATTTCTTGGGCGCTCAACAGGTTTGGGCGCTTTCGATTAAGCAACTTTTAAGCATTTAGCGCTAAGCCAGGTTTTCGATCTCAAGGAAAGCGCACGCAGTTGATACCGAATCAATGAGTACGCTTGACACAGAAATCGCCAACCTGGCGACGCGATAAGGATCAAAAGATGAAAGTTCTTGTCATTGGTAATGGCGGCCGCGAGCACGCCCTGGGCTGGAAAGCCGCACAATCGGCACAGGTAGAGAAAGTCTTCGTGGCACCGGGCAATGCTGGTACTGCCTTAGAGCCAAAACTGGAAAATGTCGCGATTGGCGTGGAAGACACTGCGGCACTGGTGGCGTTTGCCAAAGAGCAGCAAATCGGCCTGACCATTGTTGGCCCGGAAGCACCACTGGTGATAGGTGTGGTTGACGCATTCCGTGCTGCGGGCTTGCCGATTTTCGGTCCGACCCAGGCCGCCGCCCAGCTGGAAGGCTCCAAAGCCTTCACCAAAGACTTCCTGGCCCGCCATCAGATCCCGACGGCAGAATACCAGAACTTTACCGAGATCGAGCCGGCTCTGGCTTACCTGAAAGAAAAAGGCGCGCCCATTGTGGTCAAAGCCGATGGTCTGGCAGCCGGTAAAGGCGTGATCGTGGCCATGACGCAGGAGGAAGCCGAGGCGGCAGTGCGCGATATGCTGGCAGGCAATGCCTTTGGTGAAGCCGGTCACCGCGTTGTCATTGAAGAGTTCCTCGACGGCGAAGAAGCCAGCTTCATTGTGATGGTGGACGGCGAACACATACTGCCGATGGCAACCAGTCAGGATCACAAGCGCGTAGGTAACGGCGACACAGGTCCGAATACCGG
This sequence comes from Photobacterium sp. 2_MG-2023, assembly GCF_030547675.1. Lineage (NCBI taxonomy): Bacteria > Pseudomonadati > Pseudomonadota > Gammaproteobacteria > Vibrionales > Vibrionaceae > Photobacterium > Photobacterium sp. 2_MG-2023. Next base: position 65,551 of record NZ_JAUOQQ010000019.1, read on the forward strand.
CGGCATGGGCGCTTACTCGCCGGCCCCTGTGGTGACTCAGGAAATCCACCAGCGCGTGATGGACGAAGTGATTGTTCCTACCGTGCGTGGCATGGCAGCCGAGGGCAACCCCTACACAGGCTTTCTGTATGCCGGCCTGATGATCATGGCCGACGGCACACCGAAAGTGATTGAGTATAACTGCCGCTTCGGCGACCCGGAAACTCAGCCTATTATGCTGCGCCTGCAATCGGATCTGGTTGAGCTGTGCCTGGCGGCTGTCGATGGCAAACTGAATACCGTGGACTCTCAGTGGGATCCGCGCGCGGCGATTGGTGTAGTGCTGGCTGCCGGTGGTTATCCGGGCGACTACAGCAAAGGGGATGTGATTTCCGGTCTGCCCCTGCAAGACGGCAACGCACAAAAAGTCTTCCATGCCGGCACTACCAGCAAAGACGGTGCCGTGGTGACCAATGGCGGCCGCGTGTTATGTGCCACGGCTATGGGCGACACAGTGTCTGATGCTCAGCAACGTGCTTATGCGCTGGCAAAACAAATCAGCTGGAACGGTGTGTTCTTCCGTGACGACATTGGCTACCGCGCCATTGCCCGTGAACAGGACTGATCTGCCACCGCACAAACTAAAAATAAGGCGCCGAAAGGCGCCTTATCGGTTGTTATCCACTTATCTTTCACTCTGTCCGTCAGGACACATCCAGTAATCTGGGCGGCGTCAGGCAGTGCTGCTCGGTTGTCCGGTTCAGCACCATCTGCTGCGCGGTGACCTTGCCCCGGCCATCCGATTTTCCGATCAGTGCGATATAACCTGGCTGGGCATTGATCTGCTGCCAGTTAATCTCAATCTCAGCCTGAGCATCACAATGGACAAACCGTTGACCGTCCCACACACCCTGCACCAGCTGGAATCCCTCTCGCGACTGCTCTCGGACAAGAGCCACCGCCATGTCAGCCTGCTGGCTGAGCTGATGCAGCTGAGTATCAGACAAAGGAAAAACCGTGTCGCCAACTTTATAGCGCTGGAACACCGCCTCGCCGTGCTGATCGTAACGCACATGCAATTCAAACGGCTGGTGTTTATCGTCTTTCAGCGCTGTGCCGGCCCGCTTCAATTCACGCAACTGCCCGTCATGCCAGCGATAATCCGTCTGATACTCACCGTAATCGCCCATCCAGACCCGTTCAGCCAAAGACTCGGTTTTCGATTGACGCAGGTTGACCCAGTACAGTGATGACGCATCACCGACGACCTGACCGCCGCTAAGGCGTTCCAAAGGAGACAGTGTGTGTTGTGATAAAGCAGAGCTGCCACAGGCAGAAAGCAGGAAAGTCAGTACAATCAGGCAGGTTCGTTTCATAAATAAAAACTCCGCCGAAGTTATCCCCGGCGGAGTTAAGATTATTTTACAGAATCTTTCAGCGCTTTACCTGCAACGAAAGCAGGTACGTTGGCTGCAGCGATCTGGATTTCTTTACCAGTCTGCGGGTTACGACCTGTACGCGCTGCGCGGTGGTTTACTTTAAATGTGCCAAAGCCAATAAGTTGAACCTGGTCACCGGATTTCAATGCTTCGGTGATGCCGCTCAGGGTTGATTCCAGCGCATCTTTTGCTTGCGCTTTAGTCAGGTCCGCTTGTTCAGCAATCAGGTCAATCAGTTGGGTCTTGTTCATTCGGTTTCCCTTCTAAGGTTTTTTCTTCAGACTTATCCACTCTAATTCAAAAGAAGCCCATGTGGCAAAGGTTTGTCGGCTTTCCTGTGGTTAGCTGCGGGGTCTTTAACCATAAACTGAGCGCAAGTTCACAAATTGTTACTATCCTGAAGAAGACGCTGGTTGCTTTTGCTTCTTATTGCACCAATTAATACTCAAATAACTCAAGAAGCTAGGTGCCGTGAGTTCAACGTATTCATACACACCAGTGCTGTTGCGGTCCTTATCATTCGACAATTTGAGGCCACTTGAGTCCTTCATGGTTATTCCACTAAGAGCAAATCAAAACGCATGTTACTTCTGACCTTCTATATCTCAATCGCAATAAGTATTTCTTTTATCTGCTCTGTGCTGGAAGCTGTACTGCTCAGTATTTCTCCCAGCTACATTGGCACCCTGCGTCAACAAGAACATCCCATGGCAGACAAACTGGCAGAGCTGAAAGGCAATATCGATCGTCCACTGGCGTCGATTCTGACCCTGAACACCATAGCCCACACCATTGGTGCCGCAACGGCCGGTGCCCAGGCCGCCGTCGTCTTCGGCAGTCAGTGGCTAGGGGTATTCTCTGCTGCGCTCACAGTCGGCATTCTTCTGCTGTCAGAGATCATTCCCAAAACCATAGGCGCGACCTACTGCCGCCAGTTGGCACCGTTCACGGCTCATGTACTGGAATGGATGATCTGGCTGCTTCGTCCTTTCGTGTGGGTCTCGGAGCAAATCACCCGCCGTTTGTCGCAGGGCCACCAGCCCCCGAAACTGCGTGATGAGCTCTCAGCCATGGCCATGCTGGCCAAAGAGTCCGGCGAACTGGCCGAAGGGGAATCGAAAATCATGCATAACCTGCTGCAGTTCTGTGATGTCAGCGTGAGTAAAATCATGACGCCGCGGCCGGTCCTGTTCCGTGTCGAGGGCAGTTTGTCTATCAACGAATTTTTGAGCCAGGCCAAAGACAGCCCTTTTTCACGCCCGTTGATCTACCAAGGCAGTAAAGACAATATTCTCGGATTTGTTCACCGTCTCGAACTGTTTGCCGCCAGTCAGAGCGGACAGGGCAATCTGCTGCTCAGTGACTTAATGCGTCCGCTGCCTGTGGTGCTGAATCTGGATACTGTTCCGGTGGCGTTTGAAAAACTGATGAAAGAGCGCGTCCAGCTGGCGTTAGTGGTCGATGAATACGGCACTGTGATGGGACTGGTTACCCTGGAAGATATTTTCGAGAGCCTGGTCGGCGAAGAAATTGTCGATGAAGCCGATACCAGCACCGATATGCAGCAACTGGCGTTTCAGCGCTGGGAACGCTGGAAGAAAAAACACGGGGTGATTGAAAACCGCGACGACGACGAAGACGACTACAACAACTGACCCCTCAACAAAGACGAACCAGGCAGGATAGCGATCCTGCCTTGTTCGGCACAGACTCTCAAATCAGAGCGCAATCCCGATATTGCTCACCCCGTCGTCACGCAGTTCACGGCGCAGGCTTTTAATCAGCTCGATATCCCGGCCATCTGTCTCTTTCAGTGCACGGTAGATAGCCCACTGGACATCCCATTCTTCGCACACGGCCTGATTGTTCTTCTGGTTGTCGTTGGTGATTTCCTCACCCTCGCGCGCTTGTTCCAGATTGGCTACCGTTTCAACCGACAGGGAACTGATGCTCAGTGCGGTCTCAGGGATCAGATCACGATCCAGCAGCGCATGCAGCAGATCAGACAGCCCGACACAGGCATCGATCGCCGGGTTCACTGCATACAAATCAAAATCGTCGGCCGCAGGCACCATCTCTTCCAGCTTCTCCAGCTGGTTTTCAAAATTGATCTTGGCATTTTTCACCGTCAGGATTTCCCAGACGCTGTCGAGGATAAGACGATAAGGCTGAGGATCCGCAAATTCAGTCTCGCGGCAGAAGAAAGCGTAATTGGGATACATCCGCTCGCAAAGTGAGGCCATAAAGGTCAGGTATTGCCAGGGTTCAAATTTTTCTAGGCGAAGCTGAATTGGATTCTTAAGCATGGGATAATCTGTCTGAAAACGTTAACTTGAATTTTACTTGATAACCCGCCAGCGCAAAAGGAAAAAGCCATGCATCAACTCTGTATTGTTTCCCGACGGGCAGACCTGTACCGCCAACTGATTGAAGAAGCAGACTTACCGGCGCTGTCACTGACAGACAATCCTGACGAGGCGACGCTGGTGCTGGCCGATCCGCCATTAATCACTGACAGGTTGACGCAATTTCCGCAGCTGCGCTGGCTGCAATCCACCTATGCCGGCATTGACGCCCTGGTCCAGCCCGGATTGCGCAGCGATTATGCGCTGACCAATGTCCGGGGGATCTTCGGCCAGTTGATCAGCGAATACGTGCTGGGTTTGCTGATCAGCCACCAGCGCCATTTCAGCCGTTATCAGGCCCAGCAACAACAGACGCAGTGGCAACCGCACAGCTACGGCGCTCTGTCTGACAAAACCATGGTGATTCTGGGCACCGGCTCGATTGGCCAGCACCTGGCTGGCGCTGCCAAAGCGTTAGGAATGACAGTGCTGGGCGTGAACCGCTCCGGCGAAAGTGCTGCCCCGGGTTTTGATAAGGTCATGGCTATCAAGGATCTGAGCGAGGCACTGCAACAGGCTGATGTTCTGGTGTCAGTGCTGCCTGCCACTGCGATGACAGACAATCTGCTCAATGCCGACAGCCTGAGCCATTGCCGCGGTAGCTTACTCTTCAATGTCGGCCGGGGTAATGCGGTGTGTGAGCCAGGCCTGCTGCAGGCACTGGCCAGTGGCGCGCTCAGCCATGCTTTTCTGGATGTGTTCAAACAAGAGCCGCTGCCGGCTGATCACCCTTTCTGGTGTCACCCTCAGATAACTGTCACCCCGCACATTGCCGCCGAGAGCTTCCCGCAACAGGTCATGGAGATATTCAAAACCAACTACCTGCGCTATGTTGAAGGTAAGCCGCTGCAATACCAGATTGACTTCACACTCGGTTATTAAGGCTGATTATGGCAAATCTCAACCCTCCGCACACCTTATCGGCATTGCTGAACCAGATCCGTCAGTGCGAGCTGTGTAAAGCCCACCTGCCGCTCGGTCCGCGGCCGGTGATTCAAGCCAGCAGCGAAGCACGCTTAATGATAGTCGGCCAGGCCCCGGGCACCCGGGTCCATGACACTGGCATTCCCTGGAACGATCCAAGCGGCGACCGGCTGCGCCGCTGGCTGGATCTCGATCGTGGTACTTTCTATGATCCCAGCCGTATCGCCATTATGCCGATGGGGTTTTGCTATCCGGGAAAAGGCAAGAGCGGGGACTTGCCGCCAAGACCCGAATGCGCGCCGCAATGGCATGACCAGGTCTGGCCGCTGCTGCCCAATATCGGCATGACACTGCTGGTCGGCCAGTATGCGCAGAATTATTATCTGTCAGATAAACCCAAAACCCTGACCGACACAGTCAGAGCCTGGCGGCAATGGGCGCCAGATTATCTGCCACTGCCTCACCCATCGCCGCGCAATACCTTGTGGCTGAAGAAAAACCCCTGGTTTGAAACCGATGTCGTGCCCTACATCCGCGACTATGTCCACCAGCACCTGGGGCTGTAAGCTGCCTGTAAAACGCAAAAAGCGAGCCGTTCAGCTCGCTTTCTGGTGTCATCAGCCGCCGCTTACTTGTGATAAGGGGCAGACAGCTCATGGACCGCCTCGACAAAGACGCCGGCATTTTCCGGCGGTACGTCGAGATGGATACCGTGGCCCAGGTTAAAGACATGGCCCGTGCCTCCACCGAAGCCAGACAGAATACCGGCCACTTCTTCACGGATACGCTCTGGCGACGCGTACAGCATGGACGGGTCCATATTGCCTTGCAGGGCCACTTTGTCACCCACACGGCGCTTGGCGTCGGCAATATCAATGGTCCAGTCCAGACCCACCGCATCACAACCGGTTGCCGCAATCGCTTCCAGCCACATACCGCCGTTTTTGGTAAACAGGGTCACAGGGACACGGCGGCCTTCATTTTCGCGGATCAGGCCATCGACAATCTTGTGCATGTACTGCAGCGAAAACAGCTGGTAATCACGCGGGGTCAATACGCCACCCCAGGTGTCAAACACCATCACTGACTGGGCACCGGCTTTGATTTGAGCATTCAGGTACTGAATCACACTGTCGGCCAGTTTATCCAGCAGTGCATGCAGAACTGCAGGTTCGGCGTACATCATTTTTTTGATTTTTGTAAACGCCTTAGTGCTGCCGCCTTCCACCATGTAAGTAGCCAGCGTCCACGGGCTGCCGGAAAAGCCAATCAGCGGCACCTCACCTTTCAAATCTTTTCGGATTTGACGCACGGCGTTCATAACATATTGCAGCTCACCTTCCGGGTCAGGGATACCTATCTTATCGACATCGGCTTTACAGGTGATAGGACGCTCGAATTTTGGCCCTTCACCGGTTTCAAAATACAGTCCAAGACCCATAGCATCCGGAATGGTCAGGATGTCAGAAAACAGGATAGCGGCATCCAGCGGAAAACGGCGCAAAGGTTGCAGAGTCACTTCGCTGGCCAGTTCAGCATTCTTACACAGCGACATAAAGTCGCCAGCCACGCCGCGGGTTGCACGGTATTCTGGTAGATAACGGCCTGCCTGACGCATCATCCATACAGGGGTGCAGTCAACCGGCTGCTTGAGTAAAGCACGCAGATAGCGATCGTTTTTCAATTCTGTCATTGTCAACATCCTGGCAAATAATTGAGTACATTGTAACACCCTGATCCGGCAACAGCAGCTATGCATTCACCCTGAATGGCAATTAATGCCGCGTAGAGCACATCGCTTGTCAGCCGTACGGTTTAAGCGTCTGCTGTTTCATTTTTGGCAATCTAATGTTGCAGATATTTTAATCAATAGCCTATCGGTTCTCTGATACTGTTATTAACAGCCAACATCGGCTATTGCAAAAATTGGAGGATCTATGGACCTGCAAGTTGTTATCGAATTTACTGAAACCGGTGTGTACAAAGACCGCTGCTGGGAAAACTCTTTCAAAGCCATGAAAGGACAGCTGCATAAAGTCACCCCGCATTATGCCGCACACCTGATTAAGCATTCCAAAGCCATTTTCCGCGGACTGCCAGAAAGCCACTCAGGCTGATAGGAGCCTGGGTCCCTTCCAGTAAATTATCTCCCTGGCATTTACTGGTCACCATCTTTCCGGATTGCTGCTTCCTGCCTGATAGCCTCGCAAGTAGCCTGAATAAGACGATGCGCAATCGTCCCTGGTGGCGCGATCTGCGGTAACTGATCATGTTTAAACCAGCGGGCATCCACCAGCTCTTCGTAATCCGGACGGATAACACCACTTTGGTGTTCCGCCAGAAATCCCATCATAATGTTGGACGGAAACGCCCAGGGCTGACTGTCAAAGTAGCGGATATTGGTCACTTCAATACCCGTCTCTTCTTTGACTTCACGAGCCACACATTGCTCCAGGGTTTCTCCGGCTTCAACAAAGCCGGCAATAACGGTATATATGCCACTTTTATGACGGGGATGCTGCGCCAGCAAAATGCAGTCATCTTTCTTCACCGCAACAATGATACAGGGAGCAATGCACGGATAATGGTAGCTGTCACAGGCCTGGCATCGCATGGCCTGTGCACTGTCGGCCAATGTCGTTTTCCCGCCGCAGGAAGAACAAAATGCCTGCGTCTCGCACATATGGGATAACTGCATCGCTTTGCCGGCCAGCGCAAACAGATCCTCATGCTCGTGAAGAAATTCCCTGAGAGAATAAAATTTTTTATCAGCCAATAAATCAGGATCTTCCAGCCATCTCACCGGGTATCCCTGATGAAAACCGATCACGGTGGATCTTGCAAGATCCAAGTCAGTAAAGCCTTCCAGTGTAAGCGGTAACTTACCCTTTTCTAAATAAATTCTGCGGTCACGAATGACACACCAGTAGCTGTGTTCTTGCTTTTTTGACATTAGCTGCTCCTCCATCCTTGCAGGGTATCAGTTTTGCTGGCAATCTAAACCTAACAGTGGAATTTGGCTTTGCCATATTGGTACTCTTAGTGTCACTAAGAGTTTGACAGGTATTGTTTTCGGCTCCTGCTTCTTGCGGGGCGATCATGAGGACATGGTCATGCTTAGTAAATTCGAACAAGTGCAAAAACAATGGGGTGGCAACAATGATGTCATCGATCATTGGCTGATGTCGAGGCAGCAGCTGCTGATAGATTACTGCAAATTAGCAGGCTTACCTCCCTTTGAAAATAAATCCCGGCAACTTCCCACGTCATCGCAGCTCCAACTCTTCAGCCAGCAACTGGTTGATTACATCTCCGAAGGTCACTTTAAAATTTACGACAAGGTGATGGCAAGGTGGCAGGCGACCGGATATTCCCCAACCACAGAAATCTCACAGCTCTACAACAAAATTACTGATACCACAGATCCCTTGCTGAATTTTGCAGACCGCTATTGTGAGATCACAGACGACAGTGATGATTGGGATGATTTTGATAACGAATTGTCCATGGTGGGTGAACAAATCGAATTAAGGTTCGAGCTGGAAGATGATCTGATTGAGCTGATCAGTGAAAGTTTAGCCGTTCCACCCGGCGCTTAATCACAGCAAATCACACGCTGTGCTACCAAGAACGGGTAATCAGCATCCCTGATTACTGTATGCGTCTTTGTCTGTTTAAAATCAGCCAGGGCTCAAAAACAGTCAGGCCGCTGAAAACACATAACCAACGAATTTAAACATAAAAACAAAAGGCACCCCTGAGGGTGCCTTTTTCAGTTTTCGGTCATGCAAGAACCAAACAGATCTTAATCTTCGTCGTTCAGACCGGCATTCAGCAGTGCTGCCAGGTCTTGAGACGCCTGCTCGGCATCAACCTGAGGCTCTACCGGAGCCAGATCCGCATCACGACGACGCTGACGCTGCTGGTGATAAGAGAAACCTGTACCCGCAGGGATCAAACGACCCACGATGACGTTTTCTTTCAGACCACGCAGCTCATCACGCTTACCGGCAACCGCAGCTTCAGTCAGTACGCGAGTCGTTTCCTGGAACGACGCGGCAGAGATGAAGGACTCAGTAGCCAGAGACGCTTTGGTAATACCCAGCAGATCACGCTCAAACAGTGCAGGCTGCTTGTCTTCAGCAATCAGCTGACGGTTGGCGATGTTCACGCGGGAGAATTCCACCTGCTCGCCTTCCAGGAACTCAGAGTCACCCGGAACCGTAATGGTTACCTTACGCAGCATCTGACGGATGATAGTCTCGATGTGCTTATCGTTAATCTTAACGCCTTGCAGACGGTAAACTTCCTGAACCTCGTTAACGATGTATTCTGCTACCGCGTGAACGCCACGCAGACGCAGGATATCGTGCGGAGCTTCCGGACCATCGGCAATAACATCACCTTTTTCAACTTTCTCGCCTTCAAAGACGTTCAGCTGACGCCACTTAGGAATCATTTCCTCATATGGCTGGCCGTCAGTTGGGGTGATGATCAAACGACGCTTACCTTTGGTCTCTTTACCGAAGGATACTGCACCTGTGATTTCAGCCAGGATTGCAGGCTCTTTCGGCTTACGCGCTTCGAACAGGTCAGCAACGCGTGGCAGACCACCGGTGATATCTTTCGTACCGCCAGATTCCTGAGGAATACGAGACAGCGTGTCACCGATACCAACCGCAGAGCCGTCTTCCAGCTGAACAATGGCTTTACCCGGCAGGAAGTACTGCGCAGGCATATCTGTACCCGGAATCATGACATCGTTGCCTTTGTCATCAACCAGTTTCACCATTGGGCGCATATCTTTACCTGCACCGGTACGCTCGGCACCGTCCAGGATTACGATAGAAGACAGACCGGTCAGGTCGTCCGTCTGGCGAGAAACCGTCACACCATCGATCAGATCCACAAACTGGATATGACCTGCCACTTCAGTAATGATTGGCATTGTGTGTGGGTCCCAGTTCGCCACCACTTCACCGGCTTCAACCGCATCGTTGTCGCCTTTGCCCAGCATCGAACCGTAAGGCAGCTTGTAGCTTTCCTTGGTACGACCGAACTCATCAACAATAGTCAGCTCAGCAGCACGCGAAGTGATAACCAGCTTGCCATCGTTATTAGTAACGAACTTGGCATTGTGCAGCTTCAGAGAACCTTTGTTCTTCACCTGAATACTGTTTTCTGCTGCCGCACGAGAAGCCGCACCACCGATGTGGAACGTACGCATCGTCAGCTGTGTACCTGGTTCACCGATGGACTGTGCTGCCACAACGCCGACTGCTTCACCCTGGTTAACCAGGTGACCACGAGCCAGGTCACGACCATAACAGTTACGGCAACAACCGAAGTCGTTTTCACAAGTAACAACAGAACGCACTTTAATCTGGTCAACTGAGTTGTCTTCCAGAATGTCACACCACTTCTCGTCCAGCATAGTGTTGCGTTGAACCAATACTTCTTCAGTACCTGGTTTCAGCACATCATCGGCCACGACTCGACCCAGTACGCGATCTCGCAGCGGCTCTTTAACATCACCACCTTCGATCAGAGGCATCATAGTGATACCTGCGTGCGTACCACAGTCATCAGCTGTGATCACAACATCCTGGGCAACGTCTACCAGACGACGAGTCAGGTAACCTGAGTTCGCTGTTTTCAGTGCCGTATCCGCCAGACCTTTACGCGCACCGTGCGTGGAGATGAAGTACTGGAGTACGTTCAGACCTTCACGGAAGTTCGCGGTGATTGGCGTTTCGATGATCGAACCATCTGGTTTCGCCATCAGACCACGCATACCCGCCAACTGACGAATCTGTGCAGCCGAACCACGAGCACCGGAATCGGCCATCATGTATACACTGTTAAACGATTTCTGCTGTTCTTCTTTACCTTCGCGGTTGATAACTGTGTCAAACGACAGGTTATCCATCATCGCTTTAGCAACCTGTTCGTTCGCGGTTGCCCAGATATCGATCACTTTGTTGTAACGTTCGCCAGCGGTTACCAGACCGGACTGGAACTGATCCTGAATTTCTGCAACTTCAGCTTCAGCTTCAGCGATCTTGGTGTACTTAGCGTCTGGCACCACCATGTCGTCGATACCAACAGATACACCAGACAGGGCCGCGTAAGCAAAGCCTGTGTACATGATCTGGTCAGCAAAAATGACAGTTTGCTTCATACCCAGTTCACGGTAACAGGTGTTCAGCAGGTTCGAGATCTGCTTCTTACCCAGTGCTTCAGTGTTCACCAGGCTGTATGGCAGACCCTTAGGCACGATTTGCCACAGCATGGCTCGGCCAACAGTGGTGTCCATCAGCTGGGTGTTTTTCACCAGCTCACCTTGCTCGTTTTTCACGTGCTCAGTGATACGCACTTTAACGCGAGCATGCAGCTCTGCATTACCGGTACGGTACGCTTTCTCTGCTTCCGCAGAGCCGGCCAGGTACATGCCTTCGCCTTTAGCGTTGATCTTGTCGCGGGTCATGTAGTACAGACCCAGTACAACGTCCTGAGACGGTACGATGATTGGATCACCAGACGCCGGAGACAGGATGTTGTTGGTCGACATCATCAGCGCACGTGCTTCCAACTGCGCTTCCAGCGTCAGCGGTACGTGTACCGCCATCTGGTCACCATCGAAGTCGGCGTTATAAGCCGCACAGACCAGCGGGTGCAGCTGAATCGCTTTACCTTCGATCAACACAGGTTCAAACGCCTGGATACCCAGACGGTGCAGTGTTGGTGCACGGTTCAGCATAACCGGGTGTTCGCGGATCACTTCGTCCAGGATATCCCAAACAACAGCTTCTTCGCGCTCAACCATCTTCTTGGCAGCTTTGATGGTGGTCGCCAGACCACGGGTTTCCAGCTTGCCGTAGATGAACGGTTTGAACAGCTCCAGTGCCATTTTCTTCGGCAGACCACACTGGTGCAGACGCAGGTATGGACCTACGGTGATTACCGAACGGCCTGAGTAGTCGACACGCTTACCCAGCAGGTTCTGACGGAAACGACCCTGCTTACCTTTGATCATGTCAGCCAGAGATTTCAGCGGACGCTTGTTCGAACCAGTGATGGCGCGACCACGGCGACCGTTGTCCAGCAGTGCATCCACAGACTCTTGCAACATACGCTTTTCGTTACGTACGATGATGTCTGGGGCAGCCAGATCCAGCAGGCGCTTCAAACGGTTGTTACGGTTGATCACACGACGGTATAGGTCGTTCAGATCAGAGGTCGCGAAACGACCACCGTCCAGCGGTACCAGAGGACGCAGATCCGGCGGCAGTACCGGCAGTACTGACAGGATCATCCACTCTGGGTTGTTACCGGATTGAACAAATGCTTCTACCAGCTTGAGACGCTTGGTCAGCTTCTTGCGCTTGGTTTCAGAGTTGGTTTCTTCCAGCTCTTCACGCATCAGTTCGATTTCAGCATTCAGATCCATGTTGGCCAGCAGTGCTTTCACTGCTTCGGCGCCCATGCGCGCGTCGAACTCATCGCCCCACTCTTCCAGCGCGTCCAGATACTGTTCTTCAGACAGCAGCTGACTACGCTCAAGATTGGTCATGCCAGGTTCGATAACCACATAAGATTCGAAATAAAGCACACGCTCGATATCACGCAGCGGCATGTCCATCAACAGGCCGATACGGGATGGCAGTGATTTCAGGAACCAGATGTGGGCAACAGGAGAAGCCAGCTCAATGTGACCCATACGCTCACGACGTACTTTGGTCTGAGTAACTTCTACACCACATTTTTCACAGATCACGCCGCGGTGCTTCAGGCGTTTGTATTTACCACAAAGACATTCATAGTCTTTGACCGGGCCAAAGATACGTGCACAGAACAGACCGTCACGCTCAGGCTTAAAGGTACGGTAGTTAATGGTTTCTGGCTTTTTCACTTCACCAAAAGACCATGAACGAATCATGTCAGGTGAAGCAAGACCGATTTTGATCGCATCAAATTCTTCGGTCTTGTGCTGTGCTTTCAGAAACTTAAGTAAGTCTTTCACATTCGGCTCCTGTGAGGAGTTGACCCATAAAGGCGCCGTGGCGGCGGCGCCTTCATATTGATACCGGATTCAAGTAGTACTGACAGTGTCAGGCTTACTCGTCTTCCAGCTCGATGTTGATACCCAACGAGCGGATCTCTTTCAACAGTACGTTGAAGGATTCCGGCATACCTGGTTCCATACGGTGATCGCCATCGACGATGTTTTTATACATCTTCGTACGGCCATTCACGTCATCCGATTTCACTGTCAGCATTTCCTGCAGCGTATAGGCGGCACCATAAGCTTCCAGTGCCCACACTTCCATCTCACCGAAGCGCTGACCACCGAACTGAGCTTTACCGCCCAATGGCTGCTGAGTTACCAGACTGTACGAACCGGTAGAACGGGCGTGCATCTTGTCGTCGACCAGGTGGTTCAGTTTCAGCATGTACATGTAACCAACAGTTACAGGACGCTCAAACTGCTCACCGGTACGGCCATCAAACAAATTCAGCTGACCCGATTCTGGCAAGTCCGCCAGTTTCAACAGCTCTTTGATTGCTGGCTCAGGCGCACCGTCAAAGACAGGTGTCGCGATCGGCAGACCCGCACGCAGGTTCTCAATCAGGGTACGAACTTCATCATCAGACATAGATGCAATATCAACATTCTGACGGGTATCGCCCAGATCATAGACCTTCTGAAGGAATTCGCGGAACCTATGCAGTTCCTGCTGTTCTTTCAGCATCTGATTGATCTTGTCGCCGATACCTTTTGCCGCCAGACCCATGTGAGTTTCCAGGATCTGACCGATGTTCATACGCGAAGGTACACCCAGTGGGTTCAGTACGATGTCGACCGTCTGGCCTTTCTCATCGTAAGGCATGTCTTCAACCGGACAAATCTTCGAGATAACACCCTTGTTACCGTGACGGCCGGCCATCTTATCACCAGGCTGAATACGGCGTTTAACGGCCAGATAGACCTTAACGATCTTCAGGACGCCAGGGGCCAGGTCATCACCTTGGGTGATCTTACGACGCTTGGTTTCGAACTTCTTATCGAACTCAGATTTCAGCTCATCGTACTGCTCAGCCAGCTGCTCCAGCTGGTTTTGCAGTGACTCATCATCCAGAGTCTGAGAGAACAGCTTCTCACGGTCCATTGAAGACACACGCGCGTCATCATAACCGGCAGACAGCAGCAGAGTACGGACACGAGCCAGCAAACCACCTTCCAGGATCTGGAATTCTTCGGTGATATCTTTCTTCGCTTCTTTCAGCTGCATCTCTTCAATTTCGAGTGCACGCTTGTCCTTCTCTACGCCATCGCGCGTGAAGACCTGAACGTCGATGATGGTACCAGACACAGAGTTAGGTACACGCAGCGACGAGTCTTTCACGTCAGACGCTTTTTCACCGAAGATGGCACGCAGCAGTTTCTCTTCTGGCGTCAGCTGAGTCTCACCCTTAGGCGTTACTTTACCAACCAGAATATCGCCACCCTTCACTTCCGCACCGATGTAAACGATGCCGGACTCGTCCAGTTTGGACAGGGCTGCTTCACCCACGTTCGGGATGTCTGCTGTGATTTCTTCCGCACCCAGCTTAGTATCACGTGCCACACAGGACAGTTCCTGAATGTGGATAGTCGTCAGGCGATCTTCCTGAACCACACGCTCAGAGACTAAGATGGAGTCTTCGAAGTTGTAGCCGTTCCAAGGCATGAACGCGATACGCATGTTCTGGCCAAGAGCCAGCTCACCCAGGTCAGTAGACGGACCATCAGCCAGCACGTCACCACGTGCTACAGGTTCACCCGGCATCACAGTTGGACGCTGGTTGATACAGGTGTTCTGGTTAGAACGGGTGTACTTAGTCAGGTTGTAGATGTCGATACCGGCTTCGCCCGGTACCAGCTCGTCTTCGTTCACTTTGATAACGATACGAGACGCATCTACCGACTGAACCATACCGCCACGTTTAGCCACCGAGGTTACACCGGAGTCAACCGCTACCGCACGCTCAATACCTGTACCTACCAGCGGCTTATCAGCACGCAGAGTCGGTACCGCCTGACGTTGCATGTTCGCACCCATAAGGGCACGGTTAGCATCATCGTGCTCCAGGAACGGGATCAGGGACGCTGCCACAGATACCACCTGGTTGGTTGCAACGTCCATATACTGAACGTGGTCACGTGGGTGAAGACCAGATTCACCTTTGTGGCGGGCAGTGATCAGCTCATCGGTAAAGCTACCGTCTTCTTCAAGAGCGGCGTTTGCCTGAGCGATAACAAACTGACCTTCTTCAATCGCTGACAGATAATCAATCTGGTCGGTAACCTCACCATCAACCACTTTGCGGTATGGTGTTTCCAGGAAACCGTACGGGTTACAACGCGCAAATACAGACAGCGAGTTGATCAGACCGATGTTCGGACCTTCAGGGGTCTCGATAGGACACAGACGACCGTAGTGCGTGGCGTGAACATCTCGAACTTCAAAGCCTGCACGCTCACGTGTCAGACCACCTGGACCCAGGGCAGAAATACGACGTTTGTGCGTCACTTCTGACAATGGGTTGTTCTGATCCATAAACTGAGACAACTGAGAAGAGCCAAAGAACTCTTTCACTGCCGCAGAGATAGGCTTAGCGTTGATCAGATCCTGTGGCATCACAGCATCCAAATCGCCCAGGCTCAGACGTTCTTTAACTGCGCGCTCAACACGTACCAGACCGACACGGAACTGGTTTTCAGCCATTTCGCCAACACTACGGATACGGCGGTTGCCCAGGTGGTCGATATCATCAACTTCACCTTTACCGTTACGAATGTCGATCAGCTTACGCATCACGTCGATAATATCGTCGTGATCCAGCGTGCCAGAACCTGTTGTTTCTTCACGTACCAGAGAGCTGTTGAACTTCATGCGGCCAACCGCAGACAGGTCATAGCGATCTTCAGAGAAGAACAGGCTTTCAAACAGCTGCTCTGCCGCTTCGCGCGTTGGTGGCTCACCAGGGCGCATCATGCGGTAGATTTCAACCAGGGCGCTCAGACGATCTGTTGTACTGTCAATACGCAGGGTATCAGACATGTACGGACCGTAATCCAGGTCGTTGGTAAACAGCACTTCGATGGCTTTGTGGCCAGCCTGAGACAGCTTAGCCAGAATTTCCAGGCTCAGCTCTTGGTTAGCTTCAACAATCAGCTCACCCGTGTCTTCATTCACATATTCACGTGCTGACACTTTGCCCACGATGTACTCAACCGGTACTTCGATGTGGTCAATGTTATCTTTCTGCAGCTGTCGGATATGGCGCGCAGTAATACGGCGGCCTTTCTCAACGTACACAGTGCCGTTCGCTTCAATATCGAAGCTCGCAGTTTCACCACGCAGACGGTCTGGCACCAACTCCATAACCAAAGACTTGCCCTGTACTTCGAAATTGATCTTCTCGAAGAACAGGTCAAGGATTTGCTCAGTGGTATAGTTCAGCGCACGCAGAATGATAGACGCAGGCAACTTACGACGACGGTCGATACGAACGTAGACGTTATCCTTTGGATCAAACTCGAAATCCAACCATGAACCACGGTAAGGAATGATGCGTGCGTTATAAAGCACTTTACCTGAGGAGTGGGTTTTACCCTTATCGCTGTCGAAAAAGACGCCCGGGCTACGGTGCAGCTGGGATACGATAACCCTCTCGGTACCGTTAATAACGAATGTACCGTTATCTGTCATGAGCGGAATTTCGCCCATGTAAACTTCTTGTTCTTTAATGTCTTTTACTGTGCCAGCTGGTGCGTCCTTGTCATACATAACAAGACGTAATTTCACGCGTAACGGCGCGGAATATGTTACACCACGAATCTGACATTCTTTGACATCGAACACCGGCTCACCGAGACGATAGCTAACGTATTGCAGCTCGGAATTGCCGTTATAGCTCTGAATTGGGAATACAGAACGAAAGGCAGCTTCTAGACCGTAATGCCCTTCCGGATCCTGCTCGATGAACTTATCAAAAGACTCAAGCTGGATCGACAGCAAGTAAGGTACATCCAATACTTGAGGACGCTTACCAAAATCCTTACGGATACGCTTTTTCTCGGTATAAGAGTAAACCATAGGTTCCTCAGATCGCTGATAAGTGATCCAAACTACCTCTAGTAAGAGGCAGTGACTAATAACATTGTTTGTAGCAGGAACAGCACTGGAGTACAGGCTGTGATTTGCACGGGAAGCGGTTGCAAAACAATGTGAAAAACACCACTACCCTACAGCGCAAAAGGGCCGGTGGCTTTTTAGCCACCAGCCCATAGCCATAAAGGCTAAGAAATTAAGTAATAATTACTTGATTTCAACAGATGCACCAGCTTCTTCCAGCTGAGCTTTCAGAGCTTCAGCTTCAGCTTTCTCAACACCTTCTTTCAGAGGTGCTGGAGCGCCGTCAACCAGAGCTTTAGCTTCTTTCAGGCCCAGACCAGTTGCGCCACGTACTGCTTTGATTACAGCAACTTTGTTACCGCCAGCAGCAGTCAGGATTACGTCGAATTCAGTTTGCTCTTCAGCAACTGCTTCAGCAGCGCCGCCAGCAACTACTGCTGCAGCAGCAGTAACACCGAACTTCTCTTCCATTGCTTCGATCAGTTCAACAACTTGCATTACAGACATTTCTGCAACTGCGTCTAGGATTTGCTCGTTAGTGATAGACATAACAATTCTCTTTTAAAGTCAACAATTAGTTTAAATAGCAACCAATAAAAAACCAAACTTATTAAGCGGCTTCTTTCTGATCGCGAATAGCTGCAATAGTACGAACCAGCTTGCCAGCAGAAGCTTCTTTCATGCACATCATCAGACGTGCGATAGCTTCGTCGTAAGTTGGCAGTTTCGCCAGAACATCTGCATCAGTCAGTACGCCTTCGAATGCAGCAGCTTTGATCTCGAAATCTTTGTTCTCTTTAGCAAAGTCTTTGAAAAGACGTGCTGCGGCACCTGGGTGCTCTGTAGAGAAAGCCAGCAGAGTAGGGCCTACGAAAGTGTCAGCAAGACACTCGTAGTTAGTACCTACTACTGCACGACGAGCCAGAGTATTACGAACAACACGTACGTAAACACCCGCTTCACGCGCTTGTTTACGCAGAGTCGTCATAGCACCCACGGCTACGCCACGAGAGTCAGCAACAACTGCAGACAGGGCACCACTGGCAGCTTCGTTGACTTCAGCAACAATTGCCTGTTTGTCTTGAAGGTTTAAAGCCATTGGATTTGCTCCTGGATTGTGTTTACCCACTCACTGCAAAATTGCAGGAGAGTTTGTACGGCGCAGATCCAAGAAAGACAGTAAATCAATCATGTTCCTGGCACCGTCTACGTAGGTTGAAGTATTAAGTTCTGAGAACACCTACGGTCTAGGACGAAGATCCCGGCAGAATGCTGCCCAGATCTTAGCCATTAATTCGAAACGCAGGATTATACATAATCCCAGCGATTCTGCAAATATTAAACGTTAGCGTCCAGAGTATTCTGGTCTAGCGCCACACCTGCACCCATAGTGGTAGAGATGCTGACTTTCTTGATGAAAGTACCTTTAGCTGATGCAGGTTTTGCTTTTTTCAGCGCAACCAGCAGAGATTCCAGGTTAGCTTTCAGTTTGTCAGCGTCGAAATCAACCTTACCGATAGTGGTGTGGATGATACCGTTCTTGTCGTTACGGTAACGAACCTGACCCGCTTTAGCATTCTTCACAGCTTCAGCAACGTTAGGCGTTACAGTACCCACTTTCGGGTTAGGCATCAGGCCACGAGGACCCAGGATAGTACCCAGCTGACCAACAACGCGCATTGCGTCTGGAGAAGCGATAACAACGTCAAAGTTCATTTCGCCTTTCTTAACCAGTTCAGCCAGATCTTCCATACCAATCAGATCTGCACCCGCTTCTTTCGCTGCTTCAGCGTTAGCACCTTGAGTGAAAACCGCTACGCGGACATCACGGCCAGTACCGTGTGGCAGTACAGTTGCGCCACGAACGTTCTGATCAGATTTACGAGCATCGATACCCAGGTTAACTGAAACGTCAACACTTTCTACGAATTTAGCAGTAGCCAGTTCTTTCAGCAGAGCAACAGCTTCGTTGATGTCGTACTCGCGAGTAGCGTCAACTTTCTCACGGATTACGCGCATACGCTTAGTTAGTTTTGCCATTGTCTTAACCCTCAACTACCAGACCCATTGAACGGGCAGTACCCGCGATAGAGCGCTTCATCGCTTCGATGTCGGCACCAGTCATGTCTGCAGCTTTAGTTTCTGCGATCTCTTGGATCTGAGCTTCAGTCACTTTACCCACTTTTTCAGTGTTAGGACGGCCAGAGCCTGACTTAACACCAGCTGCTTTCTTCAGCAGAACTGCAGCAGGTGGAGTTTTAGTAACGAAAGTGAAAGAACGGTCGCTATAAACAGTGATAACCACTGGAGTTGGCAGACCTTTCTCCATTGAATCTGTTTTAGCGTTAAACGCTTTACAGAATTCCATGATGTTCACACCGTGCTGACCCAGAGCTGGACCAACTGGTGGAGATGGGTTTGCCATACCAGCTGCAACTTGCAGCTTGATGTAAGCTTCTACTTTTTTAGCCATTGCTTAATTACCTTAATTTGGGTTCAAACGTCTGCTTTTAGCAAACAGACTCCCCGTCTAACGAAAGGGCGCGAAATTATAGTGTAATTCCACGCCCTTGACAATATGACTTGATTACTTATTGATCAGTTTTTCTCAACCTGACCAAACTCCAGTTCAACCGGAGTCGCACGGCCGAAGATAGAGACCGAGACTTTCACACGGCTCTTGTCGTAGTCGACTTCTTCAACCACACCGTTAAAGTCAGCAAACGGACCATCCGTCACGCGAACCACTTCACCCGGCTCAAACACAGTTTTGTGAACAGGCGATTCACTCGCCTGCTGCAGACGATTCAAAATCGCAGCAGCTTCTTTGTCTGAAATTGGCGCCGGACGATCAGATGTTCCGCCAATGAACCCCATCACACGAGGAATACTACGTACCAGATGCCAGGTTTCATCATTCATCACCATCTGTACGAGAACGTAACCAGGGAAGAACTTACGCTCGCTTTTGCGGCGCTGGCCAGCACGCATTTCCACTACTTCTTCTGTAGGTACTAATACCTCGTCGAAGTAGTCTTCCATGCCATGCATCTTGATATGTTCACGTAGTGACTGTGCAACTCGCCCTTCAAAACCAGAGAAGGCCTGCACAACATACCATCGTTTTTTTGGAGCTTCGCTCATGAACTCTTACCTCTATACACCGGTAACCAGGCGGACCAAACGGACCATAATGCCGTCGATGCCCCACAGGGCTAACGCCATAATGACAGTGACAGCTAAAACGATAAAGGTTGTCTGCGTAGCTTCCTGACGAGTTGGCCACACTACCTTGCGGACTTCCATGCGCGATTCACGGGCAAAAGTGATCGCTGTTTTACCTTTTGCTGTTAGAGCTGCAACACCACCAGCAGCGGCAACCAGGACCACTACAGCTGCGGCACGCAACGCTACAGATACATCACTGTACAGGTAATTACCAACCACCGCGGCTGCCAGCAGGGCAAATACAACAACCCATTTCAGGCTATCCATGCTACTAGAGCTGCTTTGGTTTTCGGCATTCGCTTTCATACAACCAACCTGTAACTTGTCTCAATATAGACGAAAATAACCTCGCAGGTAGCGAGGCTTCTAAGGATTAAGTAAATCCCTTTCGTAACGCTCTGTACACCTTAACGCATTTTTTACTCGGCACACTGACCAAAAAATACGCTAATCTGAGGCGGAGCGTAGAAAAAGGGCATCAAATGATGCCCTTTTTCGTGCCTTGTCGTCAAATATTATTCAACGATCTTAGCAACAACACCAGCACCAACGGTACGGCCACCTTCACGGATTGCGAAGCGCAGACCTTCGTCCATT
>NZ_JAUOQQ010000002.1:0-226495 GCF_030547675.1 Photobacterium sp. 2_MG-2023
TAGTGTTGTTTGGCGATTACACGATAACTTATCCAACCGTTTTTCGTATCTGTTTCCCGCTAATCCGAGATGAACCTAAAAAAAGGCCCGGTCTGCTGCCAGGAGTAATAGATCACTATGCTGCTGAAGCAGAGCAGCGAAAAGGCGCCAACCCGGCTCCCGGTCAGCACGGGGATCAGAATCATCAGCGTGACTGGGAGACAGGCAAAGCCGAAGAGCAGGGCAGCCCCTCTCGGGTTGTCAACGCTCTGATGGAAGACAAACCAGGTACTGACACACAGCAGCAACCACAGAACAACAGCCAGGCCCTTCTGAGTCACAGAAGCAGGCTCCGGCTTCCAGATCAGCCCCATGACGATGGTCGTGAACAAAATAACGCCGATCACATTGGCCGACCACCAGATTCCGAATGTCTGGCTGAAATCCAGCCCTTGCCGTAAAACCAGCCAGCCAGCGCCCGGCACGGCGGCCAGCGCACTCAGGCTGAAAGTCGCGATGAGCCAGATCAGCATGCGGTGTAAGCGATCATTCGGGCGTCCAAAACGAATCACGCAGTATGCAATGGCAATATCATTGCACAGTGAAATGGCAGCATGAAGCAGCGAGGTTTCCAAGGAATGGCGCAGTGTGACATCAAGCAGCAGGCGGGCGGCAAAGAGTGTCAGGAAAAGTGCGGGCCAGTAGGAGCGTCCGGTCAGTAAAAAGGCACTCACGGCAACCCCTGCCGGAAACCAGACGTAGGAAACCCGGCTGACCGGATCATCTAAAAATAATGAAATATATCCGGTCGCAAGATAAAGAATGAACCAAGCGGCCAGCAAGCGGGCTATGTTCAGTGCTTGCATCATACCCTCAGGAAGTGCATTTCATTGCCCAAGTATAATCAACCTGAAATCGCTTTTTGGAGGAGGCTATGGTTTACAGTGACTCATTTTTTGGAACATGATGAAAAATACAGCGCCCATTTTGTTGGGTCAGTCCCGTATTTTGGGTGGCTTAATCACACATTTTTCGATATCAATCTCAGTTCAAATCGGAAGTCGAAGAACTCCAGACACATCAGCGTACGGCTGCCGTTTTGCAAAACTTACGTGTTCTCAGCGTGATATAGAAATCCATTATGTGTCAGATTTCTCTGAACTTATGGCGTCTTGCTGAGGGGATATACTGGCTTCTGTTGCTTCCTGCTTCTCTAACTTGATCCAAAAAACAAACAGTTCATACCAGATAGCCAGAATGACTGCGCCGAGGAACAGGCCGGTCATGCCGTAATACATCATGCCGCCAATTGCACCTATCAGTATGATGGGCATAGGTACAGCTACTCCGCGGCCCATCAACATAGGTTTGAGCACGTTGTCAGACAGCGAACCGATACCGACCCAGACGGTAAACAGTGTTGCTGTGGTGGCGTCCTGGGTCAGGTACATGTAAATGATCACGGGCAGAACGGCTATCAGAGCCGGCAACTGGGCGATACATAAAATGATCAGGAGGAACGTCAGCAGGCCAGCCGCCGGGACGCCAAAAACAAAGAAACCGGCACCAATCAGTAGCGCCTGAATGGCTGCCACACCAACAACCCCAAGTAAGACGCTTTTGATCGTTGCGGCAATCAGTGAAGTCCAATGGCTGGCGTTAGTACCTGCTGCGCGCACTGCAATGGTCTTTAACGAGGCGGTAATTTTTTCTGAGTAAGTCATAAAACCGGCAGCGATAGCCAGCGATAGGATGAATATCAGCATGTCGCCCAACGCACCGCCCAGCACACCAATTAAAGCGGACAGTGCAGACTTGATTTCCGGCAGGAAGGTTTGAATGGCTTTTTCCAGATTACTGGCGAACATACTCCACAGGTCGAACAGCTTATCGCCGATAACCGGAATATCCGCAATCCTGCTGTCTGGCCCCGGAAGAGTCACCTGACCCTGTTGCAGCGTCTCCAGTATCTGGATTGATGCGTGGTAGACGGAAACCGAGATCATCACTAACGGCGTCACTAATAGCACAATACCCAACAGGGCAACGGTTGTGGCTGCTAATCCGCGGCGATTGCCATACCATCGCTGGATTCTCAACGTCAGTGGCATCAGAGCGACAGCGATAATGGCCCCCCAGATCACAGGAATGATAAATGGCCTGATGATGTCGTACGTGAACATCAGTAGTACCAGCAGTAAGCCGATACGGATCGCGGATTCCACCATATTGCCGATGAAAACTTTGTTTTGATGCTGTTCTGGTTGCTTATCCATTTTGCTACCTGATTTTCAATGTTAGCGCTGATAGGGCTGGAAACTATGTTGCCTACAGTGGCCGTAATGTTTCATGCTCACGGCTGTGTTATCAGAAACCGATATCAGCACATATCAAATGCAGGCTCAGGCAGATGATAAACGTCAGTACTGTAAACTGTATTAGTTCAGACTAGATCTGATACTTTAATTTGAAAAGAAGAGAGAATTTTAAAAGAAGAAAGTTGGAGACTCCACGGCAATCTGCGTGTTTAGTTTAGAACGTTAGCCAAGCCAAAATACTGGCTGAAAGCCGCCTGGCCTTTTGCTGTCACTGTAACTTCCCTGTATCCCGGCACTTTTTCTATCCATCCTTGCTGCTCAAAGCACTGAAAAAGTGCCGCCCCGGCATGGCCGCCAAGGTGAAATTTTCGCTCACTCCAGTCTAAACATGCGCAGCACTTTTTACGTTTGGTCTTTGCATCGAGCATGACACCTAATTGACTGAACTGCGCCTTACCTAAGGGAGTTAACGCATTGCCGTCGTTGGTAATCCATGCATTCGCGAAAAGGTAATCGTAAATACCGACGGCGATTCCGCCTGCCAGATGGTCGTAGCAGGTTCGTGCCCGTTGTAATTCGGCCGGCACCCGTGTTTTTGGTGGTTGCATCGCGCCAAACGAAACCCCCATCATATTTTCAAGCAGGGCGGCAATACTGGCACTGTAGAGACGAAAATACCGGTGACGCCCTTGCGATAAACAAGTGACGAGATTGGCTTTCAGCAACCGTGACAAGTGCGCGCTGGTGGTTGACGGTGCGATATCAGACACAGCGCTTAATTCAGTGGCTGTCCAGGCGCGGCCATCCATCAGCGCACAAAGAATTTTCATCCGTGACGCATCAGACATAGCAGCCGCAAGGGCTGCCATGGATAACTCCAGCTGAAATTCTTCCTGTTCCTGCGGGACTTGCGGGTGAGGTTTCACAATCAGACCATCCAGTGACGGGTTGCTTTTTCTGCAACCTTATAGTCATCAGTGATGAGGATCAAACGGTTTGCGTGGTCGCTGTATTGGGTGATGATGTTGACGCCACTATCAGCCAGCACTCTGGCAATAGCGCCTAATTCGCCCGGCTGTTCCTGCCTGAGTTTCCGAATCAGCGGCCTGCAGATATTGATGACCTCAAAACCCTGTTCGATGAGTACCGCTCTGGCTTTTTCGCCATCTTCCACCAAAAAGTGGGCGTGACTTTGCTGGTTGACGGAAAATACGCCGCCACCCTCCAAACCGATGTGATTTGCACCGAGTGTTTCACCTAACCGCGCAAGCTCTCCCGGTATATTCTTCAAAACGACATGAATGTCATACATAGCGATGGCTTCCTTGCTTACTGGGATGATGAATATTCTCTGATCAGGCTGAGCACCTGAATGCGATAAAAAGAGAAAATGGACTCCTTTCCTTCCTGCTGAGCTGACCGGTGCAGCATATTGTGCTTCCATTGCAAAATGGCCTGCTCGTTCTCCCACCATGACAGCGAGAGAAATTTTTCTGGATGGGTCAGGCTTTGAAAGCGCTCAACAGAAATAAACCCCTCAGCATGGCTCAGCAGCGGCTTCAACTGTTCAGCCAGCTCGAAGTAGCGAGCCTGCTTTTCAGGCACGGCTGTCGCTTCAAAAAGAACCGCGATCATTGTTTTATCCTTCTGAATGTCAGTGTCGGGCTCAATATAGCGTGGTGAAAAAAGGATACTTCGGTGATGGGCGAAATGTGGGGTGCTATCTTTTTAAAATATGGTCTAATTATGTATGTAATTAATTAGTAACTATTCGAAGGTAGTATATTGATAGTTGTTTTGTTTTGTTTTTTGATCTGGTAAGTTTTTTATTTTTAAAGAGAGGTGTTTCTGATATTTAATCACATGAATGAGAGTATTTAATCACTAGGTAAAGTTTATGGATTGAAATTTAATTTTGGTATTTGTTATCTAAATGTGTTTCTTGTATATAACGATTATTTAAAGTGGCTAAATAACTAAAGAAATTTTTGAAGTGTTCCCTTGTAATTTTTTGTAATAATCAATTAGCTTGTTTGCTTTTATTTTGTCGACACTTTTAACGTACGCGATTATTCCTATACAGATTGATTCAAAACTCGGGTCTTGATTCTTTTTTAATAGAAACATCTTTGTTCTATAGTAATTAAACTTTTTTTTACCGATCCCAAGTTTTTCATTTACAACTAGTCCAGTAACCTCTCTACGAACTCTTGGGCCAGAAAGTTTATTTTTTACTGGGTGGATAGTGAAACCTTCTTCGGAAAGAATTTTAGAAACCATAGACCTCGCTTTCTTTATTATCGATAACTTATTTCCAGAGATAGTTATGTCATCAGCGTAACGGGTATAGGTTAGAGCAAATTTTTCGCAATATTTCCCTATTCTGTAGTCAAGTCTGATTGTTACTAAATTTGAAAGTGATGGCGAGGTTGGAGCGCCTTGTGGCAAGCTACCCTCTAATGTACAGATATTAGCTAACTGGAATGATAAGAGTGGAGAATAACCTAATGACTTGAATAGTGTACATACGTTTTTAGCAGGCACCGATGAAAAAAAATCTTTCAAATCAATATTTAAAACGTACTGCTTGCCTTCGTGAGGTTTTGCATTCGCAGTAAGATTTTGACCACGTATAAATCCTTTTGCGTAAGGTGATGGTTTTAACTTATCGAGAATATTCCGAAGTATCCAACGTTGAATTGCTTTAAGCTCTTGATTTGGCTTACTTATATCTCTAAATTGACCAGGTGTTTTTTTCTCTTCTTTAAATTGGAAGTAGTGGTGTTTATTGTTAGAAACATATTTGCATATAAGTTCTGGAGTAACTCGTATTAATTTTGCCAGATCATCAACGTCTTGTAATACAGGAAGGGCTAACAGACGTTGTGTGTATAAACCACTGTCGGAACTTTTAACCATAATATTCTTATCAGTTCGCTTCATGTCATTTTCTTAAAGAATTAAGTTGCTGGCTTCTAACGACTTAGTTAGTGCTAAGATACCCAAACACGACGAAAAGGAGTGTTTGGGGAGCGAAGCTCTCAGCAGGAAGTACAAGACGTACAATTGCTGAGAAAGCAAGTGTACGGCTTGATCATCCTGCCAACGTTAAAGCTTCGAAGGGGGCGTAGAGAAATCTCTATCCGCTAAACTCTGTCAAATACCGATAAGGCCTTTGGTTTAGGACATCGTTTCTGCTTAGAAGCCAGCTAACTAAATCTAACAATAATCAGTCTAAATGTCTAGGTTACTTGCATTTGCATGTTCATTAACTTTATTCTGAGAGCCATAATTCTTGAAATATAGTGATACTTGTCATTAATATACTTGTAGCCTAGCTCTGTGATCAAATAATGTGAGTCTAGTCGTTGTATATGACTTTTTCTAAGAAGTGAATGTAAAGCAGCTTTGTACGCTAACTTGTCTTTCGCTGTTGTTTTTTCTTTAGCATGTATTCTTATCATTAACTTTTCAATTGAATTTGTAGTTAACCCATCAATTAGATAGACAAGAAGCAGTATTTGACTCGGATAAGCAAGTAAATTATCTATTTTTTTCTTTTTTCTTCTTGTTCCAATCTTATGTTTAATAGATGTTATCAATAATTGGCTATGTTCTGGTGTTGCACTATCAAAATCGGGAGGGATGTCTACTACTGTTCCTTGATGTTTCTTAATCAGCCTTATTGGCCCATGATTAATGAAGCTTTTATGCGACTTAAATTTTGAGTTTCTAAAAACTATTGTTTTACTTGCAAGTGATTCTTGAGTAGAAAATGCACCTAATTCTGCGAACGAACCTGGACTTTCAGGAATTAAAGCTATTAAATCTACTGCTTCAGCAAGTTGCTCCTCTAATGAAAGTAAGCTGTTCTCACCCTGCCCTTCTAAAAGGTCTTCAAACAAATCTTCTGGATAAGTAAGCTCATAACGGCGCTGACTTTCTAGAACTTTAGAAAATTTGAAACGAAGGCTTTCTCTATCATTTTTGTCTGCACCACAAAGGAAAATTATTCGGTTGTTCTCATTGATTCCTTTGTCGATGATATATTTAATCTCTTGTACTATGGCATCTAATTTTAATTCTGGAATACCTGCTAATAAACTCATGATAGTTAGCCGAAATGATGTTTTGGATATGTTACTGATTTGTCGGGTATCAGCAAGTTTTTTAACATAGTTTTGAGGCTACAACCATATGATATCGAAATGACTGCAAATGAGAGTTATGAATTGTTTAATGAATAAAAAAGCCGGAGCAGTTTTCACTGTTCCGGCTTCTCTGTATCTGGTGGCCCCTCCCAGACTTGAACTGGGGACCAAGCGATTATGAGTCGCCTGCTCTAACCACTGAGCTAAGGGGCCAAATGTGCCACCGATTATATGGGATGGGTGGGGCATTGTCTACCTGCTATGGGGCAAGTTTTGTTTGTTTCTTAGGCAGTTAAATGCAGGGCAAGCCCTTGAGTGGCAAGGGGTGTGAGCGAGGTCGCATGTACGGCGGGCAAAGAAAAAGCGGGCTGTTTAGCCCGCTTTGTGATGTAGTGTTTCTGGTGAGTGGCTTACTCGTCCAGGAAGCTGCGCAGCACGTCGGAACGGCTTGGGTGGCGCAGTTTACGCAGGGCTTTGGCTTCGATCTGACGGATACGCTCACGGGTAACGTCAAACTGTTTGCCTACTTCTTCCAGTGTATGGTCGGTGTTCATGTCGATACCAAAACGCATACGCAGTACTTTGGCTTCACGTGGCGTCAGGCCAGCCAGAACTTCGTTAGTTGCCATGCGCAGATTAGTTGCGGTGGCAGAGTCCATTGGCAGTTGCAGCGTGGTATCTTCAATGAAATCACCCAGATGTGAATCTTCATCATCACCGATTGGGGTTTCCATCGAGATTGGCTCTTTGGCAATCTTCAGCACTTTGCGGATCTTGTCTTCCGGCATTTGCATGCGTTCAGCCAGTTCTTCCGGCAGTGGTTCACGGCCCATCTCCTGAAGCATCTGGCGAGAGATACGGTTCAGTTTGTTGATGGTTTCGATCATGTGAACAGGGATACGAATCGTACGTGCCTGATCTGCGATTGAACGTGTGATTGCCTGACGGATCCACCAAGTGGCGTAAGTCGAGAACTTGTAACCGCGACGGTATTCAAATTTATCGACCGCTTTCATCAGACCAATGTTACCTTCCTGGATCAGATCCAGGAATTGCAGGCCACGGTTGGTGTATTTCTTGGCGATAGAAATAACCAGACGCAGGTTGGCCTCAACCATTTCTTTCTTGGCGCGGCGTGCTTTGGCTTCACCGATAGACATACGGCGGCTGATGTCTTTGATACGCTCAATCGACAGGCCGGTTTCATCTTCCAGTATGCGCAGCTTCAGCGAGGCACGACGCAGGTCTTCTTCGTAGTTTTTCAGGCGCTCGGCATACGGTTTGCCTGAGTTTAGTGCTTCGTCGATCCACGCAGAAGAAGATTCATTACCGCTGAACAGCTGTACGAAGGTCTTCTTCGGCATTTTGCTGTTGTCGACACACATACGCATGATCAGGCGCTCATTGGTACGCACCTTATCCATGGAATCACGCAGTGAGCTGACCAGACGGTCAAACTGTTTCGGGATCAGACGGAACTGTTTGAAAATTTCAGACAGCTCGGCAATAGCGACTTCAGTGTCCGGGTGATGACGGCCATTGGCATCGATGGCTTTGGCCATATTTTCGTAAGAGATACGCAGTTCTTTGAACTTCTCGCGTGCCACTTCCGGATCGATGCTGCCGTCGTCTTCTTCTTCTGAATCGTCGTCATCGTCTTCAAGATCTTTGTCTTCATCTTCAAGATCAGTTTCACTTAACTCGGAACCGATGTGCGTGGCTGTCGGAGCGGCTGTCTCTTCTTCGTTAGGATCCACGAAGCCTGAAATGATATCAGTCAGACGCAGCTCTTCTGCTTCAACCTTGTCAAACTGCTCAAGCAGATGCGAGATTGCTGACGGGTACTCAGCAACAGAACACTGAACCTGATTGATACCATCTTCGATGCGTTTAGCGATGTCGATTTCGCCTTCGCGGGTCAACAGCTCAACTGTACCCATTTCGCGCATGTACATACGAACCGGGTCAGTGGTACGGCCGATTTCGCTTTCTACGCTCGATAATGCCTGAGCCGCCGCTTCAATGGCGTCTTCATCGGCGTTATCTTCAGTCATCATGAGTTCATCGGCATCAGGGGCGGTTTCCACCACCTTAATACCCATGTCGTTGATCATCTGAATAATGTCTTCAACCTGATCAGAGTCAACAATGTCTTCTGGCAGGTGGTCATTAACTTCGGCATAGGTCAGATAACCTTGCTCTTTGCCTTTGGCAACAAGCAACTTTAGCTGTGACTGCGGATTTTGCTCCATAGACGATATCCAACTTAGGGTCTGAGTGAGAAAAAAGGATGCAGAAATGCAAACCAGTAATTATAACAAATGTCAGAATTGTTGACTACTTTTTAGACGGGGCGATTTAACAGCAATAGCTGAAGCTCCCGCTTCTCTTCGACTGATAAGCCGACGGTGTTCGATTTAGCCTGCAACTTCTCAATTTGTTGTGTGACGCATTGATCGATAACTTTATCCATCGCGTCAAAAAATACAGTGTGTAAACTGTCTTCATCGCTGCCGAGCGGTATTTCCCAGCTGGCCAAACGGGCCATCAGCGATGCTTGCTCGGTCTCACGCCAATCTTCTAGCAACTGTCCAGTTGTGATATTGGGATGAAGTCGACATTTATCAACTATTTTCAATAATAATTTTAAGCCAGCCAGCTCTGTGCCGGCGAAGTCATGGGTATTCAAACCCAGTTCATTGGCAAAGCCCGGGTTTTGCAACAGCAGCGCAATCGCGATGCGCATCGGCGTACGCTTGATGGCGGGCTGTGCCATTCTTACCGGCTTGCTGTCTCCGTGTTCGCTGATCAGCTGTTTGAGCTGCTCTTCATCAGGAAGACCGAGTTTTTGTCCTAAAACTTTCCGTAAGTATAGTCTCAGGGTGCCGCCCGGCACTTTGTCAATCAGTGGCACAGCCAGCGTACTGAGCTTGGCTTTGCCTTCCCGGCTGCTGGTATCCACCTGTTGCAGCAGGGTGGTGAACAGGAAATCAGACAGGGTCATCGCCTGTGTGATGGCCTGCTCAAAGGCTTCTTTGCCATGCTGACGCACGAAACTGTCCGGGTCTTCACCGTCGGGCAGGAACATAAATTTCAGCTGGCGGCCGTCAGTCAGGTAGGGCAGTGCCTGCTCCATCGCCCTCCAGGCCGCATCGCGACCGGCGCGGTCACCGTCATAACAGCACACCACAGTACCGGTTTGCCGGAACAGGGTCTGAATGTGCTCCCCTGTGGTCGAGGTGCCCAGTGAGGCGACGGCATAGTCGACGCCGTATTGCGCCAGGGCCACTACATCCATATAGCCTTCGACGACCAGAACACGTTCAGGTTCCCGGTAGGTTTGCATCACCTGATACAAACCGTAGAGCTCGCGGCCTTTGTGAAAAATCGGTGTTTCCGGTGAGTTGAGATACTTGGGCGTACCTTCGCCCAGTACCCGGCCACCAAACCCGATCACCCGGCCGCGGCGGTCGTGGATCGGAAACATAATCCGGCCACGGAAACGGTCATAGCGACGGCCTTGCTCGTTTTCGATCAGCATGCCGGCGCTGACTAAATCTTGCTGTGCCTGCTCGTTGCGGCCAAAACGGCTGCGCACCAGATCCCATTGGTCAGGCACATAGCCGATGCCGAACTGTTTGACGATCTCGCCAGACAGGCCGCGTCCTTTCAGGTAGTTAATCGCCACCTGCGCATCGCTCTGACGCAACAGCGACTGATAATATTGGGCGACCTGACCCATCAGGTCATAAAGGCTTTGTTTCTCTTGTCGCTTGATGCTGCTCTGGCCACTGGTGCCTTGTTCGCGCGGAATTTCAAGGCCAAGCTGAGATGCCAGTTCTTCGATGGCATCCACAAAGTCCAGCCGGTCGAACTCCATCACAAAATCGAGTACGTTGCCTTTTGCACCGCACCCAAAGCAATAGTAGAACTGTTTATCGGGACTGACAGAAAAAGACGGGGTTTTCTCATTGTGGAAAGGGCAGCAGGCACCGTAGTTCTTGCCTTGCTTTTTGAGTTTCACCCGCGCATCAATTACATCGACTATGTCATGCCGTGAGATGAGGTCATCGATGAATGAACGAGGGATCTTTCCTGCCATACAATGAGTGTTACCTGAAATTAACTGGGAAGAGATACAAACAAGCCGCGCATTCCCGAGAGGATAGCACGGCTTGCTGTAGAGTTGGGGCAGTTTTAACCGAGTTTGGCTTTGACCAATTGGCTAACTTTCCCCATATCGGCGCGGCCCTGCAGCTGTGGTTTAAGCACAGCCATCAGTTTACCCATGTCTTGCATAGTGCTGGCACCGGTGCTGGCGATAGCGTCTTCCAGCAGAGCGGCAACTTCGTCGTCGCTCAGCGGCTGAGGCATAAATTCTTCCAGTACGGCGATTTCAGCATGCTCAACATCGGCCAGATCCTGACGGCCTGCGGCTTCATACTGAGCCACAGAGTCACGACGCTGTTTTACCATTTTCGTCAGTACTGCCACTATGTCGTCGTCGGTCAGAGTGATCTTCTCGTCGACTTCACGTTGTTTGATGGCAGCAAGAACAAGACGGATAGCACCCAGGCGAGCTTTGTCCTTCGCCTTCATGGCTGCTTTTTGTTCGTTCTTTATACTTTCGATTAGGGCCATTACGCTGTCCTTGTTATCTGTAAATTAGTACAGACGAACGCGACGTGCGTTTTCGCGAGCCAATTTTTTCAGGTGACGCTTAACAGCCGCTGCTTTAGCGCGCTTACGTACAGTTGTTGGCTTTTCGAAGTGCTCACGACGGCGAACTTCAGAAAGGATACCTGCTTTTTCGCAAGAGCGCTTAAAACGACGTAGAGCTACGTCGAACGGTTCGTTTTCACGTACTTTGACTACTGGCATGTAATACTCACCTCAGAGTGATTCGATTAACGCTGATGATCAAAATTATCAGCTGATTAAAAATGGTGCGAAATTCTAATCTGATCCGGGGTCATTTGTAAAGCATTCTGCAAGTCAGAACTGGTGAAATTCTGTCAACAGCGGTAACATGCCCCTCCGATGTTCCGCACCGGCTTCGGCTTTCGGTTTGTAAGTATATAAGTATAGAGGTTGATATGCGTATCCTGGGCATCGAAACGTCCTGTGATGAAACAGGCGTGGCGATTTACGATGATGAGAAAGGCCTGCTGGCTCATGAGTTGTACAGCCAAGTGAAGCTGCACGCCGATTATGGTGGCGTCGTACCTGAACTGGCCTCACGGGACCATGTCAAAAAAACCATCCCGCTGATCAAGCAGGCGCTGGCCGATGCGGGTTTAACCCCGGCGGATCTGGATGGCGTTGCTTATACCGCAGGCCCCGGCTTGGTCGGCGCCCTGTTAGTGGGAGCGACCATAGGCCGCAGTCTGGCGTATGCCTGGAATTTGCCAGCGGTGGCGGTACACCATATGGAAGGCCATTTGCTGGCACCCATGCTGGAAGACAATCCCCCTGAGTTTCCGTTTGTGGCGCTGCTGGTTTCCGGCGGTCACACCATGATGGTGGAAGTCAAAGGGATTGGCGAATACCGCATTTTGGGTGAGTCGGTTGATGATGCCGCCGGTGAAGCCTTTGATAAAACGGCCAAACTGATGGGGCTGGATTATCCCGGCGGACCGCTGCTGTCAAAACTGGCCGATAAAGGCACGGCTGGCCGCTTTACTTTCCCGCGTCCGATGACGGACCGTCCGGGCATGGATTTCAGTTTTTCCGGCCTGAAAACCTTTGCGGCCAACACCATTCGTGGCAACGATGATGATGAGCAGACCCGGGCAGACATTGCTTATGCGTTTCAGGAAGCCGTGGTGGACACCCTGGCAATCAAATGTAAGCGCGCCCTGAAAGAAACCGGCTTTAAGCGTCTGGTGATTGCCGGCGGCGTGAGCGCCAACAAACACTTGCGTGCCGAGCTGGCGACCCTGATGGAAAAACTGGGCGGCGAAGTCTTTTATCCGCGTACTGAGTTCTGTACCGATAACGGTGCCATGATTGCCTATGCCGGGATGCAGCGCCTGAAAAATCAGGAAATCATGGATTTGAGTGTCAAAGCCCATCCGCGCTGGCCGATCGATACACTCAAGCCATTGCGCTGAGGCGGCTCAAGCCGGTCAGGCAAGCGAGCACCGGATAACACTTAACCGCCAGGACGAATCAGGGTTTCGACTGGCGGTTAAATTTATGCCATATCTTATATTCTTTGCCGTCCAGCAAACGGCGGACATTCTCGTGATGGCGCAGAATGATCAGGCACGACAGCATAGCCACCGGCATGGTGTACTGAGGTTTGACCCACCAGGTAAACATGGGTGCTATTAGCGCGGTGATCATGGATGCCAGCGAAGAATAGCCACACAACACGGCCACCACTAACCAGCTTGCAATCAGCATCCCGCTTAAATCCCAGCCAATCGGGGCCAGCGCGCCAAGTGCCGTCGCTACGCCTTTACCGCCACGGAAGTGGAAAAACAGCGGGTAAATATGCCCCAGACAGGCGGCAATCCCTATGATCCCCAGCAGAAAGGGGTTAATCCCCAGAAAATAGCTGATCCAGACCGGCAGCATGCCTTTGAGGATATCGCATATCAGCACCAGTGCCGCGGCACCCCGGCCGCCGATACGCAGGACATTGGTTGCCCCCGGATTACCCGAACCGCTGTCTCTTGGATCTGGCAGGCGGAACAGACGGCAAATCAGCACCGCACTGGACACAGAGCCCAGCAGGTAAGCAGCGATAATGATCAGCAGCACCAATGGTGTCATAGCATCTCCAGTAAGCCCCTGACGTTGTTGTCATCCGGGGAGCGGGTGTTTATGAGCCTGTACGCCACGGCCTTTTTGGTCGTCATGAAAGTGGTAAAAATGTGATTACTCAGCGCCCACGTCTGATGACATTATGCATAACAGCTGTGGTATAGTTCATCCACTTTCAGGAGGCTGGCGTGTTTGAAACGCTGGGAGCCTGTTTTCTGTCATCAATATGATGAACTCGTCCCGATAATACGCACTTTTGCTCACATTGGGTATCCGACCTCTACACAAAATTAGCGATGGAACATGGATTCAGTATTTATCGAACATCTTGACGTTATCGCCTCTATCGGGGTGTATGACTGGGAGCAGGAAATTAAGCAGAAACTGGTGCTGGACCTGGAAATGGCCCATGACAACCAGCCGGCCGCTCTGGCCGATGATGTGTCGCTGGCGCTCGATTATGCCGCCGTCAGCCAGACAGTCACCGAATTTGTGGAGCAGGGCCGCTTTCTGCTGGTCGAGCGGGTGGCAGAGGAAGTTGCCAGCCTGATCATGACACGTTTCAACGTACCCTGGATCAAAGTGACAGTGACCAAGCCGGGCGCAGTGCCGAATGCGCGCGGTGTTGGTGTGGTGATTCAGCGGGGACGCCGTGACTAAGGTTTACATCAGCATCGGCAGTAATATCGATCGTGAGCACTATGTGCGTGCGGCGGTGGCTGAGCTGAAGCAGTTAGGATCCCAGTGTCGCGTTTCCCGTATTTTTGAAGCGGAACCTGTCGGTTTTGACGGTCCCGTTTTTTTCAATGGTGTGGTGGCTCTGGAGACAGATTTGTCGCTCAATGCCCTGCAACACAGGCTGAAAGATCTGGAAGTGCAGTATGGCCGTCAGCCGGATGCGGTGAAGAATCAGAACAGAACGCTGGATTTGGATCTGTTGCTGTTCGGCGATCGGATCAGCCCTGAAGCGCCTGCGCTGCCGCGAGCGGATATCTACAAGTTTGCTTTCGTTTTACTGCCGCTGTATGAGCTGAGCCCGCTGCTGGTGATACCGGGAGATGGACGCACTGTGGCGCAAATCTGGCAGGCATTCGACAAGCAGCAGGTACTAAGGCCGGTCGCGCTGCATTTTGACACAGTTTGACAGCAATGCACTGAACTGTCAGGGAAACCTGGGGTCAACCCATTGGCGATACACTTTCTCGTATTATGTTTTCGAAGAGTTAAAGGTAAACAATGAGTCATTTTGAAGCGTTCATGTTGGCATTGATCCAGGGGCTGACTGAATTTTTGCCGATTTCCAGTTCGGCGCATCTGATCCTGCCATCGCAGGTATTTGGCTGGGCAGATCAGGGTCTGGCTTTTGATGTTGCTGTGCATGTGGGTACGCTGGCGGCGGTTGTGATGTATTTTCGCAAAGAAGTGGTGTCTTTGCTGGCGGCCTGGTTGGCATCTATCTTCAAAGGCCACCGCTGCCGTGAAGCCAGTCTGGCCTGGATGATAGTGCTGGCGACCATTCCGGCCTGTGTGTTCGGTTTCTTTATGGCCGATATCATAGAAGTGTATCTGCGCTCTGCCTGGGTAATTGCGGTCACCACCATAGTGTTTGGTCTGCTGTTGTGGTGGGTGGATCGCCGTGCGAATCAAACCCGCGATGAGTATGATGCCAACGCCAAGCGTTCACTGTTTATTGGTCTGGCGC
This sequence comes from Photobacterium sp. 2_MG-2023, assembly GCF_030547675.1. Lineage (NCBI taxonomy): Bacteria > Pseudomonadati > Pseudomonadota > Gammaproteobacteria > Vibrionales > Vibrionaceae > Photobacterium > Photobacterium sp. 2_MG-2023. The sequence goes on from NZ_JAUOQQ010000002.1 coordinate 14,922, forward strand.
AGGCGGCGGCCATGATTCCCGGTACATCACGTTCAGGCGCGACCATGACAGCAGCACTCTATCTGGGTTTTACCCGCGAAGCCGCTGCCCGTTTTTCGTTTCTGATGTCGATCCCTATCATCCTGCTGGCCGGCACGTATCTGGGGACCAAGCTGGTTGAGAGCAATGCCCCGATTGATTTTGGCGGCTTAGGGATAGGTCTGGCGGTGTCTTTCATCAGTGCTTATGCCTGTATTCATGTGTTCCTGAAGCTGGTAACGCGCGTTGGTATGCTGCCATTTGTGATTTACCGGCTGCTGCTGGGCTTTGGCCTGATCGCGTTATTGCTGAGCCAGCAGTAATTCAGCCAGAGCGAAATGAAAGGAAGCCGGACTTTGCTTCGGCTTTCTTATGCGCTGAGATTGTGCCCTGAGCTTGTGTGTTGAGATTATGCACAGAGGCTGTGTGCTGAGGTGATAAGCTATTTTAACGCCCCAGCATCTGCGCCGCTGCCTCGGCGCGGCGGATAGCCAGTTGTTCCTTGATGGCTGCGCCCTGGTAGCCCGCCTCAATGATAGGTTTCACTTCGACGGTCTGTACGGCCGCGAAGACATCCTGCAGGATATCGGCCTGCAGGTAGGGGTCGTCTTCAAACCCGGTCCGGCCGCGAATATCCGCCCGGCAGCAAATGGCTAGCTGTTCAACACGCTCCGGCTTTCGCCAGGCGTCTATCTGATCAAAGAGTCTGATAAAAGTGGCGGGGCGCATCTCTTGCGCGCGGTGTACTTTGGTGTGCTGAGCGCAGACCATGAGCGCGGTATCGCGATAATGGTTCGGCACTCTCAGGCGCTGGCACAGCTGGCGGATCACATCCATCCCCAGCTGGCAGTGCAGTTTATGGCTGGGCAGTTCAGCTTTGGGCGACAAGGCTTTACCCAGATCATGCACCTGGGCACTAAAGCGGATCACAGGATCGTCACTCAGCAGTGCCGCCTGATAGGACACCATCAGGGTATGGATACCGGTATCGATTTCCGGGTGCCACTTCTCGGGCTGCGGAACACCAAACAGCGCGTCGATCTCTGGCATTACGATGCCCAGTGCGCCGCACTGGCGCAGCACGGTCAGGAAGATATCCGGGCGCTCGGTATGCAGGGCACGCTCCCATTCCTGCCACACACGCTCGGGCGTCAGGGCTTCCAGCTCACCGTCAGCTACCATCTCCTGCATCAGAGCCAGCGTTTCCGGTGCAACGGTGAAGCCCTGCGGAGCAAAACGGGCAGCGAAGCGGGCGACCCGCAAGACACGCAGCGGATCTTCAACAAAAGCCTGCGATACATGGCGCAACTGACGCTTTTCTATATCCTGCTGGCCCTGATAAGGGTCGAACAAGGTGCCATCCTGCGACTCGGCAATGGCGTTGATGGTCAGATCCCGCCGCATCAGATCCTGCTCCAGTGTTACATCCGGCGCGGCGTAGCATTCAAAGCCGGTATAGCCTTTGCCCGATTTCCGTTCGGTACGGGCCAGAGCATATTCTTCTTTGGTTTTGGGGTGCAGAAAGACAGGAAAATCGCTACCTACCTGGCTGAACCCTTGATCCAGCATGTGCTGAGGCGTGGTGCCGACGACCACCCAGTCTTTGTCTTTGACGGGTAATCCCAGCAGCCGATCCCGTACCGCGCCGCCAACCAGATAAATATCCACTTTTCTCTCCTCGTCTTTTGTCAGTCTTGCCCCCGAAGGGTATACAATCGGTGTCACGAACGCTAATGTATCTCAGTTATTTTACTTCATCCCGGACGAAGACATGTACAAGGCATTTTTTGGCCTGACCGAAGCCCCGTTTTCGATTGTGCCCAGCGCACGATTTCTTTATCTCAGCGATCGCCACCGTGAAGCGCTTAATCACATGCTTGCCGGACTGACTGATGGCGGGGGGTTTGGGCTGCTCACCGGCGAAGTCGGTACCGGCAAAACCACAGTGCTGCGCGCCTTGTTATCCAAGCTGGGCGAGGAAACCCAAGTTGCAGTGGTACTGAACCCGGCGTTATCGGCCCATGAATTGCTGGAAAGCATCTGCGATGAGCTAGGGCTGCAGGCGTCACCGCAAGACAGCTATAAGATTTTGACCGACAGACTGTACGGCCACCTTAAAGCCAATGACCAGGCCGGCCGCCATACCCTTTTGCTGGTCGATGAAGCGCAGCATCTGCTGCCGGATGTACTGGAGCAGCTGCGTTTGCTGACCAACCTGGAAAATGATCAGCGTAAATTGCTGAAAGTGGTACTGGCTGGCCAGCCTGAACTGCAGCAGTTACTGCAGCAGCCGGGATTGCGTCAGCTGGCTCAGCGCATTACCTCACGCTATCACTTGTTGCCCTTAACCGAAGTAGAAGTGGCAGCTTACGTCCGTTTTCGTCTTGATCAGGTCGGTTGCGCTCACCAGATTTTCTCTCCTCAGGCACTCAAGACGCTGGCCCGGGTATGCGGCGGCATTCCGCGCCAGATCAACCTGGTGTGTGATAAAGCTTTGCAGCTTGCCTGCCGGGACAGCCGATATCAGATCAACCCTGAGCACATCAAGCAGGCCAGTGAGCTGGCACTGGGATGGGCGGTCGCCCAGCCCGCACAAGTTGCGGGGTCATCGCGCAACCGGCTGGGTTGGGCCATTGCAGCGATACTGGCTCCGGCATTAATTGCGGCGGGCTACTGGGGCGGTGGCTGGGTAGCAGAAAATAAGCTGGGTGCAGTCGTGCAGGAAACGGCTGTGGTGTCTGCGCCTGCTGCTTCGGGCCATTCTCCTGAAACGGACCAAGCCCAGGCGCTGACGGCACTGGAAAAACGCTGGCAAGCTGTGCTGGCTCTGCAGCCGACGGAAAGGCAAGCCATGCAGACCCTGTACCAGCTGTGGGGCTATGAAGTCTCGCCCAGTCAGGCAAACTGTCTCAGCAGTACGCGTATCGGTCTGACCTGTCAGCAAAGCAAAGGCGATCTTGCACAGCTCAGCCTGATCAATCGTCCAGCCATCCTGCCTCTGACCAATGACGATGGCGACAGCTTTTATGCGGTACTGTACGCGCTCTGGCCGGGCGAAGCCGAGCTGATGCTGGGCGGAGAGCGGCTCAGAGTGAGCCGGGAGTGGCTGCAGGCGCACTGGCAGCAAGATTATACCCTGATGTGGCGTCCGCCGATGGGGGAGAGCACCAGCATCCGTTATGGTCAGCAAGGTAGCCGGGTGGCCTGGCTGGATCAGCAGCTTAACCGTTTACTGGGTGAGCCGGGCGTGGCCAGCAGAGACTTTGATCAAAGTGTGCTGGATAAGTTACGTCGTTTTCAACAGGCTCAGGGCTTGTATGCCGATGGCATTGCCGGGCCGATGACGCTGATGGTACTGGACACTGCATTGTCGTTGCCCGGGCCGACATTGCATCAAGAGTACCGCACCGATGGTGATACTGTTATTGGCGGACACCCTATGTCGTTTTTGCCGTTACCCAGGATAACTACCGAGGCCTTGCCGGCACCGGGTTTGCCCTTATACAGTAATGCAGAACGCAGTGCTTCTGAGGTCTGGCGGCCGTTAAACTCCTCTTCTGGTGAACAGCCCTTTGGCACAGCTGCCGGTAATACTGCTGCCATGGACACAGCAGCAATGGACACCGCAGCCAGTGACAGCCAGATGAACTTTCTGGATTTGGATAAACTGGATTTGTCGGGCTTGTCGCCTGAGCTGGCCAATCGGCTGCATCAGGCAATTGCTGCCACCGATCAGGCCGATACACCGGCCTTGGTGGATCCCAGAACGGTCACCGCGGCGGTTGTGAAACAAAAACCCTACGTAGCAGAAAATGTCATGACGCTGGCAGACTTGCCTCAGGGCGTTCAGGCGCGTTTACCGGCCATCAACCTGCAGACTCATATCTATTCATCCAGTGCGGACAGTCGCTGGGTTAAGGTGAACAACCGTGAAGCTTACGAAGGGGATGAGGTTGCTCCTGGCGTGACGCTGGAGAAGATTGAGCCGCGTAAGGTGATTCTGGATTTTGAGCATATCCGGTTTGAAATGGCAGCATTGTCGCAGTGGCCGTCAGGGTAAGGCTCACTATCGGCTTCAGCCGGAAAGTGTGGCAGACGGAAACAAAAAAGGCAGCTCAGCTGCCTTTTTTGTCTTTGGAACGGCTATTGGCGCATGGCCTGGCCATCAGGCCCAGCCATTATTACGCTTCTTGCGGCGTGGGATCAGGTGCGGCAGTACCAGACCAAACAGCAGTCCTCCGCCTGCGACCATGCCGCCGTAGGTAAACCATCTCATCAGCAGATCGTCTGCCTGGGTATCCAGTTTAGCGCGCAGTTCGCGGATTTCAGACTGGGAAGTCGACAGCTGATCATTCAGCTTGATGTTTCGCTCTTCCAGGTCGGTGATCTGCTCAGTGCGGTTCTCCAGTGATGACTGAAGAGTCGCATTGCGCTCATCGCTGGACTGCTTGGCGTTGGCCAGTGCTTTTTTCACTTCAGTCAGTTCTTTTTCTAACTTTGGCAGGCGCTCTTTCAGGCCAACCTGGTTAGAAATGAAATCACTTTTGACCCAGCCTGTGCGGCCTCGGTCGTCAACCACCTTAGCGAAACCCGATTCTTTGTTGACTTCCAACAGGGTTACTTTTGTGCCAGCGTCTACGCTGCCCATAATTTTGAATTGCGTACTTGGCCCGCGATGCATGTAAGTAAACAGGTCATCGGAGATGTAACGCACCTGCTGAGCGTGTACCTGAGCTGTCATCAGAACGGTGATAGCGGCAAAAACTAAGCGGATAAGTTGCTTCACTCTGGGATCCTTGAAGGAGCTTGATTAATCGATGGAGCACAGATACTAAGAATTTTGCGGCGATGGCGCAAGAGGAGAGGGAGGCATAGCCTCCCTCTTTTGACCTTGTGCTACTTTTTTGTAAAGTTTACGGAAGACTGACAAAAATCAGCCAAAAGCCGCTTGCATTACATAGAAGAAAATGACTGCTAACAGGGCACCTGCTGGCAGGGTAACGATCCAAGACGCCACGATGTTACGAACAACACCCATGTTCAGGGCGGCAATACCGCGGGCAAAGCCTACACCCAGTACCGCACCTACCAGTGTTTGCGTGGTAGAGATAGGCAAACCTGTGCCCGACGCCAGTACGACGGTCGACGCGGTAGCCAGCTGTGCTGCAAAGCCGCGACTCGGTGTCAGCTCGGTAATACCTGTACCCACAGTCGCCATGACTTTGTGACCCATGGTCGCCAGACCCACGACTATACCCAAACCACCCAGCGGCAGAATCCACCAGGCAATGGCGGTTTTCTCGGACAGCTCACCCATGTGTTCAACCGTCGATACCACAGCAGACAATGGGCCAATGGCGTTAGCCACATCGTTGGAGCCGTGTGCAAATGCCATCGCACAAGCGGTGACCACCATCAGCAGGCTGAATACGCGCTCAACGCCCGCATAGCCGTTATGGCCAACAGTCTGTTCGGCATCGGCATAGTTGCGACGGATATAGAGATAGCCAAATCCCATCACGATCAGTGAAACCGCGATCGAAGCCAGCCAGGCTTCACCTGTCGACAAGTGCAGGCCAACATGTTTCAGACCTTTCTTGATAGTCACCAGTGCGATGACCATAGTGGTAAGGAACATATAGACAGGGACAAAGCGCTTGGCGTTGATGAGCGGGGTATCGGTATCAAATATCAGCCTTTGTGCACTGATAAAGATGACATAGGCAAAGATACCAGAGATCAGTGGCGTAATAATCCAGCTGCCCACTATGCCCTGCACTGAGCCCCAATCAACGGCTTCCGTACCGACAGATACGCAGGCAAAACCTATGATGGCACCTATGATGGAGTGCGTAGTGGAGACAGGCCATCCCATGTAGGACGCCAGCAATAGCCATGAACCTGCCGCCAGCAACGATGCCATCATGCCGTAAACCAGTACTTCAGGCTGATTTACGTAGTAAGAGGTGTCAATTACCCCTTTACGTATGGTGTCTGTGACTTCGCCACCGGCCAGATAGGCGCCGGCAAATTCAAAGATCATGGCGATGATAATAGCCTGTTTGACCGTCAGCGCCTTGGAACCTACAGAGGTACCCATTGCGTTAGCCACATCATTGGCACCAATACCAATAGCCATTAGAAAGCCAAAGAGGGCCGCCACCATGATGATCATGGTGCCATAATTAGCCAGGATTTCCATTGTAAAACCTTGTTGTATTTACCTTGCTCGTTATGAGCGGGATAGCATGATTTCGAGTCGTGAACCGACACGCTGAGCCTGGTCGGCGATACCGCCAATCCATTCGAAGATCTTATACATAAACATCACATCGACTGGATTGTACTGGTCTTCGACCTTACGTAGTTGCTGGCGCAGGATAACCTGCATGCTGTCGGTATCATCTTCGATAACGTCAAGCTGATTGATCATTTCTGCTACCAGGGTAACTTCACGGCCCTTAAAGCCGGTTTCCAGCAGTTCATCCAGTTCATGGATGACACGGCTGGCCTGATTGGCAGCATCAAGGCAGCGTTGAACGTAGGCAAGAAAGTCTGGATAAAAGTGCTCAGGGATGTCTAACTGACGTCCGTAGACACGACCTGCAATATCTTTGGCCAGATTTGCGAGTTTGTCCTGCTGAGTGAGGAGATCCAGCATGTCAGTCCGGTCGACTGGCATGAAAAGACCACGAGGAAGCTTGAGACGGATTTCACGTTTGAGCACATCCGCATCTTTTTCAAGCTGCGAAATCTGTTCACGATACTGTCCGGCTTTTTCCCAATCTTTGGCGTGACACGCCTCGAAAAACGGAACAAGCAGTTCACAACATTCATTCACACGAGTGACATGGCGTTGCAATGGTTTGATTGGGGATTTAGCAAAGAGCCCCATAATTGTATTCACTGGCATAGCCGATCAACCTAAAGATACCTGTAATAAAGGCGAAATCTTGAGCGATGGATCAGAGCCTGTTGCCTTTGGAGTATCGACCCGAAAAGAGGCGAGTTCTATGCTTTAAAAAGGCAGGAATGGTATGGCGGAAAGAGAGCTAGAGAAAGAGGGTAACGTCACGAGCCAGAATTGTCCCCACCGCCCCATCAGGTTGAGGAGAACAAGCGCTTCTCTGCGTTACTCATCATTTATTTAGCGCACTAAACTCCATGATTCGTGCCTTGATTAGCGCTTTTTCAGCACTGGTTAGAGCAAATAGTCCAAAGGTCAACAGGCCCTATGGCGCGCATGTTAACGTATAACTTAGTACAGGGAAACACATTTTGTACGCCTATTTCTGGAGATTTCTTGCTTGCTACAGGCCGGATTAGCCAATATCCTTGGCTGGCTACCGTTTATAGGGACAATTATGGAAACCGAGATAGAACTGAAGTTTTTCGTCTCAGCGGATTTTTCGGGTCAGTTATTGCGGAAGATTGCTCAAGTCAAAATCTTGCAGCAAAGCAGTAAACGACTGGGTAACATTTACTTTGATACCCCTGAGCAAATTCTTCGTCAGCACGACATCGGCTTGCGGGTTCGCCGCATTGATGATGTTTATATTCAGACCCTTAAGACAGCCGGACGTGTTGTTGCAGGACTGCATCAGCGCCCCGAATACAATGCTGAACTCAACGGCCCGCAACCGGATTTAGCCTTACATCCGAGCGATGCCTGGCCTGAGCACTTTGATATTGCGGCTATTTCCAGCCAAATCTCGCCTTTATTCTCTACCGACTTTGAACGCCAGCAGTGGTTGATTGCTATGCCGGATGGCAGCCAGATCGAACTAGCATTCGATCAGGGTGAAGTGCGTGCCAATGACAGCAGTGAGCCGATATGCGAAGTGGAACTGGAGCTGAAATCCGGCCAGACCGATGCCTTGTTCACTCTGGCTCGCGAACTGTGTGAAGAAGGTGGCATGCGTCTGGGGAACCTGAGTAAAGCGGCAAGAGGCTATCGTCTTGCTGCCGGGCATCAGGGGGATGACGTGTTGCCTCTATCTTATGTGCCTCTTGCTGCGGATGTCTCATCAGAAAATGCGTTAGTGATTGCCATGGAGCATGCGCTGGCGCACTGGCATTATCACGAGCAGATCTATGTTGAGCGTCAGGCATTGCCGGCACTGACTGAGATCAGCCATTCGATTTCCCTGATCCGCCAGACCCTGGTGGTGTATGGCAGCATGATACCTCGCCGGGCCAGCGCGCAGCTTCGTCAGGAACTGACCTGGCTTGAAGGTGAGCTGATCTGGCTGCAAGAAGCGGACGCGATACAACGCTGGCTGGCCGAAAAAGGCCATGCGCTGAAAAAGCTCAATGCCAGAAAATCTCTGGTCAAACAGCTCAAAGAACGTCAGGAAGAACTGCCGGAGCCGGATGATATTCTGCGTCTGTTCAAATCGGCGCGTTACTGTAATTTGCTGCTTAACCTGAGCAGCTGGCTGCTGAGCCGCGGATGGCAACCTTTCCTGGACGAAAAAGCCAGAGAGCGGCTGGCGGCATCGGCGAAGTCATTTGCCGATTCGGCCTTATCGAAAGCCTGGGAAGAGCTGGCAGAGGCCTTCAGTGAGAAGCGAGCGCTCAGCCGGGCAGATTATCTCGACCAGCAGGCAAGACTGCTGCGTAATCTGGTGGGCGGCCTGTGTTTTGCTTCTTTATATGAAGATGAGCGCCGCGAAGTGTTCCGCAGCCCGTGGCTGGATATTCTGCAGGGCATGGAAGACTTGCGTCAGCTTGAGCCGATTCGCTCCCTTCAGCCTGACTACGAAGATGAAGAAGATCGCAAGCAGATCGATAAATGGCTGCACCGCAAGGAAGACTCCCTGCTGCATGCGATGGATCAAAGCCGCCAGATAGGTCTGGCACAGCCGCCTTACTGGCCATAATCTTTATCCCATCCGCCATTGCCGCCGTTAACGCCTTCTGACTCAGAAGGCGTTTTTTGTTGTTTCCCCTCAACTACCACCTTTGGTGGCTGTGTTATTTTTCGTTTTCTTTTCCGCTGTGTTGAGTTGATTCAGTCAGTCGCTGCTCAAGATCATCAATACGCTTGAGCAACAGATTCTGGTTATCAAGAATTTTGTCCCAGTGCTTTTGATCATGGTGGTGGATGGCGGGCTTGTGTCTGTCGGGGTCTGACACAAACGAGCTGATCAAACCTGCCACCATACCGAACAGGCCAACACCGCAGGTAATAATCACGGTTGCCAGTATTTTACCCAGTGTCGTCACCGGATAGTGATCCCCGTAGCCCACAGTGGAGATAGTGACAAAGACCCACCAGATAGCATCATCGGCCGAGTGAATATTGGCATTGGGATCGTGGCTTTCAATGATAAGGATCAAGGAGGAGCCGACGGTAACCAGTACAGTGAGAAGCAAAACAATAGTGGCTATGGTGGCTTCGCGCCGGTAATCCAGAATATGCTGCAAAAGCTGCTGGCCGGAGCGAATCAGACGTAACACCCGGAAGATCTGCACCAGGCGCATAAAGCGTAACGGCTCGATGATAGGTATGCTGGCAAGGTAATCGGGCCAGTGTGTTTTCAGGAAGGCTTTTTTGTTCTGGCTTCGCAGCAGATCACCGGTGAGCTGGAGCCAGAAAACCAGACAGATTAGCGTATCTATGGTGATAAACAGTGAATAGACCCTGTCTTCACGCGGAATAAAGAACAGGCTGGTGACCAGAGCCAGTGACACGAATGACAATACGAGTGCCACCAGACTCATGGGATTCAGTTCATGTTTGACACCATCGATCTTTTTCATCATTCAATTTCAGATATTTAATACAGACATATATGATACTCGGTACCGCTGGCAAGTTGAATTTACCGGTGTTGTTGAGTCAATTGCAAGCCTGTTCTGAGCGCAGACGGCGTTTTTGTCAGTTTGCAGACAACCTTATTCAATACTGGCTCCTTGCAGCCAGGCCGATGATTCGAAGCGTTCGAGGACTGAACCGCTTTAGGATCAACAGATCCTAGGACAAAGGAGAGATAATAATTATGGCTGACATGGCTTTCAAACCCTGGGAAAAAGGGCTGAGTAATATCAGGTTAGTGCCCAAACTCATCGTACTGATGGTATTCAGTACCTTATTACTGGTAGGGAAACAATTGTGGGACGCCAGTATTTTCTATCAGTCAGTCATTGATATTCAGAAAGAGCAAGTCAGAGAGCAGGCACAAAAACAAGCGGCCATGTTTAGCAGCCTCTTGTCTCAGGGAGAGCAGGGACAGGCGATGGCTCTGGCTGCGGTACAGGCGCAAAAAAGTGTGGACGGTGCGTATTACTATCTGGTTAACACAGAAAACGGCCGGGTGCTGGGTCATCCGGGTGCTGAGCAGATCAAGGCGCTGAGCCGCTCTGCCGAAGATGGCCAACCGCTCGGTGCTGTGCTGTCTCAGTTAAGCAGTGAGCGCGCACTTACCCTGGATGGCGGCAAGCGATTTGAATTTGCCGTGCCTCTGGCCGGCAGCGCTCACTGGTTAGTGATCGCTTCACAGTCTGCCGATTATGCGGACAGTTACTACAGTGCCTATATGGTGCAGATAGCCTGGCAGACGGCCTTGATGATCCTGGCTTTTATGGTGTTGCTGTTAGGGGCTGCCAGCCTGATGCTGCGTCAGACCGGCTATCTGGCCGATGCCATTAAGCGTCTGGCCAACCGTGATCTTTCTCAGCCGATAGTGATGAATTGTCAGGATGAATACGGGGATTTGGCGCGCGAGCTGGAACGTACCCGCATTCAGCTCAAAGAGGTGATTCAGAATCAACGCAGCGTTTCGGGTGAACTGCATGAGCTGGCGGATGTGATGTCAATGAGCATGCAGGAAACCAAAGAGTCGGCGCAGGAAGAGTTTCATGAGATTGACCAGCTGGCTTCTGCCATGAGCGAAATGACCTCTACGGTGCAAACCGTGGCCGAGCATGCACGTGAAGCCTCCGGTGCCACCGAGGGGACGGCGAAACAGGCCCATCAGGGACAGGAATTTGTGGTGAAAACGATCGCCACCATAGATCAGCTGTCCACCGATATCCGTGCCTCTGCTGAGGCCGTGACTCAGGTTGAAAGCCGGGTTGAAAAAATTGGCAGCGTAATTGTCACCATTCAGGGTATTTCCGAGCAAACTAACCTGCTGGCACTCAATGCCGCCATTGAAGCCGCACGGGCCGGTGATGCCGGGCGAGGATTTGCCGTGGTGGCCGATGAAGTGCGTAACCTGGCGCAACGTACCCAGGTGGCCACTGTCGAAATTCAGGACATGATTGGTCAGCTGCAAGACAGTGCCAAGCAGGCTGTTGGTCTGATGGAGCAAAGTGTGGTTGAGGCCGCTGAAGGGGTGGATCTGGTGACCAGCGCAGGCGGGGAGCTGGATAAGATTGTCCAGCAGGTTCAGCGCATCAATGACATGAACTTCCAGATTGCGACTGCCTCTGAACAGCAAAGCGCGGTGGCGGAAGAGATGAACCAAAATCTGAATAATGTAAGGGAATTAGTGGAAGCTTCTGTGGTGGTAGTCACTGAACTGACAGAAACGGCGGATACGATGAAAGGCCAGTCAGCCGATTTGGAACAGAAAATTCAGGCTTTCCGCATCTGACAGATCCCAGACTGTTCTTCGCGCCATTTTTAGACTCACACGCCCACCGACAGGTGGGCGTTGTTGTCGTAATCCGTTATCTTATTGCTTATACCTGAGAAACCTGACCAGGCTCGGGTGGTTGACTGCGATGCTGGGCGGACAGCCCCGACTGATTGCCAAGGAATTGATATGACACACGCACTCTTGCAACACGCTGCTGAACAGGCTCTGGAAAAGTTGCAGCAGGCTCACCCGGATGCATTGGCCCAGTGGCCATCGGATTTGAACGACGAACTGAGTGCCGTGCTCGGTCTCAGTGATTTCATACAGACCTCTCTGGTGCAGGATGGTGATTTACTGTCCTGGCTGCCCCAAGCCCTGACTGTCGGGGAGCGCGCCGAGCAATACCGTTCTGAGCTCAGGGAGGCCCTGTCAGCAGTGGTTGACGAAACCGTGTTGTTAAGGGAGCTGCGCGCCTTTCGTCGCCGTGAAATGGTGTGGATTGCCTGGCGCGATTTTACCGGCCGTGCCACCCTGAGCCAAAGCTTGTCGCACCTGTCCGGCCTTGCCGAAGCGCTGATCATGGAAGCTTATAACTGGCTCTACGCGCAGTGTTGTCAAGAATATGGCACCCCAGTCAATGCTGACGGTGAGCCCCAGCCTATGCTGATCCTGGGCATGGGTAAACTGGGTGGCGGTGAGCTGAATTTCTCTTCAGATATCGATTTGATTTTTACTTATCCGGAAAACGGCGAAACTCATGGCGGACGGCGCAGCATTGCCAACGCCCAGTTTTTTACCCGTCTGGGACAAAGACTGATCAAGGCGCTGGATCAACAGACAGTTGACGGCTTTTGCTATCGGGTTGACATGCGTCTGCGTCCGTTTGGCGACAGTGGCCCTCTGGTCATGAGCTACGCCGCACTGGAAGATTACTATCAGGAACAGGGCAGGGAGTGGGAACGATACGCCATGATCAAAGCCAAAGTCATGGGTAACGAAAGCGCTGGCCATTATCAGGCTCTGCGGCAGATGCTGCGTCCTTTTGTCTTTCGCCGCTATATTGATTTCAGTGCGATACAGTCACTGCGCCGGATGAAATCCATGATCAGCTCAGAGGTTCGCCGTCGCGGTCTGAGCAATAACATCAAACTCGGCGCGGGCGGGATCCGCGAAGTCGAATTTATCGCACAATCCTTCCAGTTAATCCGTGGCGGGCGAGAGCCCAGCCTGCGGCACCGTGGCCTGCGGGAAACGCTGGATGCCGTCAATGCTCTGGGGTTATTGCCGGCAGAGCAGGTACAGCATCTGGAGCAGGGGTATGCTTTTTTGCGCCGTCTGGAAAACCTGTTACAGGCCATCAATGACAAACAGACGCAGACGCTGCCGGATACCGAGCTGGACAGAATACGGCTCGCCACCGCGATGGGATGCGCCGACTGGCACGGACTGCAACAGCAGATTCAGCAGCACATGGCTGAGATCCATCAAGTGTTCGACGAGATTATCGGGGCCGATGAGGAAGACAGTCATGACGCTGCGGCGCAGCCTTATCATGAAATGTGGACCATGATTGAGGATGAAGAGCTGGTAACAGCGATTCTGAATGATGTGGCCGCCCCGGATGCCGCCCGTCAGGCTGAAGTGCTGAGCCATATGAAAGCGGAGCTGGCCAAGCGCACTATAGGGCCGAGAGGCCGTGAAGTACTGGCCCGTCTGATGCCCGAAGTGCTGGTGCGTATTGTCACCCGTGCAGATGCACCTGTGGTGCTGGATCGTGTCTCCCGCCTGATTGTCCGCATTGCCACCCGGACCACCTATCTGGAATTGCTGAGCGAACATCCCGGCGCGCTGGATCACCTGGTTAGGCTCTGTGCGGCCAGCTCTATGGTGGCAGAGCAGCTGGCTCAGTATCCCATTCTGCTCGATGAATTACTCGATCCTCAGCACTTGTACAATCCTGTGCCTCTGGATCAGTACCAGTCTGAGTTGCAAGAGTACCTGGCACGAATCCCGGAAGAAGACATGGAGCAGCAGATGGAAGCCATCCGCCAGTTTAAGCAGGCGCAGTTACTGCGTATTGCGGCGGCGGACATTGCTGATGTGCTGCCTCTGATGAAAGTCAGTGATCACCTGACCTATCTGGCGGAAGCGATTATCGCTGCTGTAGTCAAGCAGGCCTGGTTACAGATGGTGGCTAAGTATGGTGAGCCGTCACATCTGGCTGAGCGTAACAGTACCGGTTTTGGTGTGATCGGCTACGGCAAGCTGGGGGGGCTGGAGCTGGGCTACGGTTCCGATCTGGATCTGGTCTTCCTGCATGACTGCCCGACAGAGGTGTACACCAATGGCGATAAAGCCATTGACGGTCGTCAGTTCTACCTGCGGCTGACGCAGAGAATCGTCCACTTGTTCTCTACCCGTACCTCATCCGGCGTCTTGTATGAGGTTGATGTCCGTTTGCGTCCGTCTGGCGCATCCGGGTTGCTGGTCAGCCCGCTGGACGCCTTTGCGGCCTATCAGGCACAGGAAGCCTGGACCTGGGAGCATCAGGCGCTGGTGCGTGCGCGTATAGTGTATGGCGATCCGGTACTCAGGGCCGGTTTTGATCAGGTCAGAGCCGACATATTATCACGCCCGCGTGACGCCGGTGCGCTGCGTCAGGAAGTGATGGAGATGCGCGAGAAAATGCGCCAGCACCTCGGCACGAAAAAAACGGGGCAGTTTGGCCTGAAGCAGGATCCCGGCGGCATTACGGACATTGAATTTATTACTCAGTATCTGGTGTTACGCCATTGCGCCGGTCAGCCGGCATTAACCCGCTGGTCCGATAATATTCGCTTGTTTGAAACCATGGCAGCCAAAGGGGTACTGGAAGAGGAGCAGGTGATGGCGCTGATTCAGGCATATTGCACGCTGCGTGATGAAATTCACCGCCTGAATTTGCTCGGTCACGATGCCTATGTCGATGACAGCCAGTTTACGGCAGAGCGACACCTGGTGACACAACTGTGGCAAACCATTTTTCGGCCAGAACCCAACGCAGCCCCTGAGTGTTAACCCGATGCCAGTGACATGCCCTGCCTGTATGCAGTACAGGCTTTTATGATAATATTCCGCTGTTTTTACCGTTCCGGAGAGAAGAATGAAACTGACACTGCCTGATTATGACCAAGCCAGTGTGCTGGTTGTGGGTGATGTAATGCTGGACCGCTACTGGACTGGCCCGACTGGACGGATTTCCCCGGAAGCGCCGGTACCCGTTGTGAAAGTGGACCAGATTGAAGAGCGTCCTGGCGGTGCTGCCAACGTAGCCATGAACATTGCCGCCCTGGGCGGGCACGCTCGCCTGGTTGGCCTGACAGGCATTGATGATGCTGCGCGGGCGCTCAATGAAAAGTTGGCATCGCTCAAAGTGCGTTGTGATTTTGTCTCCCTGCCGGATTATCCCACCATCACTAAGCTGCGCGTGATGAGCCGCGGGCAGCAACTGATCCGCCTGGATTTTGAAGAAGGTTTCCACGATGTGGATGTCGACC
The DNA here is from genome assembly GCF_030547675.1 of Photobacterium sp. 2_MG-2023. Classification (NCBI taxonomy): domain Bacteria; kingdom Pseudomonadati; phylum Pseudomonadota; class Gammaproteobacteria; order Vibrionales; family Vibrionaceae; genus Photobacterium; species Photobacterium sp. 2_MG-2023. Next base: position 30,064 of record NZ_JAUOQQ010000002.1, read on the forward strand.
TGATTCTGCCACGGCTTGAACAGGCGTTGCCGAACGTGAAGGCAATGATACTGTCCGATTATGCCAAAGGGGCGCTGGAACATGTCCGCGCAATGATCGAACTGGGACGCCGCTTCGGTGTGGCAGTGCTGATCGACCCGAAAGGGACAGATTTCGAGCGTTATCGCGGCGCGACTATGTTAACGCCCAACCTGACTGAATTTGAAGCGGTTGCCGGTAAAGCGAAAACCGATGAAGAGCTGGTGGAAAAAGGGCTGGCGTTGATCGAGAAATTTGATCTGGAGGCCTTGCTGATCACGCGTAGCGAGCATGGTATGACCTTGCTGCAGAAAGGCCAGGAGCCGCTGCACATGCCTACACAGGCCAAAGAGGTGTACGATGTCACCGGTGCCGGCGATACAGTGATTTCGGTACTGGCAGCTTCGCTGTCGGCCGGTAAATCCCTGTCTGATGCCTGCAAGCTGGCCAATGCTGCCGCTGGTGTAGTGGTTGGTAAACTGGGTACTTCAACCCTGTCGACCATTGAGCTGACCAATGCGGTGCATGGCAGCCAGGACAGTGGTTTTGGGGTGATGGCCGAAAGCCAGCTTAAACAAGCGGTACTGGCGGCTAAGGCCCGTGGCGAAAAAGTGGTGATGACCAATGGTTGCTTTGATATCCTTCATGCCGGGCACGTGGCTTATCTGAATGAAGCCGCCAAGCTGGGTGATCGCCTGATTGTGGCGGTGAATGCCGACAGTTCAGTGCGGGCTCTGAAAGGGGCGGGACGTCCGGTGAACCCTGAGGATCGCCGCATGGCCGTACTGGCCGGTCTGGCTGCGGTAGACTGGGTCGTGCCGTTCAAAGAAGATACGCCTCAGCGCCTGATCAGCGAGATCCTGCCGGATCTGCTGGTGAAAGGCGGTGATTATAAACCTGAGCAAATTGCCGGTGGCCAGGAAGTGATTGCCAACGGCGGTGCAGTACGTGTACTGAACTTTGAAGACGGCTGTTCAACCACAGAAATTATCGAAGCGATTCGCGGCGGTAAAGGCTGACAGGCTGTTCGGTGCAGGCCGCAGCACAGCGATTGAGTGTCTGCGGCCACTGTGACTGAGGCCATAGTTACTGAGGCCACAGCTACCGAGGCCACAGCTACCGAGGCGATGGCACTGAAACTATGGCTACAGAGTGAGCCGAACCTACAAAAAAAGCGCCATTGCAGGCGCTTTTTTTGTTTCAGGGCATAATTGCGTCTTTTTTGCGATCTTATTTTTTGACCGGGATAAGACCTGTGTTGACATCCAGAATGTCCTGCTCATTGAGCGAACCGACAGCCTGCTTGAGCTGCAACTGGCTAATAATGTAATCGTAGCGGGCAGTAGCCAGCTGACGGTTGGCATCATACAAACGGCGGGTTGCGTCCAGTACGTCAACAATAGTACGGGTACCGACATCAAAACCGGCTTCGGTGGCTTCCAGTGCTGAACGGGCCGAGATCACCGACTGCTGGTAAGCCTTCAGAGCGCCGATAGATGCGTTGATGTTGTTATAGAAAGCCCGCACATTCTTGACTACGCCGCGGTAGGTTTCTTCCAGAGTCTCACTGGAGGAGACGTAAGCGTATTGGGCTTGTTTCACTTCAGAGGTTACCCGACCACCCGTGTAAACCGGCAGATTCAGGTTAATGCCTGCAGAAATGGTTCCTTCATCGCTGCTCAGGCCTTGCTGCATGTCGTTGTAGCTGTAGCCGGCATCAAAGCTCAGTGTTGGCAAATGCCCTGACTCAGCCAGTGCAATACGGTCGCGCGAGACGTCCTGAGCAATACGGGCACTTAGCAGTGTCAGGTTTTCGCTTTCTGCGTTTTCAAGCAGGGTGCGGACAGTATTGTTCGGGCTGCTGGCGGAGAAGCGCTGGGTATCCAGGACAGAAAGATCTTTATGCGCCTGACCCGTGATTTCACGCAGTTCTTCATAGCTGTTGGTCAGGGCGTTTTCTTTCAGGATTTCATCAGCCAGAACGCTGTCATACTGAGCCTGTGCATCGTGTACGTCAGTGATGGCAGACAAGCCGACTTCAAAGCGCTGTTTGGTCTGCTCCAGCTGACGGCCAACGGCCGCTTTTTCGGCACGTACGAACTCTAAATCGTCCATTGCACGCAATACTGAGAAGTAGGCGGTGGATACACGCAAAATCAGGTTTTGCTGAGCCACGGCATAGCTGGCATCGCTTTGACGGGCTTGTTTTTCGCTGATATCAAGGTTGACCCAGCTGGCGCGATTATACAGCGACTGACTCAGACTCAGACCGCCGTTAAATCCTTCATCATCGATGTCCAGGCGGGAGGCCTGCAATCCGGCAGTCAGATTGATTTGAGGCAATAGCGTACTGCGGGATGAATTAATCGCTTCGAAAGCGGTATCTTTATCAGCCGCGGCCCGTAGCAGCTGAGGGTCGTTCTGTTTGGCTTGTTCATAGATATCGGCAAGATCGTCAGCCATGGCAAATGGGCTGAGGCTACCCAGTGCTAAGCCTAGATAAAGCGGAAGCAATTTTTTCATGAATGCTTTTTCCTGGTCCTGACAAAATAATGTGCAATGTTCAGTTTACCTGATGATAGCTTGCTTGAAACTGATCAATTGTGATTTTTTTGTGCAAATTTAACAAAAGAACATGCTGTTTATTGAAGGAAATTGCAATCTTTTTGTACAGGTGTCGCAACGGTAGTGGTTGATTCCCATCATTGACCAGCAAAAATTTACTTGTAAGAAAGTAATATTGTACCAGTTTAACATTAGTCGCCAGATCACGGGTGTTCATTTTTGAGTTGAGTTAAATATAACTGCAACATTTATTAAAAAAGTTGAGCTCAGCCATTGCGTCATAATAGCGATGAATGAAAAAATGCCGTTTTGGTTTACTGTGGCCTCAAGTGAGCCTGAGCGATAATTGTGAAAGGCCCATGACATGGAGATTACCGATGTCTGACTCGTCCAGAAATAACCCGGGAGCGTTCGGCGCGATGGATGTCGAAGTGGAGCATGAAGAAACGCTTTATCAGGGTTTCTTCAGCCTGAAAGCATTCCGTTTTCGCCATCGCTTGTTTGCCGGCGGCTGGAGCCAGACTCTGACCCGTGAACTGCTGGAGCGTGGCCATGCGGCGGCCTTGCTGCCGTACGATCCTGTGCGTGATCAGGTGGTACTGGTGGAGCAGTTCCGAATTGGCGCCCTGGCTGGCGATTGCCAGCCCTGGCAGCTGGAAATTGTGGCTGGAATCATTGAGCCTGGCGAAAACGCGGAAGAGGTGGTCAGCCGGGAAGCGGTGGAAGAAGCGGGCATCCAGGTAGATCAACTTGCCCATATTACCCGCTATCTGTCCAGCTCAGGCGGGTGCTCGGAAACCCTGAGTGTCTATGCCGGTTGTGTCGATAGCCGCCTGGCATCCGGTATTCACGGGCTTGAAGATGAAGGTGAGGATATCAAGGTGCATGTGGTCAGCCGTGAAGAAGCGTATGATTGGGTGGTGTCTGGTAAAATAGAAAATGCGGCCAGCATCATTGCGCTACAATGGTTGCAATTACACTATCACCAACTGCAGGCCGATTGGGTTAAGGACAAGTTGTGAACAGAAGGTACACGGTCGATCTCGCGGGTATCATGCGTTTATATGAAACCAACTATGCGAAGTTGCTTCCATTACTGCCAAAAAGTGAAGCGGTAGGGGAGGAGTGTGCCTATCAGGTCGGCGGCCATGATTATAAGCTCAGGATATTGGAATCAACCCGCTACACCACGCTGATTCAGCTGCAAATGGAAACCGATACAGGCTTGCCTGAATACCTGGTACCCACCTTTAAAGTGCGGCTTTATCATGACGCCAGGGTGGCAGAAGTGTGTTCTATTCAGCAGATTTCACGTTTGAAGCCAAGGTATGATTACCCCAATATGCGGATGCACCAAAAAGATGAAAAACATCAGGTTAATCGCTTTTTGGGAGATTGGCTGGCTTACTGCCTGAAGAACGGTCTCAGTAAGCAATCGGTTTATTAACGATTTCATTCAACAAGGTTTTGACGTTTTGCAGACCTATTCTCTGCCGCAGGATAATTCAGATAGTGTACTTTTGCTGCAACTGACCGACACCCATTTGTTTGCGGATGCCAAGGGCAGCCTGCTGGGCGTGGCAACAAAAGACAGCTTTCATGCCGTACTCGACGAAGTGGCGGCTCAGCTACGCCCGTTTCATGCCATTATTGCAACGGGTGATATCTCGCAGGATCACACACCAGCCTCTTATCAGCGCTTTGCCGATGGGATCGGACGCTGGGTGCAACCCTGTTTCTGGCTGCCCGGTAACCACGACTATCAACCCAGCATGAAAAGCGTGCTGCCCTCACCGCAGATCAAGGCCTGTGATCAGGTACTGGCCGGTGAGCGCTGGCAGGTGATTCTGCTCGACAGTCAGGTGGTGGGCGTACCACACGGTGAATTAAACCAGGTGCAGCTTCAGATGCTTGATCAGGCTCTGGCTGCCCACCCGGACCGCCATGCACTGGTGCTGCTGCACCATCATCCACTGGCTGCCGGCAGCCGCTGGCTGGATCAGCATCAGCTGAAAAATCATCAGGCCTTTTGGCAAGTGGTCTCTGAGTATCCTCAGGTGAAAGCCGTATTATGCGGACATATCCATCAGGAACTGGATGTACTGCATCAGGGAGTTCGGGTGCTGGCCACGCCGTCGACCTGTATTCAGTTTAAACCTGACTCCAATGATTTTGCTCTGGATCAGTCCAACCCCGGATGGCGTTGGCTGAGTCTGCAAGCGAACGGTGACATTGATACCAAAGTCGAACGGGTGCGCCAGCGCACCTTCTCGCCGCAGTTTGACGCCGCAGGTTACTGATGGAATCTTTACTGCTTTATCTGCACGGTTTTAATAGCTCGCCGCAATCGATGAAAGCCCGGCTCATGGCACAATACTGCCAGGCGAACCGGCCTGATATCCGGCTCGAGATCCCACAATTACCGTCTTACCCGAGCCAGGCGGCGCACGCTATTGATACATTAGTGACTGACTTAAAGTCGGCGTATCGCATTGGCCTGGTCGGCAGCTCGCTGGGCGGCTATCTGGCCACCTGGCTGAGCCAGCGGCATCATTTGCCTGCTGTGCTGGTCAATCCGGCCGTGAAGCCTTTTGAGCTGCTGACAGATTATCTGGGAGAGCAGGTAAACCCGTATACGCAAGAGAAGTACGCTTTGTCGCCGCCTCATATGGATGAGCTGAAGGTGCTGGAGATTCCAGAGCTGAATCAGCCGGATTTACTGTGGTTGTTGCAGCAGGAAGGTGATGAAGTGCTGGACTACCGTCAGGCGGTGGAAAAGTATGCAGCCTGTCGTCAGACGGTAGAACCGAACGGCGATCACAGTTTCATTGGATTTAATCGTTATCCCGCCGATATTGTCCGCTTTTTAGGTTTATAACTGTTTCGCAGCGTGCTTTCGGGCATGGCATTGTTTATTGACTCGTATTAGCCTCAGCTTGACATCAAGGCTGAGGTTACTGACTATTGTGGCAACATTTTCTCGTAACTTTCCGAATCTATGACAGACCAAAGCTATAACGCTGGAGCCATTGAGGTTCTGAACGGCCTAGAGCCGGTTCGACGTCGCCCTGGCATGTATACCGACACGGCGCGGCCAAACCACCTGGGTCAGGAAGTCATCGACAACAGTGTCGATGAAGCCCTGGCTGGCCATGCCAGGAAAGTCGAAGTGATCCTGCACGATGATCAATCGCTTGAGGTGATTGATGACGGCCGGGGTATGCCCGTGGATATTCACCCGGAAGAAGGGGTATCCGGGGTCGAGCTGATCCTGTGTAAACTCCACGCAGGCGGCAAATTCTCCAATAAAAACTATCAATTCTCAGGCGGTTTACACGGGGTCGGTATCTCCGTAGTGAATGCACTCTCTAAGCGCGTCGAAGTCACGGTCAAGCGTGACGGACAGGTGTATCAGATTGCTTTTGAAAACGGCGATAAAGTCAGTGAACTCGAAGTCATTGATACCTGTGGCCGCCGCGCCAAGGGGACGCGTGTTCATTTCTGGCCGGATGGTAAGTATTTCGACAGCCCGAAGTTTTCAGTCAGCCGCCTGAAAAGCGTGCTGAAAGCCAAGGCGGTATTGTGCCCTGGCCTGGAAATTGTATTCACTGACAAACTAGCCAACGAAACCCTACGCTGGTGCTACGAAGATGGCCTGAAAGATTACCTGTTTGAAGGTGTCAAGGGCTATACCCTGCTCCCTGAATCCCCCTTTACGGGTGTCTTTACCGGACAGACCGAAGCGGCAGACTGGGCCGTGGTCTGGTTGCCGGAAGGCGGTGAATTAATCACTGAAAGCTATGTGAACCTGATTCCAACAGCGCAGGGCGGTACGCATGTTAACGGCCTGCGTCAGGGCTTGCTGGATGCGATGCGGGAATTTTGTGAATTTCGTAATCTGCTGCCGCGCGGTGTGAAACTGACGGCTGAGGATATCTGGGAGCGCTGTGCCTATGTGCTGTCGGTGAAAATGCAGGATCCGCAGTTTGCCGGTCAGACCAAAGAACGCCTGTCATCCCGCCAGTGTGCGGCCTTTGTCTCGGGCGTGGTCAAAGATGCATTCAGCCTGTGGCTCAATGAGCGTCCGCAAATAGCCGAACAGCTGGCGGAATTATGTATTGCCAATGCCCATCGCCGGATGCGTGCCAGCAAGAAAGTGGTGCGTAAGAAAATCACCAGCGGGCCGGCATTACCGGGCAAACTGGCCGACTGTTCGATGCAGGATCTCAATAGAACCGAGCTTTTCCTGGTGGAAGGTGACTCAGCAGGCGGTTCCGCCAAACAGGCTCGTGATCGTGTGTTTCAGGCGATCATGCCGTTGCGCGGTAAGATTTTGAACACCTGGGAAGTGTCGGCGGATCAGGTACTGGCCTCACAGGAAGTCCATGATATTTCAGTGGCGCTGGGGATTGACCCGGACAGTGATGATCTGAGCGGCCTGCGCTACGGTAAGATTTGTGTGCTGGCCGACGCCGACTCAGATGGTCTGCATATCGCCACCTTGTTATGTGCGCTGTTCATGAAGCATTTTGAAGCCCTAGTGCGAGCCGGTCATGTGTATATCGCCATGCCGCCTTTGTACCGTATCGATCTGGGGAAAGAAGTGTATTACGCCCTGGACGAGGCGGAGAAAGAAGGCATTCTCGATCGCCTCAGCGGCAAACGCGGCAAAGTGAATGTGCAGCGCTTTAAAGGCTTGGGTGAGATGAACCCCTTACAGCTGCGTGAAACCACTATGGATCCCAATACGCGCCGTTTGGTGCAACTGACAGTGGATGATGACGAGCAGACTATCCTGATGATGGATATGCTGCTGGGTAAAAAGCGCGCTGAAGACCGCCGTAGCTGGCTGCAGAGTAAGGGTGATCTGGCCGACGTGGAAGTCTGAGCCTCGCCAATTGATGATTTCCGCCTGCCGGTCAGACCGGCAGGTATCAGGACAACACGGATTTAGCCACCATGACTGATGTCTCAATGGAAGGTATCGAGCAGCTGCCGCTGCGCAAGTTTACTGAAGATGCCTATCTGAATTACTCCATGTACGTAATCATGGACCGGGCCCTGCCGTTTATCGGCGATGGCCTGAAACCGGTACAACGCCGGATTATTTACGCTATGTCAGAGCTGGGCCTGAGCGCCACAGCCAAATATAAGAAATCGGCCCGTACTGTCGGTGACGTTCTGGGTAAATACCACCCGCACGGCGACTCGGCCTGCTACGAAGCCATGGTACTGATGGCGCAGCCCTTCTCATACCGCTACCCGCTGGTGGACGGTCAGGGGAACTGGGGTGCCCCGGATGATCCGAAATCGTTCGCTGCGATGCGTTACACCGAATCGCGTCTGTCCCGTTTTTCTGAAATCCTGCTGAGCGAGCTGGGCCAGGGCACGGTGGAATGGGGGCTGAACTTTGACGGCACCATGAAAGAGCCGACTATGCTGCCAGCCCGGCTGCCGCATATTTTACTCAATGGGGTGACAGGCATTGCCGTGGGTATGGCGACGGATATTCCGCCGCATAACGCCCGTGAAGTGGCCAATGCCGTGGTGCATCTGATTGAGCATCCGCAGGCGGATCTGGATGCCTTGATGGAATTCGTCAAAGGCCCGGATTACCCGACGGAAGCGGAAATCACCTCTTCCAGCGAGGATCTGAAAAGAATTTACCGTACCGGTAAAGGCAGCGTGAAGATGCGTGCTGTGTGGTCGAAGGACAACGGCGAAATCATTATCACCGCTCTGCCGCATCAGGTGTCCGGTTCTAAGTTGCTGGAGCAGATTGCCGGCATGATGCGCGCGAAGAAGCTGCCGCTGGTGGAAGACTTGCGTGATGAATCGGATCACGAGAACCCGACCCGCATTGTGATCGTACCGCGTTCAAACCGGATCGACGCCGAGCAGCTGATGGAGCACCTCTTTGCGTCGACAGATTTAGAAAAGAGTTTCCGGGTTAACCTCAACATGCTGGGGCTGGATGGCCGTCCTCAGGTGAAAGGCCTGGTAACTATCTTGTCAGAATGGCTGGTGTATCGCCGCGAAACCGTGCGCCGCCGTTTGCAGCACCGTCTGGATAAAGTGCTGGCGCGCCTGCACATTCTCGAAGGTTTACTGGCGGCTTATCTCAATATCGACGAAGTGATTGAGATTATCCGCACGGAAGACGATCCGAAAGCTGAGCTGATCAGCCGCTTCGGGCTGAGTGCGACGCAGGCCGAAGCCATTCTTGAGATCAAATTACGCCAGTTAGCCAAGCTGGAAGAGATCAAGATCCGCGGCGAGCAGGATGAGCTGAGCAAAGAGCGTGAGAAGCTGGAACAGCTGCTGGGCTCTGAACGACGCATGAACACTTTGCTGAAGAAAGAAATTCTGGCCGATGCCGAGACATACGGTGATGATCGCCGTTCGCCGCTGGTTGAGCGTGCTGAAGCCAAGGCGATGACTGAACGTGACTTGCTGCCCAGTGAAGCTATCACTGTGGTGCTGTCCGACAAAGGCTGGATCCGCCACGCCAAAGGGCATGAGGTGGATCCGAGCAGCCTGAACTTTAAGTCTGGCGACAGTTACCTGAGCCATGCCCGCGGTAAGAGTAACCAGCCAGCGATCTTTATTGGCAGCGATGGCCGCAGCTATGCGCTGGAGTCCCATACACTGCCCTCGGCGCGGAGTCAGGGTGAACCTGTGACCGGCCGTCTCAATATTACGGCCGGCAGCAGCGTGCGTCAGGTGCTGATGTCTGAAGAAGAGCAATACTGGCTGATGGCCTCTGATGCCGGTTATGGCTTTGTCTGCAAGGCCAGCGATATGATCTCCAAGAACCGCAATGGTAAGGCCTTGTTGTCCGTTCCGGCGGAATGTGAGGTGATGCCGCCCCAGCCGATCTCAGATCTGAGCAAAGATCAGGTGCTGGCGATTACCAATGAAGGCCGCATGCTGATCTTCCCGATTCAGGATCTGCCGCAACTGGGTAAAGGCAAGGGCAACAAGATTATCAACATTCCTTCGGCCAGAGCCAAAGCCAGGGAAGAGTTTCTGTCTCACTTGCTGGTCTTACCGGCAGGCAGCGAACTGACCCTGTACGCAGGGAAACGTAAGCTGGGCCTGAAAGTCTCGGATCTGGAGAATTTCTATGGTGAGCGCGGCAGAAGAGGCGCTATGCTGCCTCGCGGTCTGCAGCGGGTCACCAGTTATGAAATTGCTTATCCTGATCAGAATCAAGACAGTTGATTGCCATTCACCGCAGCGTGTTAGACCAAATAAGCCTCGTTCAGAGGCTTATTTTATTTGCGCTTTACCGAACGGAAATGGCGTCAGGATCAAACAAAAAAGCCGTGATAAGGGTGTAATTTCCCTTTGACTGAGTATACTAGCGCACGCTTGTACGCTGAGGAGAATCTGATGATTGCTGTATTACGACTGTTGGCACTTACGCTGTTTGCCATCGTCATGTTTGTGTTTGGCTGTGGTTACTGCCTGTTAAGCCCGCGTAACCCGAAACACGTCCACACTATTGCGCTGTATTTCGCGAAAATGGCCCGCTTTCTGGGCATTAAACTGGAATTACGGGTTGCGGACGCCGCGCGGGAAGTGGGTCCGAGCGTCCATGTTGGCAATCATCAGAATAACTATGATCTGTTTACGATTTCAGGTGCTGTGCTGCCGCGTACAGTGACTGTCGGCAAGAAAAGCCTGCTGTGGATGCCGTTATTTGGTCAGTTATATTGGCTGACAGGCAACATTCTGATTGATCGCGCCAACCGCAGTAAAGCAATGGGGACTATCGGTCAGGTGGTGGCTAAAATTAAAGAGCGTAAGGTCTCGGTATGGATGTTCCCGGAAGGTACCCGCTCTCGTGGCCGGGGTCTGTTGCCTTTTAAAACCGGTGCTTTTCATGCTGCCATCGGGGCTGGTGTGCCTGTGGTGCCTATTGTGTGCAGCTCCACCGACAAGGTGAAGTTTAACCGTTGGAATAACGGCGTGGTGATTGTGGAAGTGATGCCGCCTGTCTCAACGGAAGGCATGACCAAAGAAGATGTCCGCGAGCTGTCAGAGCACTGTCGCAATCTGATGGCGGCTAAGCTGGATGATCTGAACGCCGAAGCGCAGGCCCGTTCAGCGAAATAACCGTCTCGGATCGCGTCGAATTATCAGGAAGGCAGGCCGTTAGGGCCTGTCTTTGTTTTCAGGGCAGTATGACCTTTTAGTCGTCAGAGAGAGGTGAGTGATGAGCCGGGAATACGTGATATTGGTGAATCAGGCCGGTGAGCACCTGGGCCTGGCGGAAAAAATGCAGGCTCACCGTGACGGCAGGCTGCATCTGGCGTTTTCCGTCCTGCTGTACCGCCAGACGGCGTCAGGTAAAGAATATCTGCTGCAACAGCGAGCATTAACTAAGTATCACAGCGGTGGTTTATGGACCAATACCTGCTGCTCGCATCCCCGCGACGGTGAGAGCCTGCAGCAGGCGGCAATACGCCGGCTGGGAGAGGAAATGGGGATACGCGAGGTGGCGCAGTTTGAACAGGTCGCCCGTTTTATTTACCGGGCTGAACTGGATAACGACCTGACAGAACACGAACTGGATTATGTTCTGGTGGCGGAAACTTCAGATCTGCACATAGTACCGAACCCGGAGGAGGTCATGGCCTGTCGCTGGTGGCCGCAAGCGGATTTAACCGCTTGTCTGGACAGCCAGCCTGAACAGTTTACGGCCTGGTTCAGTCAGGTGTATCACAAGGTGCTGGCAGCACTTAAATAACAAAAAGACGGGCTTAACCCGTCTTTATTGGTACTGTGCACTATGCAGGGAAGCCTCAGGCTTTGCGTACCGCAATGGCTTCAATTTCTATTTTGACATCTTTTGGCAGGCGAGCGACTTCCACACAAGAGCGCGCCGGGTAGGAAGCGTGGTTTTCATCAAAGAAACTGCCGTATACTTCATTGACTGTGCCAAAATCGTTCAGATCCTTCACAAATACCGTCATTTTCACGATATCCGCCACTTTCAGCCCTGAAGATTCGACGACCGCTTTGACGTTCTCCAGCGACTGGCGAGCCTGAGCGGCGATATCTTCCGGTACTTCTCCCGTTACCGGGTTAACCGGGATCTGGCCCGAGGTCAGAACCATGTTACCGAGATCAACACCCTGAACGTATGGGCCGATAGCGGCAGGTGCTTTGTCTGTGTGCAGTACTTGAGTCATGTTTGATCCTTTTTGGCTTCAACAGAAATGCTTACGGCCTCTAGTGTGCAATGCCTTGACGAACAGGTCAAAAGGTTTGCTAGCGGAACGTGGGATCATTGCTCAGGTTCTGGATGACCTCGGCCGGCGAACGGCTGGTATCGGGTTTCTCTTCCTGATAGATAGTCGCTGCACTGTGCTGCAGGGCAACATCATTACTGTTTTCATCCGGCGGCGGGAAGGAGCCGGACACTGGCGTTGCATAGCTGGTGAGCGGGGAGGCCGCTGCCGCATTGTGAGGGGCGACAAGCGGTGTCAGGCCGTTGCTGCTGTGATTCTGGTTATCGGGCAGACCCAGAGAATCGGGCACGTCTGTGCTGCGGTTGAGGCGATTGACATAAGGCGAGACCTGAGCGCTGGCCAGTGCCGGGCTGGCTGATACAGGGCGTATGCCCAGTTCCTGCAGCCAGTCAAAAATCAGTGTGGCAGGGACAAACTGGCTGTATCGTGCGGCCGGGCGCAGGTTGGCGAGATCTTCCGGGTTATCGACAATGGCAACCGTGATGCCGACGATTTCTCCGGCCTCATTGAACACAGGGCCACCGCTCATGCCAGACATCACAGGCGCATCGCTCAGGGAATACAGGCAATTATTGTTGGTATCTATCACATCCTGCAGGTACTTGCCTTTACCTTCAATGCTGTTTCCGAGCAGAGAGTGGCCCTGATGGACCACAGGCTGATCAGGAAAAATTAATCCCCAGGTGGGCACCTGGGCAGAGTCCGTGCGGATCAATGCCAGATCACACAGCGGGTGATAGATAACGTCACGGTTCCAGGAATAGCGCGCAACATGTTTGGCCGTGACCTGCAAATTCGGTGTGACAGGAACGGCTGAACCAAATCCGCCCAGCAAAATGGGCACTCCGATAATCACTTGCTGGTTGGCCATATTTTTTGGCGCATCAAAGACGTCACCGTTGGTCATGACACAACCAGACAGGATCAGACCGGCCAGTATAGCAGGCCGTACGGGTAACAGAGGCCAGAGATAACGATGACAAAACCGCGCACAGATATTCATGCTATGTACTCGTTGTTGGTCACACTTGCTCTTACAGAACGGGTTGATAACCGTTCTGTGCTGATTTCGGCTCAGCGCGGCACTTTGACTGTGAAAGGAGCCAAAAGTGGCACTTTCCCTGAGTCTAGAAACGGAATTAGCGAAACAATGTTGTTGAACTGAGAATGGCTGAACTGAGGCAGAAAAGGGGCGGGAAACTGAAAAGCCGGCTCAGGGCTGAGTCGGCTTTCTTATTTTTGTCACAGGCGGTTTTTCAGGCATGAGTGCCGGAATGTCAGTGGTAATCTGTCACTATGTCGCGAGCGAACACTTTTTCACAGTATTTGCACTTCAGGCGGACTTCGTCATGCTTGGTCACCACTTTAAAGCTGCTGTCGACCGGCTCGTTGTGGGTAATGCAGTTTGAATTCGGGCACTTAAAGACAGCGTTGATCTGTGAAGGCAGCGACAGGGTCAGCTTCTTGACCACTTTGTAGTCTTCAATCTGGTTCACTGTCGCCTTGGGGGCGTAGAGCGCCAGCTGGTTAGCCAGCTCCTCATTGAGGAACACATTTTCGATTTTGATCAAATCTTTGGTTCCCTGTGCTGAGGAAGGCAGATTGAGACCAATCGTGACTTTTTCTTCAGCCTGATGCAGTTGGAACAAGCGCAGCACTTTGATACCGACATTGGCAGGGATGTGGTCAATGACAGTACCGTTCTTAATGGCTTCGACCTGAAGTTGGGACTCTTTTGTCATGCGATATTCTCCTGCTTAAATGTCTTGATTGAGCACCAGTGCCAGCAGCGCCTGGCGGGCATAGACGCCATTTTCCGCCTGCTGGAAATAATAAGCGTGCGGGGTTTTGTCTACATCTGTCGTGATTTCATCAACACGTGGCAGCGGGTGCAGTACTTTGAGGTTGTCACGGGCATCGGTCAGCATGTCAGCACTCAGGATATAGGCGGCTTTCATGTGCGCATACTCGGATTCATCAAAGCGCTCTTTTTGTACCCGGGTCATATACAGGACATCCAGCTCAGGGATCACTTCTTCCATCTGGGTGTGCAGGCTGTACGCAATACCGGCCTCATCCAGCTCTTCGCAGATGTAATCCGGCATCGCCAGCGCTTCAGGGGCGATGAAGTAAAAGCGGATGTTATTGAACTTCGACAGCGCCTGAGTCAGCGAGTGCACCGTGCGGCCGTATTTCAGATCGCCGACAAAGGCAACATTGAGGTTGTCCAGGCGGCCTTGCGTTTCGGCAATACTGAATAAATCCAGCAGGGTTTGGGTCGGGTGCTGGTTGGCACCGTCACCGGCATTGATCACCGGCACTTTGCCTGAGAATTCTGATGCCAGACGGGCGGCCCCTTCTTGCGGATGGCGCATCACGAACGCATCCACGTAAGACGTAATGACCTGAACCGAGTCGATCAGCGTCTCGCCTTTTTTCGCCAGTGAGGTATTGCCACCATTATCGAAGCCAATCACGCTGCCGCCTAAACGCTGAATCGCCGTTTCAAAAGAAAGGCGGGTGCGGGTAGATGGCTCAAAGAAACAACTGGCAATCACTTTGTGCTTGAGCAGTTCAGGATTCGGCTGTTTCTTCAGCTGGGCCGCGGTGTCAACGATCAGCTCGAGTTCGCTGCGGCTAAGCTCGGGGATGGAAATAATGTGCTTATGATATAGCGAATTCGCCATGGCGCTTTTCCCTCTTTTAGTCTGGAACGGGTGGCTTTGGGTCTGTCTTGGCTATCGTACAGGCAAAAAAAAGCCCCCTGAGATCAGGAGGCTTTCGGATGACGATCCGGAGTAACAAAAACGGCATGGCACACCGTTAACCGGCGGCGTCGCTGCACAACTGTGATCGCGGATTGGGCCATTTTTGGTACTCGCTAGACAAATTGCGGAGGATTATACCGCCATTTCTCTATGGCGCAAGCGTTTGCCTGCACCGAACCTGACCCTGACGGTTGCGCACATGCCAGTGCTATTGACCTAAAGTCGCTACCATCACGGCTTTAATGGTGTGCATTCGGTTTTCGGCCTGATCGAAGACGATAGAGTGGGCCGACTCGAAGACCTCTTCGGTCACTTCCAGGCCAGACAGACCATACTTTTCAGCCACCTCTTTACCTACTGTGGTTTCATCGTTGTGAAACGCTGGCAGGCAGTGCATAAATTTCACATTGGGATTGCCGGTTGCCTTGAGTGTCGACGCGTTAACCTGGTATGGCAGCATGGTTTTAACCCGTTCGTCCCAGGCCGACTGTGCTTCACCCATTGAAACCCAGACGTCGGTATACAGATAATCACAGCCTTGCACGCCTTCCTGTACCGACTCGGTCAGAGTAATGCGGGCACCTGTCTCACTGGCAATCTCCAGACACTGGGTGACCAGATCCTCTTCCGGCCAGTAGTCTTTGGGGGCAACCAGCCGGATGTCCATTCCCATCTTGGCCGCACCGACCATCAGGGAATTGCCCATGTTGTTACGGGCATCACCCAGATAGGCAAATTTTATGTCCTGTAACTGCTTGCCCGGGCTGTGTTCCTGCATGGTCAGAAAATCGGCCAGAATCTGAGTGGGATGGAATTCATCGGTCAGACCGTTCCAGACCGGCACACCGGCATATTGTCCCAGCTCTTCAACCACAGACTGACCGAAACCCCGATACTGGATACCGTCGTACATACGGCCCAGCACACGCGCCGTGTCTTTCATTGATTCTTTGTGGCCGATCTGGCTGCCGGACGGGCCTAAATAAGATACACGGGCACCTTGATCAAAGGCGGCGACTTCAAAAGCGCAGCGGGTACGGGTTGAGGACTTTTCAAAAATCAGGGCAATGTTCTTACCGCTCAGGCGCGGCTGTTCATAACCGCCGTATTTGGCTTTTTTCAGTTCTGCGGAAAGCGACAACAGGTGCCCGATTTCGCGTGGGGTGAAATCCAGCAGCTTGAGAAAATTCCGGTTGCGCAGATTAAATGCCATATCTCGTCCTCGCGTTCATGACTTCAGCGAACACTGATCGCTGCGTTATGTATGAAAATTGATGTTTTATGAATAATTACCCATAAAATATGAAATTATATATACCTGTGTCAATCGCAAAGCCGTAAGTAAATGCGGGAAAAATCGCCTGTTGCATCAGAAAGGCGATAGTGCGACTTTCGCTGAACAGAGAATGGGGCGTGAAATCACGACAGAGGATGGAAATTCGCGGGGATCCGTGCCATATTGGCGGCCAATTTTATACATACTAGTGTGGCTGGTGCCCCTATTTGGAGAGACCTTATGTCTTACGCAGAATTGATTGAAGAGCAGAAGGAAGAGACTCGCGAAATCATTGAGTCCCTGCTGGAAGATGGCAGTGATCCGGATGCGCTGTATTCGATTGAACACCATTTTTCTGCTGATACATTTGCTCAGCTGGAAGGTGCCGCTGCTGAAGCCTTCAAGATGGGCTTTGAAGTGATGGATGCCGAAGAGCTGGATCTGGATGAAGAAGACGGTGGCGGTACAGTCGTTTGCTTCGATGCGGTCATGGAGTCAGCCCTGGACGCTGAGCTGATCGATGAGCAGGTGCTCAAGCTGGTAGAGCTGGCTCAGAAGTACAATATCGATTACGACGGCTGGGGAACTTACTTTGAGTCTGGTGAAGACGACGAAGAGTAATTCCATTCAGTGCTCAGGAAAAAGCTGGCTTGCCAGCTTTTTTCTTGCCTGTCGTTTGCTAAACCACGGATGCTCAGAACCACTTCACCATCCGGATCTCACAGGCGTCGTGGCCTGTGTTGCCCATAGGTTCTTTGGTGTGTTCAAAACCTAACGATGCATACAGCGCAATGGCTTCTGTCAGATTGGCGGTGGTTTCCAGATAGCAGGCCCGGTAACCCTGCTCACGGGCAAATTTCAGGGCCTTTACCGCGAGCTTGCGCGCCAGACCCAAACCGCGTAACTCAGGCAGGAAGTACATCTTCTGCAGCTCGCAGATATTTTCTTCGCCTGCCAGCCTGGCGATACCGCCGCCTCCGAGCACCCGGTGGCGGTGCTCAATAACCCAGTAAGCATGCCCTTCGGGCTGGTAAACCTCACTCATGCTGTCTAAGGTGGGATCGGCTACGCCATATCCCTTGTCTGCTGTCAGTCCGTATTCCGCAGAGACTTTTCGGATCACGGCCGCAATCGACGCATTGTCCAATGGCGTCAGCGGACGAATCTCGTAGCTTTGCTGTCTGCCCGCCATCACCATGGCTTTGCGGTACCGCTCCAGACTTTTGCCTAATTGTTCGATTTCATCTGCGTCCATTTGCGCCAGAAAGCCGTCGACCTGCTGATTCAGTCTCTGGTGCAGTTCAGCCAGTCTGGACTGGCCTGCCGCAGTAAGGCTGGCAATCTGGCTGCGTTTGTCATCAGGGTGCGGATGGCTGACGATCAGCCCGCTGTTGTTCAGCACCGCCAGCGTGCGGCTGGCGTTGGATTTATCCACATTGAGCAGGGCGGCCATGTCGTTGACCGTGCAGGGATTCGCCTCCAGTTCAATCAGGGCATGGGCCTGAACCGGGGTGAGATCCATGTTGCCACACTGGTTGTCGAGCATGCCGAGTTGACGCACAAGCTGACGGGATAACTGGCGGAGTGTCTGGGCATCCATGTTGCTTTATCCATATTGTTGTGATTTGCAACTAAATATAATTGCGAGCCACAACTATGTCAACAGAGTACAAGTTAATGCAATTTAATGGATGATCGAGTGATGCTGGCAGGATGAGAAAGCGGCTTGGTGCCGGCGCTGCTCTTTGCGCTGCCAGAAGGTTTCATGCACAAGATAAGCCAGCGTATTGATCGATGGTTCGATCAGTGCCATCACGCCGCCAATCATCCAGCTACCGCTCAGTAAATACGCCACGCTGAAGGCCACACTGAAATGGATCACCGCAAAACTCAGGGTTTTATTGGCGGGTTTGCCAAAGCGGGACTGTTTCAGCACAGGCCATTGCCAGGCTTTCTCGTGAAAATAAAAAGCCACAGTGTTGACCATAGGCTCAATCATGGCGATTAGGCTGCCGAGGATCACATCACCCGTCAGCAAATAGGCGATGCTGAAGGCAACGGTAAAGTGGATAGCAGCAAAGCTGAGTGTCTTTTTCATGGTAAAACCCTCTGTAGATGTTCTCAGTATGGGCGTGACCATGCAATCAGTAAAAGCGTTTGATTCTATCCAATTAATAGTTAAATCCTATGATTTGATATTAATAAACATGAATAATGACTTATCGTCGCTTTATGATTGGGAGCGCTGTTTCAGAACCAAACAGTGCGCAAAAACTTTATGCTGTTGGTTGCATTTGGTTGGTTTATATTGAAGATATACTTTTCCAGCAATGAGGCTGGATTGTTCACATTTTTTGCGAAGACTTAGGATAAAAACAATGGAAAACAAGGTTAGGTTTCACGGCCAGGGGGGCGAATTTTTCGGTATCTGGATCGTGAATATTCTGCTCTCTGTCGTCACTCTTGGGATTTATTCTGCCTGGGCGAAAGTCCGCACCAAGAAATATTTTTACGGTAACACTGAGCTGGCGGGAGATAGGTTTGATTATCATGCCACACCGAAACAGATCCTGATTGGCCGTGTTATTGCCTCTGTCTGTGTGCTGGTGTGGTTTACCGCCAGCCATTTCATGCCGCTTTTCGCCCTGTTTCTGATGCTGGCCTTTTTTGGCATTTATCCATTGCTGGCCCGCAATAATGCCCGCTTTGATGCCCGCATGAGCAGCTACCGCAATGTGCGTTTTAACTTTAACGGCTCGGTGAAAGGGGCGTATTGGGCCATGTTGGGATGTGGTTTGGTTTCCATGATTCCGCTGGTGATCCTGTTTGTGATCACTGCCATGGTATTTGATAAATCGCTGTTAGTCGGCGCGCTGTTTGCGTTACTGGCTGTTGCCGCTTATATCTATGTATTTGCTAATATCACGGCCACCATCACCCGCTATTTTGCCAATGGTTACCAGTATGGTGACCGTCAGTTTAGCGCTGAGATAGGGACAGGTTTCTTCGTGAAAACCACAGCGCTGGCGTCTTTGCTCGGATTAGGGCTGTTTGTGGCGCTGATCGGCGTGTTTGTGCTGGTGGCTGGCGTGGGGGCGGTGTCATCCATTGCCAGCGGGCAATTGGATAACCTGCAAGGCGGTTCGCTCTGGCCTTTCCTGGCAATATTTATCGTTTATATAGGTATGTTGCTGGTGATGGTTGCCGTATCGGCATTTGTGAAAGCCCGCACCCGCAATTACACCTTTGCTCAGCTGAAAGCGGCCGGTGAGCCAGAGTATGGCTTTTCCTCTTCACTGAGAACGCCAGCTTTTGTCTGGCTGATTGTGTCGAATATCCTGATGCAACTGCTGACACTGGGACTGGCCCGTCCCTGGGCCATGGTGCGTACTCAGCGTTACCTGGCCGATAACACGGCTGTCATCGGTGATTTGTCTCTGCTTAACGTGACGGGCGAAGCCTTCGAGGGCGGTGCGGCCATTGCCGACGAAGTGGCTCAGGCCTTTGATGTCGGAGTAGGCATTGGATGATCATCAAAGGCTTCTGCCACCCGCCGCTCAGTTCTGAGCGGCGGGAAGCTGAGCTGGACTGCGGTCAGACGGGTCAGGTGACATTGCGCTGCGGCGAGCATATTGTCATGGCTGCCGTGGTCGAGCTGAAGATATCGCCACCTTTGGGATCTTTGCCTGCCAGCATTGGTTTTGCGGATGGCTGGCAGTTTAAAGCTGCTCAGGAGAATGAGCTGGCTGATTGGGTTCGCCACAACACGGTTCAGCCTCAGCGCTGGGTACACAGGCTGGAGCGAAACTGGCTGGCGATAGTGGCCAGTGCGGCGCTGGTGGCCGTATTGTGTCTGGGCGCTTATCGTTACGGTATTCCGGCGGCCAGTCATATGCTCACGCGTCTGCTGCCGCAAGCCGTGCCTGTGTATCTGGGCGAGCATGTCCTGGAGACGCTGGACGATCATATGCTGGCACCTTCTCAGCTTGATGCCCAGGAACAGTGGCAAATACAGGACAGGTTTGCCTTATTACAGGATAACCTGCCGCCGTTACCTTTTGAGCTGAAGATAGTGTTTCGATCCTGGCCGCATGGCCCGAATGCCTTTGCCCTGAGCGATGGCACAGTGATCGTGCTGGACTCACTGGTGGAAATGGCCACCACACCCGCCGAGCTGGACAGTATTTTGTTGCATGAAGTCGGGCATGTGTATCATCAGCATGTGATGGAGTCTGTGGTGCAATCGGCGCTGATTTCTGTGGCCACCGCACTGATTGTCGGTGACAGCTCTGGGATGGCGGATATGCTGACCAGCACAGGCGTATTTGTTGCTTCCAGCGGATACTCGCGGGATGCCGAGCGCGAAGCGGATCAGTTTGCGGCCGAGCAGATGCGGAAAAACTATGGCACCACAGAACCGATGGCCGCCATGTTCAACCGTTTTATGGAACACTATGGCGACAGCGATTTACCTGAGTGGCTACAAAGTCACCCTGAGCTGGAGCAACGGGTTCAGGCCTTGAAATAGCCTCAGTCAGACTCAGGCCGGAGATTCGGTTTAAAATTGTGGCATAAAAAAGCGACCGAACTCGGTCGCTTTTTTATGTCTGAGCAAACCGAAACCGCTTACAGCGCCACGATGGTTGCTTTGTGTCCAGATAAGAACGCAAAACTCAATCAGGTGCATAAATCAAGTATTGCAATGCATTGTATATGCAAGGTATCTTTCGCCTCCGGAATATTAATAAATCAGTAGCATATTTAAATACCAAGCCTTTCTCCTGATAACGCAGGGGACGTGCTGACTATCCTGTTGCTGAACAAGGGTTTATCACTGTGCTTTCTTATCGGATTGCGTCATAAAACGGAAATGGCGATGCTGACATATTTAAACATCAAACAAATAGTATTACTTGCAAGTGTGATTTTTCTGACTGCCTGTAACGGCGGAGGCAGTGACAGCGCCAGTGGTGATAAAAAATCAGATAAACCGCCGGTTGAAGATATATCAACCAGGGTCAGCGGCCAGGTATTTAAAGGGCCGGTTGCGTACGCGACCGTCACCGCGTTTGATGCCGATGGCAACGCGTTGGCAAGTACGGTGACCGATGATCAAGGTTTTTACACCCTGTCGCTGGATGCGTCTTATCGTGGGGTTGTGCAGATTGATGCGACCGGCGGGGACTACATTAACGAAGCAACGGGCATGCGAACGCCTCTTACTGAAACGCTCCGTTCCGTGAAAGTACTGACAGAGAAAGACTCTGTCATGAATGTGACGTTACTGACGGAAATGGCTGTGCGCGAGCTGCCTTTTTTAGTGCCTGAGCTTGTCGTTGCTGCCAACCGCAAGGTGGCGGAAGCCATGCAGTTGGATTTGGACATTGTCAGCGAAGCGCCGGTCGATCTGCTGGATGAAGCGAACATGGGCGAAACGGGCGGAAGAGTCGACTATGCGCTGGTCATTGCCGGTATGACGAAGGCCGCCGAAGCGGAGGATATCAAGCTCAGTCACTTGATGTTCGAACTGAATCAGGATATTGCGGACAACAGCAAGCTTGATGATGAGCTGCAACTCACCCGGTTAAATAAAGGGATCAATGCTTTTCTCGATTCAGCGCAGAACAAAGTGGCGGTGAACAAGGCGCAACATTACCGCAATACTTATCCTGTTGTGGCCCCGTTAGACATGCTGTCTGTCTATGCAAACCATCAACTGCGCATAGCACCTGACATCACCGATGATAAAGGGCAATTGTTTTATCACTGGCGTCAGGTGATGGGGCCAGCAGCGCTAATGGACGGTGCTGACACCGAGGCAATGACTGTCAAGGCAGCCGAGACGGTAAAAAAACAGACCCTGGCATTCGAGTTAACCGTGACTGACTCAGGTGGCTTAAGTGTCAGTCAAACTTACTATGTCAGGGTGTTGCCGATTCCCGTGATTTCAGGTGTGGCGTTCAAAGGACCGATTCAGGGGGCAAGGGTCAAAATCACTCAGGTTGACGGTACCCTCATCGGGGAAACCACTACAGCTTCGGATGGCCGGTATCAGGTCAGGAATAGCAATGCTTATCAGGGTTTGGTCATCGCTGAGGTGACGGGTGGCACGTATGTCAGCGAAGCGACGGGAAAGACAGTGCCGCTAGAGTCAACTTTACGTGCTGTCACCCACCTGAAAGCCACTGATCAATCTATTCATATCACTCCCTTCACCGAGCTGGCGGTTCGCCGGGCCAAAAACTTGGGGGAGCACTTTACTCAAACCACGGTAGAACAAGCAAACCAAGAGGTGACAAACGCATTGAGTGGGTCAGGTGTGGTCGGCACTGAACCTGTAAACCTGATGGATCCGTCGAGCAAGTTTGAACGCTACAGTTCTGAGTCTGATTATGCACTCGCTCTGGCTGCGGCTATGGTTGCCATGCACACACATTCACAGAGTTTACCCGACTGGCTGGATCGGGTGTCTGAAGACTTATCCGATAACGGAAAAATTGATGATATTGAGACACTGAATGCTTTGTATCGAGGGGTCTACAGCTTTATTAAATCACCTCAGAATAAAGCCAAAATTACAGAGTATGACAGCATCGTAGGAAGGAGTTTCTATCGAAGTACGCCACCTGAAATACTGTCAATTTCTTCCAGTGATGGTTATGAAAGGGCGCAAATCAATGTGCTGGTGCAGGCTCAAGACACAGGGATTGGTGGTATTCGTTTTTATTCTTTACAGCAGCTCAGTGGGCCGGCAGCGAAATTCACAGTGAAGCAATCCAGAAACTCTTTCAGAATTGGCTTGCCTGAACTCAATGGAGATCTAGCTGAAACCCTGACCTTCGAAGTCACGGTCAGCGATTCGGATGAACTGACCGCTTCAGAGATATTTTCGATTGAGGTACAGCCTTATCCCAATGCTGTACTGGATAAAATTATCGATCCGCAACTGCGCCAATGTATTGAGTCACACTTTCCGAAAGTCCGTGATATCGGGGACTTAAGAAGTCTGCAATGTGGTCCTGAGTATGCGGGGATCAGCCAGTTGGATGGCATGGAGCAATTTGCCTATCTAATTAACTTTATCGTGAAAGCGCAAAACCAGATCACGGATGTCACCCCCTTAGCGAGCCTGCCAAATCTGCGTAGTCTCGCCATTGAGCAGACAGTGATGACGGATCTAACGGCATTCACGGTACTGAAACTGGGGCAGTTAAGCCTCAAGAACAGTCCGTTGTTGACCGACTTTAGTGCTCTTCCTCAATTGGCTGAGCTGTATACCGGGAATTTTTATGGCACAGGACTGACTGATGGTCATATCTTCCAGCAGCTACCGGGCTTGAGTAATATCAATATAGGGAAAACGCAGATAGAGAACTTCAGTTTCTTACAGGAAAATGAGCGAATTCGTTCATTAGGGATC
This sequence comes from Photobacterium sp. 2_MG-2023, assembly GCF_030547675.1. Taxonomy (NCBI): domain Bacteria; kingdom Pseudomonadati; phylum Pseudomonadota; class Gammaproteobacteria; order Vibrionales; family Vibrionaceae; genus Photobacterium; species Photobacterium sp. 2_MG-2023. The sequence goes on from NZ_JAUOQQ010000002.1 coordinate 53,371, forward strand.
TCTGACTTGGGACTGACGGATATCACCTTGCTTGGGTTGGAACATCAATCCAATTTGTATCGGCTGGATCTGTCGGGCAATCCGCTGATCGATATCTCTCAACTGGCAGCGTTAACTCAATTGGATAGGTTGAATTTGTCAGGCACCAAAGTCTCAGATCTATCTTCTCTGGGCACCTTAAAAGGAATGGTTACCCTTGATGTGTCACATACGAAAGTGGCCGATTTGTCACCTCTGGCATCCTTAACCAGGTTAAGCACAATTGATGTGTCTCACACCGAGGTGACAGATCTGTCGGTTTTCAGAAGGTTTAAATCAGTCAGCGAGATTTCTTTACAAGCATTCAAGGGCACCGATATCAGTCCGGTGATTGAAATGAAGAGAAGCCAACCAGCCAGGTATTTGAAAAAGGTGGATCTTACTGGAGCAGTTCATGTGCCTTGTTCACAAATGACCGAACTGAGGGGGTTAGGCGTCTATATCGCTGTTGAAGTCCAGCCAGGGGTGACGTGCACGGCAGACTAGTCTGCGGGTTTAAAGTGTCGTCAGCATGCCGAAAAACAGGATAAAAAAAGAGGCCATCCGGCCTCTTTTTTTTTTGATGTCGACGGACATCGCTTACAGCGCTGCGATAGTCGCTTTCTGCTCTTCCAGTTTGATCAGGGTTTCTTTGTAACCTTCCAGCTTCTCGCGCTCTTTGGCCACCACGGCTTCCGGGGCTTTCGCCACGAAACCTTCGTTACCCAGTTTGCCCGCGATGCGTTTGATCTCGCCCTGTGTCTTGGCCATTTCTTTGTCCAGACGCGCCAGCTCGGCGTCTTTGTCGATCAGGCCAGCCATCGGGATCATCAGGGTAGACTTGCCGACCAGTGCCGTGGCACAGGCTGGGGTTGCTTCGCCGTCTGCCAGCACCTGCAGGCTGTCCAGCTTCGCCAGCGCAACCAGTACGGCCTGATTTTGCTGCAGGCGGGCCGCGTCTTTGTCATCAGCGGCTTTGAGCATCACATTCAAACCTTTACTTGGTGCGATGTCGTACTCGGCGCGCAGGTTACGGATGCTGGTGATGAATTGCTTCACCCACTCGATGTCAGCCAGTGCGTCCGCATTGAAGTTTGCGTCATCATACTGAGGCAGCGCCTGAGTCATGATGGTGTCGCCTTCTACGCCTTTCACCAGTGGTTTCACGCTCTGCCAGATGGTTTCCGTGATGTACGGGATCACCGGATGGGCCAGACGCAGAGTCTTCTCCAGTACAGTGATCAGAGTACGGCGGGTTGCGCGCTGCTGCGCTTCGCTGCCCTTCCACAGTACTGGCTTGGTCAGCTCCAGATACCAGTCACAGAACTGGTTCCAGATGAACTCGTAGATAGTGTTGGCAGCCATGTCCAGACGGAAGTTTTCAATGTGGGCATTGAACTCTTTCGCGGCCAGCTCGAACTGCGACTCGATCCACTTGTCAGCCAGTGAGTATTCCAGCTCGGCACCGTCGGCAAAGCCGCAATCCTGATCTTCGGTGTTCATCAGCACGTAGCGGCTGGCGTTCCACAGTTTGTTACAGAAGTTACGGTAACCTTCCAGGCGTTTCATGTCCCAGTTGATGTCACGACCGGTGGACGCCATGGCGGCCAGGGTGAAACGCAGGGCATCGGTGCCGTAAGGTTCAATGCCGTTTTCGAACGTCTTGCGGGTATTCTTCTCGATCTTCGCCGCCAGCTGTGGCTGCATCATGTTGCCGGTACGTTTCTGTACCAGAGACTCCAGATCAATACCGTCGATCATGTCGATCGGGTCCAGCACGTTACCTTTCGATTTCGACATTTTGTCGCCGTTCTCATCACGGATCAGACCGGTGACATAAACGGTTTTGAACGGTACCTGGGCTTTGCCGTCTTCGTCTTTACAGAAGTGCATGGTCATCATGATCATACGGGCAACCCAGAAGAAGATGATGTCGAAGCCGGTCACCAGCACATCTGACGGGTGGAAGACTTTCAGATCGTCCGTCTGCTCCGGCCAGCCCTGGGTGCCGAAGGTCCACAGGGCAGAGGAGAACCAGGTGTCCAGCACGTCATTGTCTTGTTTCAGCACCACGACAGGGGCCAGGCTGTACTTCTCACGTACTTCTTCTTCGGTGCGGCCCACATAGACCTTACCGTCGTTGTCGTACCAGGCCGGGATGCGGTGACCCCACCACAGCTGACGGGAAATACACCAGTCCTGTACGTCGCGCATCCAGGAGAAGTACATGTTCTCGTACTGCTTAGGCACGAATTTGATATCGCCGTCTTCAACCGCTTTCACCGCCGGTGCAGCCAGCGGGGCAGTGCGCACGTACCACTGGTCGGTCAGCATGGGTTCGATCACTACGCCACCACGGTCGCCGTAAGGGACAGTCAGGTCGTGATCTTTGACTTCATCCAGCAGACCCAACTGATCGAACTCGGCCACGATGGCTTTACGCGCTTCGAATCGTTCCATGCCCTGGTAGGCGGCCGGAAGATCGGTGCTGTAAGCATCTGTGGGTTCGCCATTACTGTTAAAGACTTCAGCTTCGTTGCGGATGTTGGCATCGAAGGTCAGGATGTTGATCATCGGCAGGCTGTGACGTTTGCCGACTTCGTAGTCGTTGAAATCGTGCGCCGGGGTGATTTTTACACAACCCGTGCCTTTTTCCATGTCGGCGTGCTCGTCACCGACAATAGGGATGCGACGATTGATGATTGGCAGCAGAATGTGCTGGCCGATCAGATCTTTGTAACGTGGATCTTCAGGGTTAACCGCAACGCCTGTATCACCCAGCATGGTTTCAGGACGGGTGGTAGCAACCACAATGTAGTCTTTACCGTCTGCGGTTTTGACACCGTCGGCCAGCGGGTAGCGGAAGTGCCACATGTGGCCTTTCTTGTCTTTGTTCTCGACTTCCAGATCCGAAATGGCGGTGTGCAGCTTAGGATCCCAGTTTACCAGGCGCTTGCCACGGTAAATCAGATCGTCTTCATACAGACGCACGAAGACTTCACGCACGGCGTTAGACAGCCCTTCGTCCATAGTGAAGCGTTCGCGATCCCAGTCAACAGAAGCACCCAGGCGGCGCAGCTGTTTGGTGATGGTGCCGCCGGATTCGCCTTTCCATTCCCAGATCTTGTCGATGAAGGCATCACGACCGTAATCGTGCTTGGTTTTGCCTTCTTCTGCTGCGATCTTACGCTCCACAACCATTTGAGTCGCGATACCAGCGTGGTCAGTACCGACCTGCCACAGGGTGTTTTTGCCTTTCATGCGCTCACAGCGGATCAGGGTATCCATGATGGAATCCTGGAACGCGTGGCCCATGTGCAGGCTGCCCGTGACGTTTGGCGGTGGGATCATGATGCTGTAGGCATCTTTCGTCGTGTCACCGTGAGGCTTGAAGTAACCTGCCTCTTCCCAGCGCTTATACAGCGCTTGTTCAATCGATTGTGGGTTGTATGTCTTTTCCATAGCGCTCTTGATGGATCTAGGTGGAATTAGGGCGATTCAGGCGCAGGTGTGGTCTGCAATTGAATGCCTGCCAACCGGTACGCTTTATAGCGTTCGCGGGCCTGCTGCTTGAGTTTTTCATCGCAAGGCACGAAGTCTACCACTTGTGCAAAGGTCACGGCAAAATTTGGTGCATCCTGACTGAGATTGATCAGTATTGCCCGGCGACCGCTGTGTCGCAGGCCGGGCCAGCCGATTTCAACCGGAGAACCCTGTCTGGGGCCTTCTCCAATCAGGTTGTGGGGCACGAAGTTGTCCGGATCTTGCTGCCAGAGGTATTCGTCCAGCCATTCGGCCTGCTCACGGGTTTCCGCCAGCAGGAACACAGACTGGCCTTGCTGATACCACCATGCTGCTTGCTGACCGGCCAGTTTCAGCCTCGCCTCAGGTTCGGCGTCGTCAATGATATAAAAGGTAGCATGGCTCATAATGTCTTATCCGAAAAAAGGGGCCGGCTGGCCCCTCTGTCGATGATGGTTAATCGAGGTTTTCCAGCCCGGCCCGGTTGAGCAGGAACTGGACCAGCAAAGGTACCGGACGTCCGGTTGCGCCTTTGTTTTTACCGCCTGTCCAGGCGGTCCCTGCGATGTCGAGGTGCGCCCAGTTATATTTCTTGGTGAAGCGCGACAGGAAGCACCCTGCGGTAATGGTGCCAGCGCCCGGTGTACCTATGTTGGCCAGATCCGCAAACGGGCTGGCCAGCTGTTCATGGTATTCATCGTTCATTGGCAGGCGCCATGCGCGGTCGCCGGCCTGCTCAGAGGCGTTGACCAGCTCATGCGCCAGCGGGTTATGGTTAGCCATCAGACCGCTGATGTGATTGCCCAGGGCCACTACGCAGGCGCCGGTCAGAGTGGCGACGTCAATCACGCACTCAGGCTCAAAGCGCTCAACGTAAGTCAGTGCGTCACACAATACCAGGCGGCCTTCGGCATCGGTATTGAGCACTTCCACGGTTTGCCCTGACATAGTGGTCAGGATGTCACCCGGACGATAGGCATTGCCGCCCGGCATGTTTTCACAGCCTGCCAGCACGCCTATCACATTGATGGGCAGATTCAGTTTCGCCAGTGAACGCATGGCACCGAATACGGTAGCCGCGCCACACATGTCGTATTTCATCTCGTCCATGTTGGCTGACGGCTTGATGGAAATACCGCCTGAGTCAAACGTCAGACCTTTACCGACCAGCACCAGCGGCTTGGCATTAGGATCAGGGTGACCTTTGTACTCAATGATCGACATCATGGCTTCATTTTTCGAGCCCTGGCCCACGGCCAGATACGAGGTCATGCCCAGCTCTTTCATTTCCTGCTCGCCAATGATTTTGGTGCTGACGGTGTCGAAGTCATCTGCCAGTCGGCGGGCCTGAGAGGCCAGGTAGGCCGGATTCGCCACGTTAGGCGGCATATTGCCCAGATCTTTCGCTGCGCGGACACCCGAAGCGATCGCCAGACCATGGCTGATAGCACGCTCACCCAGTGACAGCTCGCGGCGTGTCGGGACATTGAAAACCAGCTTGCGCAGCGGGCGGCGGGTTTCCGGCTTGGTGCTCTTGAACTGGTTAAAGGTGTAGAGGCTGTCTTTGGTGGTCTCAACCGCCTGACGGACTTTCCAGTAAGTATCACGGCCTTTAACGTGCAGTTCAGTCAGGAAGCAGACGGCTTCCATTGACCCGGTTTCATTCAGCGTGCTAATAGTTTGCTTAATAATTTGTTTGTACTGGCGTTCATCCAGCTCACGCTCTTTACCACAGCCAACGAGTAAAACGCGCTCGGAAAGAACGTTCGGGACATGGTGAAGCAACAGCATCTGGCCAGGCTTTCCTTCCAGATCACCACGACGCAGCAGGGAACTTATGTAACCCTCGCTGATCTTATCCAGTTGTTCAGCAATTGGAGAGAGGCGGCGTGGTTCAAAGACGCCAACGACGATACAGGCACTGCGCTGTTTCTCGGGGCTACCACTTTTTACACTGAACTCCATGCGTACTCCTACATCCTATAAAGACAATTAGGGCTAAATGTTAGATAATACCGCACTTACTTGTTGGTTCTTGAATTCAGGTTAAGATCAAAGTGCAGGCTGACAGTTAGCCGAAAGATAAAAAAATAACTGATTTACCGGAAAATTATAGTGATTCCAGCAAAAAAACAAGTTTTCTATGGGTATATAACGCGTGATTATTGTTCGTTATTTGACACGTGAGACAATCAAGAGCCAGGTAGCGGTCCTTTTTGTATTGTTTCTTATCTTTATCAGTCAGAAGTTTATCCGCATTCTGGCTGATGCGACAGACGGATCCATTCCTGGTGATCTGGTGCTGACTCTGATGGGGCTTTATATGCCCTCAATGGCGATGCTGATGCTGCCGTTGAGTTTATATATTGGGATCCTGCTCACTTTCGGACGATTATATGCCGAAAGTGAAATCACAGTCATGAATGCAACCGGTATCGGGAACACCTTCCTGATTCGGGCGGCACTGTGGCTGGCGATTATCACAGGGGCAATTGCGGCGTTCAATGCGCTGTGGCTGGCTCCCTGGAGTGCCGAAAAAGAAACTCAGGTCATGGAGAAAGTGGAAGCAGACTCAGGTCTGGATCTGCTGGTGAAAGGCCAGTTTCAGGGCGCGCCGGATGGCCGTGGCGTGGTGTTCGTCGATGATATTTCTGACAAGGGCAGCAAGCTGCACCGGGTATTCGTCGCACAGCCGACTGCCAGTGATACATTGCGTCCTAGTGTGATGTTTGCCAACAGCGGTACTGTGGATGTACTCAAAGATGGCCGCCAGGTTCTCGATCTGCAGGATGGCGTCCGCTATGAGGGACTGCCGACCCGTTTGGACTATTCCATCACGGCTTTTGATAATTATCAGGCGGTGATCGGCCAGCGCGCAATCAAAGAAAAAGATCGTGACTGGGATGCATTGCCAACCTTGGCCCTGATGCAGCGGCCAGAACTGGCGGCCCAGGCCGAATTCCAGTGGCGGATGTCCCTGGTGATCTGTATCCCGCTGCTGACTATGGTGGTGGTGCCTTTATCGGCGGTGAATCCGCGGCAGGGGCGCTTTGCCAAACTGGTGCCTGCGGTGCTGATCTATCTTTGTTATTTCCTGGCGATCAGCGCGGCGAAATCGGCGGTGGAAGATGGTGGGCTGCCGGTCGGTGTCGGATTGTGGAGTATTAATATTGTCATGCTGTTAGTGGCGATTGGGCTCAACAGCTGGGACTCGCTGCCAATGCGACAATTCAGAGACAAATTCCGGAGACGCGGCTGATGTTTAAAATTCTCGACTGGTACATTGGCCGTACCATTATTGCCACTTCTGCTCTGACGCTGTCGACCCTGGTGGGCCTGTCAGCCATCATCAAATACGTGGAACAGCTGCGTAAAGTGGGCGACGGAACGTACGATTTATGGAAAGCATTACTCTTTGTGCTGCTCAGCGCACCACGTGATATCGAAATGTTCTTCCCGATGGCAGTATTGCTGGGAGCGCTGATAGGTCTGGGCACACTGGCGTCCAGTTCAGAGCTGGTGGTTATGCAGGCGGCAGGCTTCTCTAAGCTGGATATCGGCCTGTCGGTGCTGAAAACCGCTGTGCCACTGATGTTGCTGGTGATGGTGCTGGGGCAGTGGGGAGCCCCGGAAGCGCAGAAAGCAGCGCGGGAATTACGTGCGATCTGGACTTCTGGCGGTAATGTGTTTTCGGTACAGCGCGGGGTCTGGGCCAAAGATGATAACGACTTTATTTACATTGGCCGAATTCATGAACAAACCAATCTCAACGCAATAAACATCTGGGAATTTGATGAAAAAGACGCGCTGAAAGACAGTTTGTTTGCCCGCTCTGCGACTTTTCTCGACGGAAAAGGCTGGGAGCTGAAAGATGTCACTGTGACCCACATTGGCGAAGAAAAGCAGGAAAATATCCATTTCGACACCAAAATCTGGCAGACCAGTCTGACCCCGGATAAGCTGGCCGTGGTCACAGTCAAGCCGGAAGAACTGGCACTTTCAGGTGTATACGATTATGTGCAGTATTTAAAAGACACCAAGCAGGATGCCTCCCGCTATGAGCTGGCATTCTGGCGTAAAGCCCTGCAGCCGTTCTCAATAGCCGTCATGATGCTGCTGGCTCTGTCTTTCGTTTTCGGGCCGTTACGTTCCGTAACTATGGGGGCACGGGTACTGTCCGGGGTGATCTTCGGGTTTGCTTTCTACATTTCTAATGAAGTGTTCGGCCCGCTGAGTATGGTGTACCGTTTGCACCCTGTTATAGGTGCGTTGGGGCCAAGTCTGGTTTTCCTCTTTATTACCCTCTATCTGCTCCGACGCAAACTCTGAGTCTGATGACAGGCTCCGATGACAGATAGACAAAAGGCGCCGTTCAGGCGCCTTTTTTGCACGTTCGATCTGCCGATCAGTTGGGTTTTGGCAGCAGCACCATTTCACATTCTGCCATCAAATCCTGCAGTGATTGTTTGGTGTGGCTGAAAGGCACCAGCAAATTGCCCAGGCCAAAGGCCGATGTCGCCATGCGGATAAGGGCTTGGGTAAAACGGATATTTGAACCATCGGCATTTTGAATGCGCAGCTTCCAGGCGCGCATTCCCAGTGTCTGGCCAGCCTTGCACCAGAAATAGCCAAAGAAGGCGACTATGGTGGCACCCAGATACACAGAGTATATCGGTGCAGCAACCGGATGCCGGGTGAGATATTCACTGGCATCAGCATAGTTGCCCAGGCTCAGTGCGCCACTGCTGAGCAGCAGAGCAATAATGGCCATGGCAAGACCGCCTGCCAGCATCAGTACCGCTGCGACGACCAGAGCGTCATAAATCCAGGCCCCGATCCGGCGAAATAGCCCCGGATATTGTTTGGTTTGCGTCATGTCCTTTTTCACTGTTGTTGTCATGGTTCCACCAGAAAGAGTAAAGAGGGCAGGCAAACCTACCTGCCCTAAAAAAACTGCGGCACAGTGTAGCAATAGTTCCAGGCTCAGGGTACTCAAGTCGCGAGTTACCGTGCCATTGCACCTCATAGTGTCGACTGGATTGGCAACATTATGCATGGGAAAAAGCCGCAGTGATGAAAAATGCAGCAAACGGTGTATCACTCTTCATAAAGTTGCTTGCACATCAACACCGTATACGTATAATGACCGCCATTGCCCGGGTGGCGAAATTGGTAGACGCAGCGGATTCAAAATCCGCCGGTGGTAACACTGTGCCGGTTCAAGTCCGGCCCCGGGCACCAACTTCAACGACAAAGCCTCGACGAAAGTCGGGGCTTTGTCGTTTCTGCCGCTCAAAAACTTACGCTCGCTTTTTTCTTGTCATCAACCTGCGAGAGGCGAGCTTAAGCCTTTTTATCCTCATTCGATTGTGCATGAAAATGTCAGTGGCGGGATTTAGTGTACTGAGCCATACCTTGCCACAAACATCTTCACTGTTTCTTCGATCACGCTTTGCTCGTCGGCATTCTCTAGTGCGCTGAACCCATAGAGTTTCGGGTAAAACGTAAAGGCTTTCAGCTGGTAGACAAACTGCCGCGCTGCGAAGTCGCAATCTTCCACCATCAGCACACCGGCTGAATTGGCATCCTGTAAAAATTGCACCAGCGCAGTCATACAGCCGATGTCTGTATTATCAAGCGACTGCATCAGTTCGGGTTGCTGCAACATTTGCATAAAGGCAATTTTGGCGATGCGTAACAGCTGCGGTGAGGTCAGTAGGGCGACCTCCTGCCCGGCAATTTCTGTCAGCTGCTCTGCAATGTCCCGACTGGCATTAAAGGGTTTGTCCACTCCCTGGCTCAACTGCTCAAACATGCGTGCCAGGATAGCTTCAAACAGTACCTGCTTGGTGGCGAAGTGGTTATACACGGTGCGCTTTGAGACGCCGGCCTCACTGGAGACCTGATCCATACTAGTCTGTTCGACTCCCTGTTGATGAAACAGGGTTTCAGCGGCGTCCAGAATCGCCAGCCTCTTTTTCTCTGATAACGTCATGCCAGTCCTCACTATTCACCCCGGCATTGTAGCCAAACACAAAAAAACTTGCACTACAGAGTTTACTTTGCTTTGTTTGAGTGTAAAACTACACCGTATAGTTTACTTTATTGGGTGGGGAAACATGCGTATCTGTCGATGGACATTAACCTGTGCCGTGGGTATAGCAGTCGGAGTGATGATCGTGAATAACAACTTATCTGCCGAGATGACGGAAACCGCCGCTCAGTCTGAGCGCTTTTATGAAGGGACCTTTCATAATGCCAAACACCGCGAGCAGCCGGGCTTGATGAAGACACTGGGTATCCTGACTCGCTATATCACAGAGAAGCGGGTGGATGTATCGCCCAGCAGTGCAGTACCTGTCCAGGCGTTGAGCAGAAGGCAGTTGGATGCGCTGAGCACAGATGCCATTCATGTCGTTAAATTAGGCCACTCTTCCATCTTACTCAAAGTGAAGAGTGAGTACTGGCTGCTTGATCCTGTGTTTTCTGAGCGCGCCTCGCCTTTTTCTTTTTTAGGGCCTAAGCGCTTTCATCCTGCGCCTATCAGCATAGATGCATTGCCGCCTATAGATAAAGTGCTGATTTCTCATAATCATTATGACCATTTAGATAAAGCGGCGATAAAACAACTGGCCGCGAAAACCTCGCAGTTTCTGGTGCCTCTGGGGGTAGAAGGTGATTTGAAAAACTGGGGCGTTGATGAAGCGAAAATCCTGACATTTGGCTGGTGGCAGGAACACCAGAGCAGGGATGCCATGATAGCGTTTACGCCGACCCAGCATTTTTCAGGACGCGGACTGACGGACGCGAATCAGACCTTATGGGGATCATGGGTGATCAAAACGGAGGACACCAGTTTGTATTTCAGTGGCGATTCCGGTTATTTCGACGGTTTTAAGGCCATCGGGCACAAATACGGCCCTTTTGATCTGACTATGATCGAAACCGGCGCTTATGATAAAGACTGGGCCAGCGTGCATATGACGCCGGAAGAATCGGCACAGGCCCACCTGGACTTACAGGGCAACATCATGATGCCCATCCACAACGGGACTTTTGATCTGGCGTTTCATGCCTGGTACGAACCGTTGGAACGTATCTGCTCGGTCTCCAAAGAGCGCGGTATTACTCTCACAACCCCTGTATTTGGCCAGCCAATGGCGCTGACACAACTTCCTGTCACCACAGCCTGGTGGCGAGAGATCTGAGCCGTCAGAATTGAGCCCCGGATATGATGAAGCCCCTGCTTGTAAGAGCCGGGGCTTTTTACTTCATTGCAGGCCATTGACCTGTAGCGTTGAGGAAGAAATAAATACTGCATCTTGCTGATAAATGAATTGATTAGAGCGCTACAGTGCGTAAAATCTGATTCTCAGAAGGCATATTTATACAGATATCAGAGCCGGGCAGAAGAAAGCACACGCTCAGAATCCATGAAAAAGGCCCGATACCACCTTGCTGGTTTATTCCTGTCGCAGAGGAGAAGGGGTTTAACCTCGATATTGGCAACTGGGTGCTGATGCAGGCGGTGTCAGATATTCATAGATTAAATGGCGAGCTGGCCACACAGTTGGCAGTGCCTATCAATATTTCCAGACGTCAGTTACAGGCTGAACACCTTTATTCTTTGATTGATTATGATGACGAACACTCTGCTGGTCTCATTTAAATGACAAATTTAATATTTATATTCACTCATTTTGTACAGGTAAATTAAGCAGAGGAAAAACTTCACATAGAGCATGTTTTATAAATATCAAATATTTATTTCGACATGTTTCACACTTTAACTTAATCCTTTTCTTTAGTGTGAGTGTTATTTTATTTTCGTTTTTATTCCCTTTAAAAACAATACGATATGTGTGTTTTTGCTGTGCGGGTGAAGCGGTTTCATTATCAGGTTTTCTTGACGAATATGTACTCGGGTATACACTCAATGAGTTCCCTGATTGAGCGATGGTTTTGTATTTAGCTTGGGAGCGAAATACGAAAGGATGTTTAATTGGAGTAAAAGATGGATTTAATTCACAATCTCTTCACCTCAACACCTCTTATTGCTTTATTTGTTACACTCGCTCTTGGTTATCTTGTCGGGAAAATATCAATAGGAAAGTTTGTATTAGGCGGCGTTGCTGGCACGCTTCTTATGGGGGTTCTGGTTGGTCAGTTTGGTGTCGAAATCGATGGCGATGTGAAAAGTGTTTTCTTTGCTTTATTCATTTATGCCGTGGGATTTCAGGGGGGACCACAATTTTTCAAAGCAATCAACTTTCGTACGATCAATATATTGCTTTCTGCAGTAGTCATGACTTTAAGCGGATTGCTCGTTGTGCTCTGTACCGCGTGGCTATTTGATTTAGATCGTGGAACAGCGGCTGGCCTGGCTGCTGGCGGACTCACACAATCAGCCATTATTGGTACTGCCGGTGATGCAATAGCTAAGCTTCCTGGTATTTCTTCAGATGTTGTTCATACAATGCAAACCAATGTTGCTGTTGGGTATGCAGTCACATATATTTTTGGCTCTCTTGGACCTATTTTGATGGTTTCTATTATTCCGGCCATTATGGGATGGAATATTCGTCAGGAGGCACTGAAGTTAGCTGAAAAACAAAGCTCAGGAAAACCTGAGTTAGAACCTGGTCAGTTCAATGCATTAACGTTTTTGGTGTCGAGGGCCTATAAAGTGACGCCTGAGTCGTCCGTTTACGGTAGGACGATCTCTGATATTAATAACGATTTGCTAGATACAGCGATAGAGTTGGTTGAACGCGATGGGGAAACAATCAATCTGGATCAACTGAAAACGCTTAATGAAGGCGATATCGTCACTGTGACTGGACGGCGTGATGCTATTAGCTCAGAGCAGCTTACATTTGGTCAAGAAATCAGCCTACCTGCCGATCAGGTTTTGGTCGAGGAAGACAGAGAACTTATTATTCAAGACCCAAGCTTAATCGGAAAAACGCTGCAGGAAATTAAACAAAATATCAATCGTGATGAATATCGTGGTGTCTACATTACTCATTATAAACGGGGTGGAGAAGCTGTTGAAATTACACCTGACTTGATAGTGAGAAAAAATGATGTGATCCAGCTTACTGGGGCACCCAAAGATATTAACCGTATTGAAAGTCGTATCGGTCGCCGTTTGGGGTCTGCATTTGTCACTGATTTTGTACTATTTGGTTCCGGTATGGTGCTTGGATTTCTTATCGGAATGATCCACTTTAAAATTGCAGGTATTCCCGTCACTATTGGATCGGGTGCCGGTTGTCTTGTCTCTGGGCTTATTGTTGGGTGGCTTCACAGTCGTCGCCCCAGTAATGCCTCTTTCCCGCTAGGAGCGTCAAATTTTGTTCGTGATATTGGCCTTGCTATATTTGTTGGAATTGTCGGTTTGGAGGCTGGTCCTCAGGCAGTAGAAACCATCAAGGAACATGGTATGGCACTGCTGTTCATGGGGGTCGGGGTTACCATTATTCCGCAGATTATCGGATTTTTGATTTCTTACTATATTTTGAGAATTAAAAATCCGGTTGAAGTGTTGGGTTGTCTAACGGGTGGACGAAGTGCAAATCCAGGTTTTGCTGCATTGCTTGAAAAAACAGAAAATGCGACTCCTGTTTTTACCTTCACTGTTACCTATGCTGTCGCCAATGTGCTTTTAACACTTTGGGGGCCGATTATTGTCGGTGTTATATCCGTAAATGCAGGTATGTGATGTTTATTTGATAGTGATTAATACACCTGATCAATGCTTTGAAAAAGGAAAAGTATCATGACTGATAACAACATTTCACAGTTCGAAAACTTAAGTCCATTTGAGTTAAAAGACAAGCTTATTGATGCGGCAAAGTCTGTTCCTGATCGCCTGCTTCTTGATGCAGGGCGTGGTAATCCCAATTTTCTAGCGACACTTCCCCGTAGGGCTTTTCTGCGATTAGGAGATTTTGCCATAGAAGAGGCTGAGCGAGCTTATTCGTATCTTGATGCGGGCTTTGGTGGTATCCCTAATGGGCAAGGAATGGTGGAACGCTTTGATACATTTGCGCGTGATAACAGTAATACGGTAGGTATCAGTTTCCTGCAACGGGCCATGAGCTATGCACAAGATCGATTGGGTATTAATAAACAAGACTTTTTACATGAATTCGTATTAGCTTTTCTGGGGTGTAATTATCCTGTACCTCCTCGGATGCTGACGCATGCCGAAACAATAGTGAAAGAATATATCTGTCGCGAAATGTATGGCTCAATGCCGCTGTCTCAGGATTTTGACCTGTTTGCCACGGAAGGGGGGACGGCATCTATGACATACTCCTTCCATACATTATTTACGAATGGCTTATTGGCAAAAGGCGATAAAATCGCACTGATGACGCCAATATTCACCCCTTATCTAGAAATTCCTGAACTAGAAGAATATGAACTTGATGTTGTTGAAGTTCGCCTAAATGAAGAAACCTGGCAATTAGATGACAGCGAAGTTGAAAAACTGGCAGATCCTGCTATTAAACTTCTGTGTGTCGTGAATCCGGCTAACCCTGCTTCAGTCCGACTATCAAATGAGTCTCTGGACAAAATTGCACGTTTAGTTGAAAACCAAAGACAGGATCTGTTTATTATTACAGACGATGTGTATGGCACTTTTTCCGATGACTTTATCTCATTGTTTGCTAAATGCTCATATAACACTATGTGCGTTTATTCGTTTTCAAAATATTTTGGCGCGACTGGATGGCGACTGGGTACCACTGCGATTCATCATAAAAATGTATTTGATGATGCGATTCAATCTTTACCTGAGAGTAAGCTAAAGTCTTTGGATCAACGTTATCAAACACTCCTTCCTAATCCAAGAGAGCTTCGTTTTATTGATCGTATGGTTGCCGATAGCCGAAATGTAGCTCTTAACCATACGGCTGGGCTTTCATTGCCTCAACAAGTTCAAATGGCATTGTTTTCCCTATCATGCCTGATGGATTCTGCAGAGGTTTACAAATCAGCTTGTAAGCGAATTATTCGTGAACGCTATAATACGCTTTATAAAAATATTGGTGTGATACCTGAACATTCAGATGAAAGTGTCGACTACTATACCTTACTGGATTTGGATATTTTAGGTGTCAAAATGTATGGCCAGGAGTTTGTCGACTGGTTTAAAACTAACAATAAAGGTAAGGGATTTCTCTTCCGACTGGCAGAGCAAACTGGCGTGATTCTGCTACCCGGAAAAGGTTTTGATGTTATTCATGGTTCTGCTCGTGTTTCATTGGCTAACTTGACTCATTATGAGTATGAGTTGATTGGTCGTGAAACCCGGAAAGTTCTTGATGAATATTACACAGATTATTTAGAAAGCAAAAAGTAGATTTATACGATCTGTATAAACAATCTTCTGGACAGGATCGCGATTTCATCAATCTTGTTAGCGATAAAAAAGCAGCGAAAGATATCATATCTTTCGCTGCTTTTGTCTGATCACATCACTATAGACTCAATAATCTGCTTTACAACCTCACTGACTATGGGCGAGACTTCTCCCTGTAAATTTTATGGTCAATGTTTTGTGCTGTTTGCTGCTGTGCAGGGCGCGATAATCTGCTAACAGGTTGAATGCTAACTATGTGGGATCCTTTCTTGGAAAAAATTGAGCTGGTCATGATGTACTTTTTGACCCACAAACTCTTGCTCAGTCTGTGTGTCATACTGCTGGTGATCGTGATCCGTCGTGTCACCATCACGCGGATCCGTGGCGAGGTTAATTTTCTCAGTGAAGATCAGCGAAAATGGATCTCGCGCACCAAAAATGGCGCTTTTACCTTATTGCTGCTGACCCTTTTTCTATTATGGGAATCGGAAATCAGCAAGTTTGCCCTGTCGCTGACCGCCATTGCAGTGGCCCTGGTGGTGGCATCGAAAGAAATCATTCTCTGTATTACCGGCTCCCTGCAGCGTGCCAGTTCCCGTTCGTTCCGAATTGGCGACTGGATTGAAGTGGGACCAGTTTACGGCGAGGTTATCGAGCATAATCTGATGGCTACTGTGATTCAGGAAATTGCCCTGCAGCAAGGCCAGTACCATTACACGGGCAAAACCATTACTTTGCCGAACAGTATGTTTTTTACCGTGGCGGTAAAAAACCTGAATTTCATGAAACGCTATGTTTATCATGTGTTTACTGTCACAGTGAAAGAAACGGTGAACCTCTATCCTATGGTTCCTGTTCTGTTGGATAAAATTGACGAACATATCGCCGACTTTATCGATATAGCCAGACGCTATAACCATATGATTGAGCGCCATGCCGGGGTCGATTTACCGGGTTCAGATCCGCATATTTATATCACCACGACCGCCACGGGTGAGCAGCAGGTGCACTTTAAGCTGTTTTGTCCGACAGTGCAGGCAGCCGAACTGGAGGCGAGAATCCGGGAAGACTTTATGACCCTGTACTGTGAACAATATCTGCCTGTTGCCGCCAAAACCGTTGATCTGGAATACCAATCAGCCTGATCTGCGTCGGATAAATCACATCATATATCGCAAAAGCCAAGCAGCGCCCTGAGGCGCTGCTTGGCTTTTGCACAAACTGATTTTCATTGAACACAACACAGTTCGGGTAGTGAATGATCACCACTGTGATTGAAGCAAGTTGCAGGCCAGCATGCGTTCAGTTTCAAGTCTTTGAAAGTTAGAGCACTAAAATGGCTCTACTTGGGTTTTCGGTCTGGCAATTGCATTTTGCAGTTGCTTCTTGCAACCCCACTCAGAATTTGCAATTTGAAAAGGCACAAGGCATTGTGCTACCGGATGTATAAGTATTAAGGATGACACGTATGTTCAGTCAGATCGTTGATCAGGATATCGAACTGGTTCTGATTCAGCCTTCTTTCGCAGCCCGTTATGTCGAGCTGGTGAATGCGCATTTTGATTATCTGGCCCAGTGGCTGGCCTGGCCGCCACACTGTAATACCGAGGCGGATTTTACCGATTTTATCCGTCGCTCCCTGCATGATTACGCAGAGGGGAAATCCCTGGTGTGCGGCATTTTTTACCGGGGACAACTGGTCGGCAACTGCAGCTTTAATACCATAGATTACAGCCTGAAAACGGTGGATATCGGTTACTGGCTGGCGGCCGATTTTCAGGGGCAGGGCATTATTACCCGGGTATGCCGCCATCTTTGCTGCCTGGCGTTTGACCACTTTGCTATGGAGAAAGTGGTGATTTCAGCCGCGGTTGAAAATACGGCGAGCAGAGCGGTTGCGGAACGTCTGGGCATGAAGCTGGAAGGAGTGATCACCCGCAGTGAGAACCTCAACGGCCGCATCCTTGATCATGCTATTTATGCCCTCCATCGTGATTCAGAACATTAATGATTGTAAGGAGAGATAATGAGTGAAGTGACTTACCCTATTCACGGGGCCTGCCAGTGTGGCGGCGTGACGTATACATTGCTCACACCGCCGGCAATGGTTGTGGCCTGCCACTGCAAAGAGTGCCAGAAGCTCTCGACCAGTGCGTTCAGCATTACCGCTATGGTGGACGCCAAAGACGTGGTTTTTGAAGGCGAGATGGCTGACTGGTCTCGTCCTGCTGACAGCGGTAATACCAGCGCCGCGAAATTTTGCCCGACCTGCGGCAACCGTATTTATCATTTTAATCCCAAGCAGCCTGATGCCATTAAACTGAAACCCAGTAACCTGAGTGACACCCGCGTGATTCAGCCGACTGCTCATGTCTGGGTCAGTGAAAAACAGGACTGGGTTTCCATTCCGGCTGGCGTGAAGCAATTTGCCCGGCAGCCGTAAATCCAGCCCACTCTTCCCTGCTTAATCAGTGCCTACTGCCTAACCTCGCTTGATCGTCTACCCCTTAGCTATGGGATATAACTCCAATGGTATGAAAGGTTTGTGCAGACAAGAGATTACTAATCACGGTGCTTTTTTGTTCTACACTCAGAAAGGCAATGTCCGGCAACCTCAGCATGCACGCTGTAAAAGGGCCGGGTGTAAAGCATGACATAAATAAGAATAACAGGGTATCGCGATGAGCAATGTATTCAATATTGGGCCAGGAAAGGCCTGTGGGTGGTTAGGCTTAGGTTTGCTGCTGTTATCTGGCGGCATACAGGCAAAAACAGAAGAAGAGGCAAAAGCGCAGATCAAGCAGGATCTGATAGGCTTTTGTTCAGATTGTCATGGCAGAAACGGGGTGTCTGAGCTTAAGAATGTGCCTAACCTGCGTGCCCAGCCTCCTGAGTATCTGAAAGCGCAGTTGCTGGCTTTTCGCAGTCAGCAAAGAAGCAGCTCCTTCATGGATGCATTTATCTATCAGATTAATGATGCACAGATTGAGCAGGCTGTGGCCCATTTCTCTGCCCAGCCTTCGGCACTGAAAGGCAAACCAGCCTGGCGCGGTGAGAAATGGCCCGGTGACATGGCCGCCGGCGAACAGCTTGCGTATGTGGGTAATGCGTCGGCCAATGTTCCCGCCTGTGTGGCCTGCCACGGCCCAAGTGGTATTGGGGTGGAACCGGGTTTTCCACGGTTGGAGGGGCAGAAACCTCAATACATGATCAACCAGCTTAAAGCATGGCAGGCCGGTAAACGTCCGCCAGGCCCCCTTGGTGTGATGAGTGCTATTGCCAAGTCAATGACGGATGATGAAATTGTCGCCGTTTCTCACTACTTTGCGCAACTGGGGGGCGAACAATGAAAACGCTAATGTTGTTCACTGTGTGTCTGATGAGCTCTGCGGTCTCGGCCGCCACCGAGTATGAACAAGAGTATGTGCATTTAGGCGAAGTGGAGCCGGGCAAGCGATTGCCAGAGGGAGAAAACTACCACGCCCTGCCAGACTGGAATAACCTGCCTGAAGCGCATTTTGGCGAAGCGGTAAAGAAGGGCTATACCCTTTTTACAGATACCCAATCGCTTAAAGAGCAGGGAGTGATCAAAGGGGGGCTGAACTGTGTTAACTGCCATCTGAACGCTGGTCGTCTGGCCGGTGGCGCTCCGCTTTGGGCCGCTTATGTGGCGTATCCGGCCTACCGTTCCAAAAATGACAGAGTGAACACTTTTGAAGACAGGCTGCAGGGATGCTTTCGCTATTCGATGAACGGTGGCGATAAAGTACCGGCGCTGGACAGTGATGAAATCCGAGCCTTGACGGCGTATTCCTATTGGCTGGCAACCAATGCGCCGGTTAACAGCCAGTTACCCGGCCGCGGGTATTTCAGTGCAGACAAACCTGCACAGGCTCCTGATTTTGCACGTGGTAAAGCGGTTTATCAGGAACAATGCGCATTTTGCCATGCGCAGAACGGTGAGGGACGTAAAGCTGAAGGACGTTATGTTTTCCCGCCGCTTTGGGGAGAAGACAGTTATAACTGGGGCGCTGGTATGCACCAGATCAATACTGCGGCTGCTTTTATTAAAACCAACATGCCGCTGGGGATGGGCAATACGCTGACCGATCAGCAAGCCTGGGACGTCGCCCTGTACATCAACAGCCAGAACCGGCCCCAGGATCCGCGCTTTACCGGCAATGTAAAAGAAACCGCTGAAAAATATCATGCCCATCAGGGCATGTATGGTAAGCCTTCGCCGGCTGATAAGCACATTCTTGGTGATCCGGCTCAACAACCCAAATGACCCGGTGAGTTGAAATTAAGCGAGATAGCGAATGACGGCTCGCTGTCTCGCTTATTACGGCCGATTAAATCATTACACCTTGAAGTGACCAGCCATTTTTTCCAGTTGGGCAGAGAGGGTGGACAGCTCTTCGCTGCTGGCTGATATCTGTTCGACCGCGCTGCTGGTGTCGCGCGACATAATATAAATATTGTTGATATTATTGCTGATTTCTTCTGACACTGCAGATTGCTGCTCAGAGGCTGCCGCGATCTGAGATGTCATGTCTGCGATATGTTCCACCGATTGCACCACTTGCTGAAGGCGCTGAGTGGCATTGGTGGCCTGTTCAGAGACGCCGTAAGTGTGCTCAATGCTTCTGGTCATTACATCGCTGACGTCACGGCCGTGGTTGAGCAGGGTTTCCAGCATGGTGGCGGTGTCGCTGGTGGCATCCTGAGTGTGTTGAGCCAGATGACGCACTTCTTCTGCAACAACGGCAAAGCCACGCCCGTGTTCGCCTGCCCGTGCAGCTTCAATCGCGGCATTGAGGGCAAGCAGGTTAGTCTGGTCAGCAATATTGCGTATGGTGTCCAGTACCTTGGTGATCTCATCTGAGCTTTGACGAAGCAGGCCCAGTTTATCGTTGGCTTCACGCATGTCACTGGACATTTCATTTAGCCTTTCAGTACTTTGCATAAGTAGGCCAGCGCAATCTGTCACTTGGGTGTTGGCATCGTTGCTGACAGTGGCGACTGTCGCTATATTGCCTGAGATATCTTTGGCTGTGGCACTCATCTGATCGATCGCCACTGTCAGCTGTGTGGTTTCCTGCTCCTGCCGCGATACAGTCTCTGCCGTCTGCACCGCACTGGCAGCTAATGCCTCCGCTTCACTGCGCTGCTGACCGGCCGCGATTTTCAGTTGATGGATGATCTCACTCAGTTTACCGGACATGGTTTTCATCGAGGCATACACCCCGGTCGCCGGTTTGTCGTCAGCCATGTCCAGACGCAGATTGCCGTCGGCAATGGCGCTGGCAATGTGTTCCATGTGCTCAGGCTCTCCGCCTATCGGTCTGGTAATGCTGCGGCTGATCAGGAGGGCGGCAGGAATGATCAGTACCAGCATAGCCAGAATGACAAAAAAACCGCTGATATTGAGCTGGCTGATGGCTGCCAGCGCTTCAGCTTGGTCGATCTCTGCAACGATAACCCAGCGTATGGCCCCGAATTGAACCGGTGCAAACGCCGATAGCACGGCGTTTCCTTTGTAGTCACTGATGGCATCAATATTGGTTTCACCCGCCAGGGCGCGGCGCACGGCTTCGGTATCAATACTGCCTTTGTCAGGATGCAGGAAAGAAGCATGTACTGAGTGGTTAACAGGGTCGATATACGAGTTGGAACGCATCAGCTTATCCGGCCCGACAAGGTAGGTTTCCCCGCTGTCACCCAGTCCGGCCCGGACGCCCATAATGGCCGTCAGACGATCGATCGGAAACTGAATAACTAATACACCAGCCAGACTTGCCCCCTGATAAACCGGAGCCGCTATGAAACCGGCCGGAGAGTGGTAAGAGGGCAGATAGAGGCTGAAATCTATCAACGCAGTCTGGCCTTTCGCCAGCGCCATTCCAGCCTGGTAAGCGTGACTGAGCAAGCTGGCACTGAAAGGGCCGTTATTCAGAGAGGTCGCAAAATCCACTTCCTTGTAGACGCTGTACACTACCTGTGACGTTTGCGCATCGATCAGAAAGAGATCGTAATAGCCTGAGGTTTCAATCAGCTCCCGAAAAAATGGGTGATAGGCAGCATGGGCCTGATCGTAGGCTGAATCACCGCTTTCATCGAGCCGTTGCTTCTCACCCAAAGGATAAGGACTGTTCGCCAGGTAGCTGGCTTGCAGTGAAATAGCTGCAGGAGAAAGCTGGCTAAATAGCGAGTCTGCGGATATCTGAAGATCCGGCGCGTTAGCCTTCAGCTTGGGGATGAACTGCTCGGTGTAAAACTGTTTGACCTGGTGACGCGCAGTCTCATCGACCGGCGGCAGATCAGCGATTCCCTGACGCAAAGCCTTCAGTGCCTGCGCCGTGAACGGGTTGTTGGCTTCCAGTGTAATTTGCTGATTGAGTGCGGAAAAGTAACGCTCTACCGCATCCAGTTTTACTTCGCGTAATGATTCCAGCTGGTTATAGGCTTGCAGTTTTAGCGAGTCTCCGGCCTGATAAGTGGCAATGATCATCATAGCCAGTGCCGGAACCAGTCCTGACAGGAGCAAAGCGGTGAGTATTTTTTGCTGCAGTTTCATGGTTTGCCTCGTAGAAGCGACGCTGCTGTAATTCGAAATTAGTTCACGTTTTGTGCGACGACGTCAGTTAAACGCGATCAAGAGTGCGTTTTGTGATGTGAATCAAGTGTAATAATGTGAGTGTTGAATAAGCGCATTCAGGGCAGGGGCACGGATGAAGAATCAGGACAATTGTCCCAAAAATAAATGAATTTGCAGTCAGTCTCGGTGCTGAGCAGGCGATTCTTTTTCTGATCGATAAGATTCCGTCGCCCTAACTAGCAGTAATGAACTTAGTCAGGAGACTGTTTTGATGGCAAAAGTGACAACGCTGAGTGCAGAAGAGAAGCAAAATCTGGTGAATGAACTGAAACAGCTCATTGCCCTGCGCATGGGAAAATCGGTCAGTGTGACGCATCAGTTCAATGATGAACAGGGCTTAGTCGTAGCCTTTGCTGTCGAAGGACAACGCTGTATGGAAGTGGCCTTTTAGCCGCCAGTTGCCCGTGCTGAGGTAGCGACGGGCCGCTGACAGATTACACAGGATCAAAAGTGGCCAGCGCCAGTATCTGCTCGATAGTCCGGGTAAAGTCGAGACCGATTTCGCGGCTGGCCATCGGAAAGACGCTGCGCTGGGTCATACCCGGTGACGTATTCATTTCAATAGGGTAGATCTTACCGTCGTCGCCGAGAATCACATCCAGCCGGCCCCAGCCGCGGCATCCTAGCGCCTGAAAAGCCGACAGTGAAAGTTGCTGAATAGCCCGTTCTGTCTCGGTGTTAAGGTCGCTGGGGCAATGGTAACTCGCAGTCTGGGCGCCGAATTTGGCTGTCCAGTCAAAGAAAGTGTCAGAGCGAATTTGTACTACGGGCAGTGCGGTGTCACCCAGAATACCACAGGTGTATTCCCGGCCAGTGATGAAAGCCTCAAGCAGGATATCGTGGTCATATTCAAAGGCCTGCATCACTGCGGCCTCCAGCTGAGCTGAGGACTCTACTTTCGACACCCCTATGCTGCAACCCTGAGAGCTGGGTTTGACGACCAAAGGGTAGCCCAGATCGTCGGCTGCCGACTGAATCTCTTGCAGCGACTGCTGACGATGAACGGCGACCCAATTGGCATAGTGATAACCGTGTTGAGCCAATATCTGGCGTGTGCGCAGTTTATTGAGACACAGTGCTGATGTGGCCAGGCCGCTGCCGGTATAAGGGATTGTCAGCCAGTCCAGCAACCCCTGAATATGACCGCTTTCTCCCAGGCTGCCATGCAGGGCAATAAAGACCTTATCGACCGACTGCAATGCCTCCAGGGTACCGTATAGGCTGGAGGGATCAATCGCCACCACCTCATGCCCTAATTCACCAATGGCTTCGCAGACGGCCTGACCAGAACGCAGTGATACACTCCGCTCGCTCGATTCCCCGCCCATTAACACACCTACACGCATAATCAATCCCTTCCATAAGTCCGTAAGCTCATATAGTAACGAATTAGCCCTGTGATACAAAACTATTGATTTACAAAACAATAATGAAACATGACCTTGGTTCGGTAAATGACAGCTCAATCATTTACTTACCTTTAGATAAAAAACGTGTCAGCGGATAACGAAATCAGATCGCATGAGGTGGCATTGTTGTGATGATCTTCAAAGACAGCCCTTCTTTTTCTCTGCTAGCATTTGTTATCAAAGTTACCGGTAACATAACAACTAACAGCCGGTCTTTAACGACAACGACGTGACTAATAACAATAGGACTGTACCTGATGAAAAAGCTCACCTGCACTCTGCTCGCTGCCTCACTGGCCGGCACTTTTACTGCTTCCGCGCTGGCGGCTGACTACACCTTTAAATTCCAGTCGTCTGACCCGGCTGGAGATAAAAACTTTCAGGTTCAGCAAGCCTGGGCGGAGCGTGTTGAAACCATGTCTGCCGGCCGTATCGACATTGACTTACTGCCTGTGGGCAGTGTGGTTAAACACACCGAAACCCTGAACGCGATTAAACTGGGGATCCTGGATGGTCACATCACAGCGACCAGCTACTTTTCCGGCAAAGATCCTGCGTTCGGTTTGATTGGTAACACGGTCGGTGCCTGGTCTGATACCACTCAGCTGTTGCAGTACGTGAATTACGGTGGCGGCTATCAGCTGATGACCGAGCTGTATGCACCTTACGGGGTGAAATTTGTCGGCGGCTCGACCACAGGTGTGGAGTCTTTTGTGTCTAAAGTACCGGTCAATGGTGTGGACGATCTGAAAGGCCTGAAACTGCGTGCCCCGGAAGGTCTGGTTCAGCAGGTGTTTGCGGCGGCGGGGGCCTCACCGGTTAACCTGCCGGGTTCAGAAGTGTTCACCGGCCTGAGCAAAGGTGTGATTGACGCCGCGGATTACACTGTCTTTTCCACTAACCAGAAAGCCGGTATGAACGATGTGGCCACACACCCGGTTCAGCCGGGCTTCCACTCACTGCCGCTGATCGACATTTCGATGAGCCAGAAAAAGTGGGACAAACTGCCTGCGGATCTGCAGGAGATCCTGACGACCTCTGTACGCGATTTTGCCTATGACATGACCACTCAGCTTAAGATCGCCGATCAGCAGGCGGTGAAAGAAGCCCAGGCGAACCCTAACATTACCATTCACAACTGGTCGGACGAAGAGCGTAAGAAATTCCGGGAAATCGCCCGCGAACAATGGAAAGTATTTGCTCAAAAGTCGCCAAATGCAGAGAAAGTCTACCAATCTGTAACTAAGTTCCTGGAAGATAACGCACTGTTGTAATCCTCCGAACAGCTTGTCTGACACGCACCACTAATCCCCCTGTGAGAGGGCTGTAATCAGCCCTCTGTATCCGATGTAGTAAGAGTTGTGAACTGTCATGAATACCAATCCAACCCCCGCAGAGCATGATGAGGACAAGCCGAAGAATGGCTTGGATGCGGCCATCGTCCACATAGGCAATGCGCTGAGTCTGTTGTTTATTTTTACGGTGATCATTTCATTTTATGAAGTGCTGATGCGCTATGTGTTTGATTCACCGACTATCTGGGTGCATGAAACCGCATCGTTTCTTGGTGGTTCTCTCTTTATTGTCGGCGGCCTGTATGCCATGGCGACCAACAAGCACGTGCGTGTGGTCCTGCTGTACGACATGGTGTCACCGCGCACGCGTCAGTACCTGAATGTATTCCATCATGTGATGGGGCTGCTGTTTTCTGTGCTGATGTCATGGGCCTCGTACACCATGGCCCGTGAAGCCTGGATCACCCCTTGGGGCGAAATGCGTCTGGAAACCTCAGGTTCTGCCTGGAACCCTCCTTTTCCCGCTTTGCTCAAAGGGATCATTTTTATCTGCCTGTGTGTATTGTCTGTGCAGTTTCTGTTGCACCTGATCGCTGAAATCCGTGGACTGAGGAAAAAAGATGTTTGAGTTATCGTCAATGGGGATCGGCTTCGGCAGCCTGCTGATGCTGGGGCTGATGATTGCCTTGTTGCTGACCGGGATGCAACTGGCGTTTGTCACCGGCCTGGTGGCACTGATCTTTACCTTGGGCTGGTTTGGTCCGGATGCCTTGCCGCTGGTCACCAGCCGGATGTATTCGTTTGTCGACGGCTATATTTTCCTCGCTGTGCCTATGTTCGTGCTGATGGCAGCGCTGCTTGATCGCTCCGGCATCGCCCGTGATCTTTTCGACGCCATGAAATCCGTCGGCCGTCGTCTTCGTGGCGGCGTCGCGGTGCAGACCTTGCTGGTGGCCGTGGTGCTGGCGTCCATGTCGGGCGTGATCGGTGGTGAAACCGTGCTGCTGGGTATTCTGGCGTTGCCGCAAATGCTGCGCCTGGGGTATGACCGCAAGCTGGCAATCGGCACCACCTGTGCCGGCGGCGCGCTGGGCACTATGCTACCGCCGAGTATCGTGCTGATCATCTATGGTCTGACGGCCAGCGTGTCGATTGGCGATCTGTTCAAGGCGGCTTTCCTGCCTGCCTTGTTGCTGGCACTGATGTACATCGGCTATGTCCTGATCCGCTGCAAACTCAACCCTGCGCTGGCCCCTTTGCCAACCGAACAAGAGCTGGCGGAAGACGCCGCCAGGGATATCAGCTATTTCAAAGCTTTATTTTTCCCATTACTGTCGGTCGGGGTTGTGCTCGGCAGTATTTACACCGGTGTGGCTTCAGTCACGGAAGCCTCTGCGCTGGGTGTGGTCGGCATCATGATCAGCACTGTGATCCGGCGCGAAATGAGCTGGAGCATGCTCAAAGACAGTGCCATTGCGACCATGCGTACCTGCGGCATGATCATGTGGATCGGCATCGGCGCCAGTGCGCTGGTTGGTGTGTACAACCTGATGGGCGGCATTGATTTCGTTGAAGAAACCATTCTGGCCTTCAGTGGCGGCAGTCCGACCATGACCTTGCTGATTATGATGGTGATCCTGCTGGTACTGGGTATGTTCCTGGACTGGGTGGGAGTCGCGCTGCTGACTATGCCTATCTTTGTGCCCATTATTACCGGTCTGGGCATGGACCCGATCTGGTTCGGCGTGGTGTTCTGCCTCAACATGCAGGTCTCTTTCCTGTCTCCGCCTTTTGGCCCGGCGGCTTTCTATCTTAAATCGGTGGCACCCAAAGATATCAGTCTAGGTGAAATCTTCAGTTCTCTGCTGCCTTTTATCGGCCTTCAGCTGATTGCACTGACTCTGGTGATTGTTTTCCCGCAGCTTGCGCTGTGGTGGCGTTAAGAAAATAACAATAACAATAACTATAAGGAACTGCCCTGCGCTGTGAGCAGGGCTGGGATAATGGCGATGAAACCAAAAAAGATAATTGTAATGGGCGTATCAGGGTGCGGCAAAAGCCTGATAGGCAGCACGCTGGCGACGGCACTGGGGCTGCGCTTTTTTGATGGCGATGATTTTCACTCGCCGGACAATGTTCGCAAGATGAGTGAAGGCGTGCCCCTCAATGATGAAGACAGGGCTGAGTGGCTGGCACGGCTCAACCAGTTGTTGCGGGATGCCCCCAATGCGGTGCTGGCTTGCTCTGCGCTGAAACCTGAATACCGCCGCCAATTGCGCGCCGGGATCGACGGGCTGGAAATTGTCTACCTTCAGGGGGATTTTGACACTATCTGGAACCGCCACCAGCAGCGTGCGGATCATTATTTTAACGGTCGCGCCATGCTGGAAAGCCAGTTTGCGACTCTGGTTGAGCCAGAGCAGGATGAAGCACTGTTTATCGATATCCGCCAGTCTCAGCATGAGGTATTGCAGGATATTCTCACGCGACTGTCGCCGGCCTGAATAAGGCAAAGCGATTTTGAGTCACTCATTGCAGTAAAGGAAAAAGGAATGACATCAACCCAGTGCAATATAGCCATGATTGGTTTAGGCGTGATGGGGCGGAACCTGGCGCTGAACCTGCTGGAACACGGCTTTGCGGTGGCTGGCTTTGATCTGCAGGCCTCCCTGGTGCAGCAAGCCGGGCAGCAGGCTGAAAAGCTGGCGAAAGCGCCATTTACTGGCTGTGATTCTCTGCATCAGGTATTGGCGGCGCTACAGTCGCCGCGGGTGATTGCCTTGTCTGTCCCGGCAGGAAAACCGGTTGATGCCGTGATCTCTGCGTTACTGGAAGCCGGACTGGAACCACAAGATATCGTGATTGATACCGGCAACAGCCTGTGGACGGATACCCTGGCCCGCGATAAGCAGTTTAAGGGCCAGTTCCAGTTTTTCAGCACAGCTGTGTCGGGCGGTGAAGAAGGTGCCCGCCATGGCCCGGCTTTGATGGCCAGCGGCAGTGCCGCGGCCTGGCATCAGGTCGGCCCGATGTGGACAGCCATCGCCGCACAGGTCGACAGTGCGGGTCAGCCGCTGCCGCCGTTGAGTCAGGGCGAGGCCTGCGCGGCTTACCTGGGACCGGACGGTGCCGGCCATTACGTGAAAATGGTGCATAACGGCATTGAATATGCCGACATGCAGTTGATCTGCGAGGTTTATCACTTTCTCAGCCAGCACCTTACAATGTCTGCTGCCGAGATAGGTGAGATCTTTGCCAACTGGAACCAAGGGGTACTGAACAGCTATCTGATGGAAATCAGTGCCGATATTTTGCAGCAGCAGGATCCTGACTCCGACCGGCCGCTGGTGGAAATGATCCTGGATAAAGCCGGGCAGAAAGGCACAGGTTTGTGGACGGCCGTCAACAGCCTGGAAGTCGCCAGTCCGGCCCCGACTATTGCCCAGGCGGTGTTTGCCCGCGCGATGAGCGGGATGAAATCTCTGCGTGTGCAGGCGGCCAGCTCACTGCCTCTGGTCGCGGATGACGCTCAGACCCAGAATAAAGCCGAACTGATCGCCCAGCTGCACGATGCACTCTACTGCGCCAAGCTGTGTACCTACGCACAGGGATTTGCGCTGATGAAAACCACAGCTGCCGGGCAGGGATGGCCGCTTGATTACGCCGTTATCGCCAGGATCTGGCGTGCCGGCTGTATTATTCGCGCTATTTTCCTGCAGGATATCAGTCGTGCCTTTGAGCAGCAGCCAGCGCTGGAAAACCTGCTGTTAGCCGATCACTTCCGCACTCAGCTTACCGAGCGTCAGTTAAACTGGCGTAAGTCCGTTGCGTCTGCCAGCCTGGCCGGTGTTGCCATGCCGGGGATCAGCTCAGCGCTGCAATACTTTGATACCCTGCGCAGTGAAGTGCTGCCGGCCAACTTGTTACAGGCCCAGCGCGATTACTTTGGTGCCCATAGCTATTCCCGCATTGATCAGCCAGAGGCTGACGCCTTCCATCTCAGCTGGGGTCAGTCCCCGCGCGTGCAACGCAAAGTGTAATGCAAACAGGCCGGAGGGCCTGTTTCTTTTTGCGCCAGGTTACAAATCACAACAGGCGCTTGTGGTAATCTTGGGCTTGTTTAGCCCAATCCGACACATGAAAAATACCATGACAACCAAAAATAAACGCCCGACTTTGCAGGATGTTGCGAACCTGGTCGGAGTGACTAAGATGACGGTCAGTCGTTACCTGCGCGATCCCAGTCAGGTTTCAGCGGCCTTGCAGAGCAAAATTGCCGCCGCTGTCGAGGAGCTGGGATACATTCCCAATCGCGCCCCCGATATTTTGTCCAATGCCAAAAGTTATGCCATCGGTGTGCTGGTACCTTCACTCACCAACCAGGTGTTTGCTGAAGTGATCCGGGGCATTGAAAAGGTCACCGGTCCTGCCGGTTATCAGACCATGCTGGCACACTATGGCTATAGCGCTGAAATAGAAGAGAAAAATATCGCCTCTCTGCTGTCCTACAATGTGGATGCCATTATTCTGTCGGAAAGCGTGCATACCGAACGGGCGCGAAAAATGCTCGATACTGCCGGGGTGCCTGTGGTGGAAATCATGGATTCAGTTTCCCCGGCCATTGCTCAGGCGGTGGGGTTTGATAATCAGGCCGCCGCTGAGGCGATGACAGAGCAGATGATCGCCCGCGGTCGCCGCCATATCGTGTATTTTGCCGCCCGTATGGATGCCCGAACCCACTTGCGTTTTACCGGATATCAGCAGGTAATGAGGAAATACGGGCTGGTGCCGCGCAGCATTCAGACCGAGGAAGCCTCCTCGTTCAGCTTAGGCGCCGGTTTACTGCGGCAGTCACTGGCAGAATATCCGGAGGCTGACGGTATTTTCTGCACCAATGATGACCTGGCTATCGGGGCGATTTATGAATGCCAGCGGTTAGGTATTCAGGTGCCGGAGCAAATGGCGGTGGCCGGTTTTCACGGTCATGATATCAGTCAGGTGATGGTGCCGCGCCTGGCCACTGTGGTTACCCCGCGTGAGCGGATTGGCTATGTTGCTGCCGAGCAGATTCTGCAGCGGTTGCGCGGCGAGCCGGCGACAGAGAAAGTGATCACCCTGGATGTGAAAATTGAGCTGGGCGAGAGTATTTAGCGGCCCTGAGTTTGGCTTGTTCACGCAACACTGAGCAAGTCATCCGGCTAGTGGCAGAGGTAAAAAAAGGGGACCAGAGGTCCCCGAACTTATTGCCAACACAACCATATAGGATGTAAAAGACACTTCACGACACACGACAGAACCCACCCGCAGCTCACCACTGTGACCTGGCTCTGGACATGTTCTGTTAACCCTGGCGGTAGTTCAGTCCCACCCGGTCTAAATAGTTCAGCTGGCCATGGAGGCGGGCTTTGAAATCATCCCAGTCACGCTGATCCGGCGGACACCAGCAGACTTCACTGACCGCCAGCAGGCGGGGATAGAGCAGGTATTCAAACCTTGCCTGGCTGTAGACATGCTCACACCATAACGCGCACTGAATACCCATGATTTGATTCAGTTTGGGATCGTTTGGCTCCAGCTCGGCCAGCGGGCGATAGCTGTACACAGTTTCCAGCGGTAAGATCCCGGCCCAGTTTGCACCGGCTTCCTCGGCGGAATGTCCCTGCGCCAGATCCAGATAGGTGTACTGCGCGGGCTGCATGATGACCTGATAGCCTTTGCCTGCACACTCCAGTCCTGCCTGTTCATTTATCCATGGCATCACTATGGTGTTTTTACTGACTTTGTCGCCTTTGACCACTTCCTGCCAGCCGAGTATGCGCTTGCCTTTCTGAGCCAGATAATTTTCGACAAAGCGTAAAATATGGCCTTGCAGTTCAAACGGGTCTTCATAGCCCTCTGCGGCCATCAGTTCGCGACACGCGGGGCTGTCAGTCCAGACACCGTTTGGCACTTCGTCTGCCCCCACATGCAGGAAAGGCGCCGGGAACAACTCGCAGACTTCATCCAGCACTGTGGTCAGGAAGGTGTAAGTGCCTGCCAGCGCCGGTGACAAAATGTTGTCTGAGTAATTCTGGATGCTGCGGTACTGCGAGCGATCAGCTTCATCAACCAGCAGCTCCGGCAGCGATTTTATGGCTGCCCGGCAATGGCCGGGAATATCGATTTCCGGGATCACCTGAATACCGCGATCTGCCGCATAGGCGACGATATCCCGGATCTGCTGTTTGGTGTAAAAGCCGCCGTACCGGCGATCAACAGTCGAAAACTGCGGGACCAGCTGCTCTTGCGGCCCGCGCCAAGCTCCTATGTCAGTCAGGGCAGGGTAGGCTTCTATCTCGATGCGCCAGCCTTCATCGTCGGTCAGGTGCCAGTGGAATGTATTGAACTTATAACGGGCAAGCTGATCGAGCAGTTTTTTGATCCGGGCAACGGAATGAAAATGGCGCGCGCAATCCAGCATCATGCCGCGGTGGCCGTATTGCGGCTGATCGTTAATTTCCACCATAGGCACGCTGAGCGAGTGCTCAATCTGATGAGTCGGCTGAGCAGGCAGTAACTGCAGCAGGCTGGCTGTCGCATGGCTGAACCCGGCCGAGGAGCTGGCTTCGAGCCAGATGTGATCGGGTTCGATCAGCATATGGTAAGCGCCTTCAGCCAGATCGGCGCGCGCCTGATAGTGAATATTGCCGCCGGGGCCGACCTGCAGGGGCGTGTCGAGCCAATGGGCCAACTCCTGCTGCAGCCAGTTCACACAGCCCTGTGCGGCGTCAGGAAACGCTGCCAGTGCGGTATCGCGGGTAAAACGGAACTCGCCCGGTAAGGTTTTCAGACTGGCGGGAGCCGGGATCAGGTTAATCGACTTGGGCGCAGGCAACTCGACAGTCTGTCTGTCCTGCACCGGGTGTTTCAGGTTCACCGGGGTCACAGTCACCGGCAGTGCTTCGCCTTGCTGACTGGCATACAGGCAGGCTTCGATCACGCCGTCACCATGCAGGGTGAGTGGCGGGGTCTTAATGGAAAATTCGGTATAGAAATGGCTGTTGGGTGCCAGGGCGGTAGCGTCTGAGGCTGACAAGGTGCAGTAGCTGCCAATCTGCTGCAACACGCCGCGAGAGACCGAAGCCGGTTCAATCCAGCGACTGAGGATAAAAGCCAGGGACCAGGCTTCCAGCGTCTGTTCACCCAGGTTGTGTAAGGTCAGCGCGAAGCGGGATTCCGTATCGGTTTGATTGATAACAGTTAAATCAAGGCGATAGCTCATGATAGCCCCTTATAATGGATACAGGTTATGATCGCCCTGAGCGATCAGTATTGCGCCATCCATGGCATCTCCCTGCGGAGCAGCCAGTCGGCGTTGAATAGCGGGTGTCAACCAGGGGGCGATGCGCTCGCCAATGCCGCCCATCAGACACACTTGGTCTGCACCGCACGTCAGCAGAGCGTTCAGCCACATCTCAATATCTGTGGCTGTCTGCTGAAGCAATGCCACCGCCAGGCTGTCGTTTTGCTCTGACAGCCGGAAAATCTGCGGGGAAAACTGGCCATAATCGCAAGGACGGGCGGTTTTTGACCATTCGACAATGGCATCGACATCCTGTCCGAAGTGAGCCAGTACATGGCGGACCAGTTCGGTTTGAGGCACGATACCGTCAACGCTCAGTAACACTTGCTGAATGAGGCGCAGGCCCATGATGGCGCCGCTGCCCTGATCGGAAATCGGAAATTCCCGCCCGCCCAGCACAGTGATCTCCTTGCCGCGGCGAAGAATACCGACAGAGCCGGTACCGGCGATGAAAATCGCGCCGTCCTGCCCGTTCCAGGCACCCAGACAGGCGCCATAGCCGTCTGTGTTGAGCGCCATCCGGCCATAGGGATGCGGCTGGGCCATGAAGTCGTACCAGGCTTTGCGATGTTCAGCGCCTGCCAGTGCCAGACCGACAGCCATGTGAGAAAAGTCGGCATCGGTCAGGCCGGCTTGTGCCGCGGCGGTTGCAATCGCATCCTGTATCGATGCCATGGCAACTTCCGCGCCGAGCAGAATATTGGCGCTGCCGGTTTTAGCTTCAGCCAGTAGCTGGCCGTTATGATCGCAAAGCCGTGCCCGGCAAGAGGTGCCGCCGCCGTCAATACCGACCAGAAAACGCAAATCATCAGCCATGATGGCGCTCCTTACATTGCATCACGATAGCTAACAGATACCAGGCGGCATGCGGGATCCATTGCTCCCCCCAGCGCCAGTTCTGCAGCATGTCATTCGCCTGGGCCGGTGGCGCAAAGGCAATATCCGCTTCATTGTCAAAACCTGAGGTAATGCCATTGCAGATACCGCCTTTGGCATTGAAAAAACCTAACTCAGGCAGATAAAGCGGATTATTACGGCCGTGTCCGTCCAGCATACTCATATCAAAGGGGTTGAGGCCCAGCATCCAGTTCAGGAGCTGAGTGCCGTAATCTTTCAGCCTGCGGCTCAGTTCACTGCTGTGCACAACCGGGGCGGCCATGAAGGCCATAGCGGCGAGAGAGCCAAGTCTGGCATTTTCTCCCTGCCACCAATATCCGCTTTCATTATTGTGCGGAATAAAGAAAGCACAGTGCTTGTCGCCATCCACTGCTTTGACATACTGGCGCGGATAGCCAAAAGGATTACTGGCCGATTGCGTGATGTTCAATTCAAATTGCAGTGCATTGTCCAACACCTCTTCCATCGCGTTCAGGCGGTGTTGATCCGATTCAATCTGTAAATACTGCAGCAAACTGATGACCGGCAGACCCGCTTCGGCGGCATGAAAATACGGCCGGCTGCCATCAGCGTTCGCGCTCCAGTAATGTTGCTGCTGGTTATCGGACTGCTGACGTGCAGCCAGTCGATCGGCCCAGTAACGGGCTTCGCTGAGATAGCGGGTTTGATCAGTCGCTTTACTCAGCTCGACCGCCGCCAGCAGCGCGCAATATTCATCAATGATGTTTTCTTCACCATTATCCAGATATTGGCTGTTGTGGGTTTTAAGGTGCCAGTATGCCGTCTGGGCCGATTCCAGATAGGCGTCGGTATGTTTCACCTTGCCCAGATCCAGTTTGCTCACCGCAGCACTGCGTACCAGCCTGGCCGCTGCGGCCAGGGCGGCAATCGCCATGCCGCCGCCCTGACGAAAAGCGGCCTGATAGCTGTCAGCTTTTATTCCCTCCTGAGTTGAATAGCTACAAATCTCCCGTTGCCCGGTGGACTTACTCCACTTATCGAACACTGTCATATAAAAATAACCCTGCGGTGCATGCATCCGCAGTAAAAAATCCGCGCCAAAAAGTGCCTCTTCAATCAGGCGGACGCGGGAAAAATCCGCAAAAGCGGGATCACCCTGCAGCGACTCAAAGGCGGTGAGCATATTCCACACCACCATAGGCGTCTGCTGCGGATTGAGGTAATTGGCATAGGACAGGTGACTCAGGTATTTACTGACATCGCCCGAGGCGTCGTACCAGCCGCCATGGGCGTCGACGACTGTGTCCTGATGGCCAAACAGCGGGACGGCATGATCATGCTGATCGAATTTGCCGCCGCAGCGCTGGGATTTGAAATAGTGCAGTACATCACTGAAAGTGCGCTGCATCAGCAAGCCGTCTGCGATCTCAAAGTCTGAAGACTCAAGATCACCAAAGCGGATCCGGTAGCGTCCTGCTTCCTGCCAGGCACTGAAATCGATGGGTGTTGCCGTGCCTGTGTGCCATTGATCTGTGCGCTGGCTTTGAGAGAGCGGCAGTTGCATCACAGCTTGTCGGTCGTCACTGCGGATCAGGGTCGCCTGCGTCAGGGATAAAGGGGCCTGATGCTGAACTATGGCAACCTTATTACCTGTGCGTTCATAACCGAGATGGTTGATTAACAACTGCATAGCTTTCCTTTGTTGTTGTGAGTTATTGTCGGTTTTTCAGCGATGTTCGCTGCGATTAGTTACCTGAGCTGCCATCAGCTATTGAACAGATAGCAGCGGACAAAATGGTTTTCCGCCAGCTGCGTGACTTCCGGCAGGCGTTGACGGCACTGCTCGGTCGCGTGGACACAACGCCCTGCAAACGGACAGCCGACACTGTCTGGTGTCCACAGCGGAATATCCCCTTTGTTACCGGCTAACGGCTCATGGATCGACTTGCTCGGATCCGGCACGGCAGAGACCAGTAACTGGGTATAAGGGTGCTGCGGATGATGGATAATCTCTTCGGTATCACCCCATTCCACCATGTGACCGACGTACATTACGGCCAGATCTTCGGCGATATAACGCGCAGTGGCGATATCGTGAGTGATATAAAGCAGCGCCATCTCGCGCTCAAACTTCATTTCTTCCATCAGGTTAAGGACACCGGCACGAATAGAGACATCCAGCATGGAGGTCGGTTCATCGGCCAGGACCACTTCGGCACCAACCGCGATATTGCGGGCCAGGTTGACGCGCTGACGCTGCCCGCCGGATAACTGGTGCGGGTACTTTTCTGCTGTGGCTTTGGGCGGGATCAGACCGACTTGCTCCAGCAGCTCATAGACTCTCTCTTCCAGCTCTTTTTTATTGCCCCGGCTGACTTTGTTGTGGATCAGCAGGGGACGGGCCAGGTGGTGAAAAATAGTATGGGTTGGGTTGAGCGATCCGAACGGATCCTGCCAGACCATCTGTACCCCCTGACGGTACTGCATCAGCTCGCTTTTTTTGGTGATGTCCTGAATATCACGACCGAAATATTCGATAGCCCCTGAAGTGGGCTCGTACATTTTGGCGATCATTTTCGCTGTGGTGGATTTACCGGAACCGGATTCTCCCACCACCGCCAGGCCACGACTTTTGTACATTTTAAACGACACCTGATTCAGTGCCCGCATCTTGGATTTTTTCAGCGAGTTACTGTTGACCGAAAAGTCTTTGACCAGGTTCTTCCCTTCGATAATGGGTGTTCCGACTGGATTGCTCATTTTGCCTCCGATC
Organism: Photobacterium sp. 2_MG-2023; assembly: GCF_030547675.1. Taxonomy (NCBI): domain Bacteria; kingdom Pseudomonadati; phylum Pseudomonadota; class Gammaproteobacteria; order Vibrionales; family Vibrionaceae; genus Photobacterium; species Photobacterium sp. 2_MG-2023. The sequence goes on from NZ_JAUOQQ010000002.1 coordinate 88,620, forward strand.
CTTCTTGTTATAACTTGTTGTACAGGTGGCAGTTGCTAAAACGGCCGGGTTCCAGTTGGCGAAGCTGTGTGCTTTGCGAGAAGCAGGCGTCGTGCGCTTGGCTACAGCGCGCCTGGAAACGGCAGCCCTGAGGCACTTCCAGCAGGTTGAGCGGATTGCCCGGAATGCCGGTCAGACGGGTTTTTGGCCCGGTCAGTGGCGGAAACGAGCTGCCCAAACCCTGGGTGTAAGGGTGGAACGGGGATTCCAGAATCTGCTTTGACGGCGCGACTTCGACCAGCTCACCGGAATACATGATGCCGATACGATCGGAGAACTCGACCATCAGAGACAGATCATGGGTGATGAACAAAATCGCGAAACCGAATTCTTCTTTCAGGGCATAGATCTTTTGCAGGATCTCGCGCTGTACCACCACATCCAACGCTGTTGTCGGTTCGTCCATGATGATCAGTTTGGGGTTCAGAGCCAGGGCAATGGCAATCACCAGGCGCTGGCGCATACCGCCGGAAAACTGGTGCGGGTAATCGCTCAGTCGGTTCGGGTGGATATCAACGATCTCCAGCAATCCCTGAGCGCGGTGCACGGCCTGCTCTCGGGTCATGTTGGTGTGACGCATGATCACATCACAGAACTGCTCTTCCATGGTCAGTACCGGGTTGAGGGCGTTCATCGCACTCTGGAAGACCATGGAAATCTCACTCCAGCGAAAGCTGTTCAGTTTCTGGTCGCTGAAAGTCAGTATGTCGCCGTGACCGTCGAACAGCACTTCACCGGCAGTAATAAACGCAGGCGGCTTGTGCAGACGCATCAGGGAAAAGGCAACGGTGGATTTACCACAGCCAGACTCACCAGCCAGCCCGAAGACTTCACCTTTACCAATGTCAAAGCTGACATCGTTGACGGCGCGGACATCACCGGCGTCGGTAATATAGTCGACGCACAGGTTGCGAATGGAAATTTGTGGAGTCGTCATTACTTCTCTCCTCCTTGCAGTGCAGGCTTGACGGTCGTCGCGGTGGCACGCTGTGCCTGTTGGTTTTTCTTTGCCATGTTCTGCCAGCGGCGCAAGCCTTTGTGCGAACGCAACTGCGGGTTGGCAATCTCATCCACGGCGAAGTTCAGCATCGCCAGTCCGATCGCAATCAGTGTCAGGGCCACGCAGGGTGCCAGCAGCTCCCACCAGGCGCCAACCAGCATGGAAGAAGAGGTCTGTACGTTGTACAGCATTACGCCCCAGCTGATAGAGTTCGGATCGCCCAGGCCGAGGAATGACAGGGTGGCTTCTGTCATGATGGCGAGCATTACTGAGCCGATGAAGCTGGCGCCGATAATCGAAATCAGGTTAGGCAGAATTTCGACAAAGATGATGCGCCAGGAAGATTCGCCCAGAACTTCAGCCGCTTTGACGAACTCTTTTTCGCGCAGTGACAGGGTTTGCGCCCGGACCACACGTGCGCCCCATGCCCAGGAGGTCAGGGCGATAACCACGGCAATCGTCAGCGGTCCGGCCTGGCCGATAAAGGCAGCGATGACGAACAGAATGGGGAGCTGAGGCATCACCAGCATGATATTCATCGCAGCAGTCAGGGTGTCGTCGATCCGTCCGCCAAAGTAACCGGCAGACACACCGATCACCGTTGCCAGGAAACAGACCATCAGACCGGCACCGAAACCGACCGCCAGAGACGTACGGGCGCCGTAAACCAGCTGTGACCAGATATCACGGCCCATACGAGAGGTGCCCAGTACATGGTCTGCTTTTTTTGATAACCGCAGGGTCCGGTTGTTATCAGCTAGATTCTGTGCCACCCAGCTGTCCGGGTTGCTCTGTGCCGCCTTGACGATAAAGGCCGGATACTCGTGCGGATTGCCGGTGCGGCGGTCAGGTTCATGCTTGGTGATCAAAGGTGCGAACACAGCGGCCAGAATAAATAAGCTGATAATGATTAAGCCAGCCAGTGCTTTATTGTTGTTGGACAATAGTTTGATTAAAGCTTTCATGATTATTTGCCTCCCTTACGCAGGCGAGGATCCAGTGCCACAATCAGCAGATCGGCCAGGAAGTTAAAGAACAGCATAAACAGCGTCATGATCAGCAGCTGCCCTTGCAGAACCTGATAGTCACGGGCGTGAATGGCATTGAGCATCACTGTGCCCAGGCCCGGATAGTTAAAGATGATTTCGACAATCAGCTGTCCGCCAATCGCCATCCCCAGCGCCATAGACAGTGCCGTTACGCTCGGCAGCATGGCATTACGGGCGGCATAGTTGAAAACCACGCGGTTTTCATTCAGCCCTTTGCCTTTGGCCATGGTGATATAGTCTTCGTTGAGCAGGTTGATCATGTTATTACGCATGCTGATCAAAAAGCCGCCGATTTGAATAGCTGTGGCACACAGCAGCGGCAGTACCGCGTGGTACAGGACGTCTTTATAGAAAGCCAGGCTGGTCCAGTCTGGCAAAGTGCCCGGTGTATAGGCATAGCTGGTCGGGAACCATTTCAGGCCCATGCCGAAAGTAAAGAGCACCAGCATGGCGATAACCACAGGCGGCACGGCCTGGATCACCAGCATACCGGGAGACACAAAGGCGTCATATTTACTGCCGCGTTTCCAGGCGGCGAAAATCCCCAGTACAGAGCCGATGCAGAAGGCCATGATGACAGCAGAACCGGCCAGGAACATTGACCAGCCGACCGCCCCGCCCAATATTTCGGTCACGGTTTGCGGATAAAATTTGATTGAAATACCCAGATCCCAGTTGAGGATACTTTTGATATAGGTGAAATATTGCTGGTACCAGACCTGGGCTTCATCAAAGCCAAGCAGTTTTTTCATTGCTTCGATACGCTCGGCTGTCACCTGAACGGAAGCATTGGCAAACATCATTGTCACCGGATCGCCGGGCATCGCCCGGGGAATTGCGAAGTTCAACGTGGCTGCAAACAGCAAGGCAACCAGGTAGAACGATAAACGACGTAGAAAAAATCCCATAACTCACACCTTTCCCAACCAGTGACTTACGACTCTGGGCTGAACTCTGGACGAAAAACCCCCTGACGCCAGGCGCCATACTTTACACAGTGTGGGGGAAGAGGCGGTGCGCAGAACACGCACCGCAAATTAAACAATAATTATGATTTTGGTTTCAGGTCAATGACTTGAAGTAAGCGCTCTGGAACGCCAGCCCAAACCATTGGACGACCGTTCGGGTGTTTCTCATTCCACCAGCCAGTGAAGCGGCTTGTGTTGTACTGGAACATATCAGCACTGGACATCACAGGAATGGTGATCTGATTTTCAGCAATGATTGCCTGAATCTGATAGGCCATTTTCTTCTGCTCGTCTTTGCTTGCTGTTTTGTAGAAACCATCCAGCAATTTGTCTAGCTCGGCATTCTTGAAGAAGTGCATGGCAAAACGTGGGTTTCCTTCGCCCTGCAGGCGGGAGTTGTAACCACTGTTCCAGTACAGATGCGGATCCGCACCGTGGAAGTAGTTGGTGTACGCCACGTCATACGTTCCTTTGATCATGCCTTCGTTATACACAGCGAAGTCAGGGGTGCGTGCGTTGGCCTTGATACCGGCTTCCTGCAGTTGCTCAACTGCCAGCTGTACTGTGTTGTTGAAGTCGGTCCAACCGTTCGGAGACTGAACGTCCAGCTCAATCTTTTTACCGCTTGGCGTTTCAACGAAACCGTCACCGTCGATGTCTTTAAAGCCGGCTTTTTTCAGCAGGGCTTTTGAGTTCTCAAGGTTGTAGGTGTTGAAATCTTTGTACTTGTTGTAAACCGCATTGTCAGACCAGGCTTTGAAACCCTCACCCAGACCAGACGCATAGTGGTTTGGTGTACCGCTGCCATAGAAGGCAATGTCGATAATGGTCTGACGGTCAATCGCCATAGAGAAAGCACGACGGAAGTCTACATTGTTGATAGCTTCGTTGTTACCTTCTTTTGGCGACTTGAAGTTCAGCATGAAGGCTTGGGTGCCAGACGCCGGATACCAGTATTTGTGGTTCGGGTTAGAGGCCGCGTACGTGCTGTCGATGTCCGGGATGAACGACGATGTCCAGTCCAGCTCAGAAGCAATAACTTTGCTCAGCAACTGGTCATTGTTGGCAATCTGAGGCATACGAAGACAGTCAACATCCAGATTATCATTATCCCAGTAGTGCGGGTTACGGCACTGAATGTACAACTGAGGTGTGAAAGTGTCGATTTCAGTAAACGGACCTGTACCAACCGGATTTTCGTTGGCAAAGGTTTCAGGCTCTTTCACTTTGCTCCAGATGTGCTCAGGTACGATAGAAACGAAAGACATTTCATAAGGTACGTTGGAGTTGGCTTCAGTCAGACCGAAAGTGATCTTATTGCCGTCAACTTTGACATCTTTCACCCACTTGATGATACCGCGCTGGTCAAGTGCAGGATGATTTTTCAGCAGCTCATAGGTGAAGGCCACGTCTTTGGCTGTGAAGGGTTTACCGTCTGACCACTGAACGCCGTCACGAATCACAAAAGTGACTTGCAGCAGGTCGTCAGACATATAGAAATCTTTCGCCAGACGCATGACAGGCTCGTTACCGTGCATCTGGTTGAAAATGACCAGTTGCTCATAAACGAAGTCTGTGGTGGTACGCAGGTTGGTTTGCAAATATGGGTTGAAGTTACGTACCAGAGTCGGATAAAAATCGGGCACTATGGTCAGCTCACTGCGTTCAGCACTCATCGCAGGAGAAGTCATGGCAGCGGCAGCCGCGGCCAGGATGGCAAGTGTTACCTTTGTTTTCTTTATGTTGGCAAGCATAGCTGTTCCTTACTCTTTGCTTTGTAGGGTTTACATTTCACTTAGGTTCCCCTCCATCTATGGTGGGGCTGGTAATCCACTCTGGACCGGTTGAGTAAAGCGACCTGGTTCAGATGGCCTGTGGACACTCAGTGCCCTAAGGAAACGACTTCGGGCGGGAATCGTCAATTGCATTGCACGTTAAAAACGTCAAAAACATTAAGCTTGCTGTCAAAAACGTAAAAATCGCCCGCTATTCTACGGGAAAATGCCAGCCATTCTAGCCTTAGAACGAATTGATAACTATCCGCATGTTGGCGCTTACTATCTAAATATTTCATTATTATTAATGATTTAGTTTTTATTTTAACAATGAGGATTACAGGCTTTGAACGTAAAAGCGCTTATTTTCAAACGGAAAATTTTTGTAAAGATTTTGTTGTGATTGGCGTCTCATATCATGAAATTTATCATTAGCTGCCCCTGGTTTGCTGTGGTTGAGGCGATTTTTTCATCACTACCTGGTGGCAGTTTGTACTTTATGTTGAGTGAAAACTAAGCTTATTTTTCGTCACGTGAATTCACTGACGGGCGATTTAGAGGCGAGGACTGTAGCATGAGCCGCGACCTGAAAAACGCACAGGATGCGCGCGTGGCTGAACGGCTGATGGCGGATGGGAGGCTGATGGTATGGCGAACTGATAGCGCACGGGAGGCTGATGGCACGCGGGGAACTGATGGCGGATGAGAGACTGATGACGTGGCGTACGGAGGGCGACGGAATTGCTGTCCGGGCCGCAGAGTGACACAAACCAGTCTCTAATCAAATAGGGTTATTTAAGGCCATAGATGGCTGTCATTCATCCAGCAGCGGGGGGGAGCTGCCCCATTGTCCGGGATGAAACGGCTGAATTTACTGGCTGATCATACGCTGAAGACGATTACGCATCTCAAGGATTGCTTCCCTGTCCCGGCTCTCTTTGGCACAGCGTTCCAGCACAAAATCCAGTGTGTTGAGAACGGTGCGCCAGCGCGGTGTTTTCGGCAGTGTTTCCAGCTGTAAATATTTGTCCAGGGTACGTGTTTGCAGTGTGCTCCTGTCGAGGTACACGCGCCACAAGCCACTTTCTTCTGCTAGATCAAACTTGGTTTTTCCGGTAGAGGCTTCCCAGAACTGCAGGCAGTCTTTCATTACATCTACCAGCATTTGTCTCAACTGATCGGCTTTATCCGGCTGAGAGTGATCCAGCCGGTCTGCCAACTGGCTGAACTCACCACCCATGTCGCGTAAACGCTGCAGGCTGTGCTTGTCGCCATCTGTCGCGAAACCGGAGAGCACATCGACGGCATTTTCCAGTAACGCAATGCGTTGTACTGAGCTGGGACCCTGACTGTCAAAGATAAACATCTGGCTGAGCCCGGACTCGGCGGGCAACTGGATAAGATCGGTCGCCAGAGTCTGCTTGCCATCCTGAATCCGATAGCTCAGTTCACCGCTGTAATGGCGGTTCTGTTCAATATCTTCAGGCAGTTGGGTCAGCAGCAGATCCTGAATCGACAAGCGTTCCAGCTGCTCCGGTGCGCGCTGAAAGAGCTGGCCGGCCGCATTGTTAGCATAGCGGATGCGGCCATCTTCGCGGGTGCACAGGATGGCCTCGCTGGTGGATTCCAGCAGACCCAGCAGGCGTGTCTGGGTATCAAGCAGGGCCAGCTGCACCTGTTCGCGGTGGCGGATTTCCTGCTGCAGCCATTGATTTTCAGTGCGCTGCCTTTCTGTCTGGGCGGCTTGCAGGTGGGCCCGGATCCGGGCGGTCAGCTCGTCTTTATTAAAGGGTTTGGTCAGGTAGTCGTTGGCACCGAATTCAAAGCCTTTTACCCTGTCCCGCACTTGCCCTAATGCAGACAGCATGATGATCGGCAGTTCTGTCAAACTATAGCGGGTACGTAATTGCTGACACACTTCATAGCCGCTCATGCCCGGCATCATGACATCAAGCAGGACCAGTGACGGTTGATGCGCTTCCATCAGACTGAGGGCTTGCTGACCGTTTTCAGCTGTGATCACCCGATAGCCGGCAATGCGTAAAAAGCTGGTGACGACCTGTAAGTTCACCGGTTCATCGTCGACGACCAGCAGGATCTCGCCATCAGGATTATCAGGCAAGTCATCAATATTGACCGTGTTGGCATCCTGGCGAGGAGCCTGAAAATGGTCATGCTGCGGCGTGCTGAGCTGGCTGCGGGCAATGTCTTCTTTGGTGGCCAGTGGCAGGATGAAGCTGAAGGTCGTCCCTATCATTGGCTGGCTGCTGACATACAGGCTGCCGCCCATCAGCTCAATCAGCTGACGGCTGATGGACAGTCCCAGCCCGGCCCCCTGGTGGTAGTTCGCCGAGCCTGTGTTGGCCTGCACCAGGGGTTCAAAAATGTGTTCCAGTTGCTCAGCAGGTATGCCCTGACCGGTATCAACTACCTGAATGCGGACCTGACTTTCCAGCACAGTGGCGGAAAGAATAATTTTGCCCTCTGAGGTGTACTTAATGGCGTTGCCCACCAGGTTGTACAATATCTGTTCCAGGCGTTGTTCGTCAGCGATCACCAGAGGTAAATCCGCAGGGATCTGATTGATGATACGCACCGGTTTGCCATCCAGCAGATGTGCCGACAGTTCAAGCACTAAGCGGTTGGCCGCCGCAAGATCGACCGCGTGGGGCTGGATATCGAGATCGCCATAGCGCATTTTGTGGTAGTCGAGCAAATCGTCGACCAGTTTGGTCAGGCGCTGACCACTGCTGATGATCATGTCCAGCTGGCGTTGCTGATCCGGCTGGATCGGTCCGTTGGCCCCGGCCAGCATGGCTTCGGCGATGCCGACCATACCGTGCAGCGGGGTACGCAGCTCATGGGAGGTGGTGGCAAGAAATTCGTCTTTGAGCTTGTCGGCGGTCTGCAATTCTTCGTTCTGTTGCTGGATAACGGCCAGATTGTGTTCCAGCTCGGTATTTTGCTCGCGGATCAGGGTGATTTTTTCGCGAATGGAGCGTTGCATTCTGGCAAAGCTGATCGCCAGACGGCCAATTTCATCACGGCGATCGGTCGAGGTGATCTTTTGATCCAGATCGCCGGCTGAGACTTGCTCGGCGGCCCAGGTTAAACGCAGCAGCGGGGCGGTAATGTAATTGGACAGCCAGTGCGCCGTGATGGTCACCAGTATGACGGCAGCCAAAATGGCCAGAAGGAAAAATTCCTCTAACTGGTGGATGCGGGAGAAAGCTTCCTGCTCCGGCAGTTCAACTACCAGGGCCCATTTGTTGCCGAGCACGTCAATGGGGGCATACGCACTCAGCACAGGAATCTTGTTGAAATTCAGTAAGCTGCCGACGCCTGCCTGGCCTGCCAGTGCATGATCAATACCGGCACTGGCCAGCTCTGCCGGTAAGTCACCGTCGTTGGGCAAGCGCAGGTTGTGGTCCTGCCCGATGAGCAGCGTCTGGACGTACTGATTAGCCTCACTGCTGCTGGACATGACGTCGGCAATGGTGCGGTTGCTCAGTTTAAAGAAAGCGTAACTGTGCAGGTAGCCATGCTGAATGATAGGAGCGGCGAACCAGGCGGTCGCTTCTCTGTTTTCGCCATCGGCGGCGAAATCGGTAAAGGCGATAGGCATCTGCTCTGGCTCGCGATCACCCAAGTTTTTTTGGCTGTTACGAGATTGCCGCTCTCTGAACTGAGCGGTCAGGTTTTTGATGGTGCTGTAAGTCTGGCTGAGTGCCGGGTATTGCGCGCTGCCGGCCCCTAAACGGGCTGCAAACAAATCCGGGCTGCGAGAGGTGTACACCACATTACCATCAAGATCCACCAGCAGAAGGTCACTGAAATCAGAGCGTTTCAGATATTCCTCATAGGCCCAGTGATAGCGTTTGTAGATCAGGCGGTATCTTTCCTGAACGATATAATCAGGGGAGGTGTTATCCACTTCGCTGGACGGTGGCCGGGAGATCAGGGTACGACTGAAATATTCGCCGTTAGTAGAGCCTTTGCTGAGGCGGTTGATGTCCCCTAACTGGCGGAAGGCGCCGACTATGCCATAAAAACGCCCGCCACTGGCGTTGGCCAGTTCGGAGCGAACAAAGCTCTGTATTTCAGATTCTTTCGCGGTAAAAAAGGCACTGATCTGCTGGCGTTTGTTATCGCGCAATGAAGCCAGGTGATTGGTACTCTGTTCAGCCAGATCCCGGGTGTGTGAATGCAGGAAAAACAAGGAAGACAGGGTGAGCGGGATCAGGCTCAGCAAAAGGAAAGCCAGCATCAGAGTATGCTGGAGACGTTTAAAACGGGTGGTATTTTGCATGTCCGGCTGACCTTTGATCTGCTGATACAAATCTGTCTGTGATGCTATCAAAAGCGCTCACTGGCATTTTTGCCAAAACGCAGCCAGCCGTTTTGACGGCGAACGGGCAGTTTACGCGGGGGCTTTTGCAGCTGAGTTACCGTTTATACTGAGTTTTTTTTTACAATCAAGGAAGTCATGGATGAAGCGTGTGCTATGACACAATTTTGACGGATTTGACGGACTTTGTCGCGAAAAGCAGGGATTTCATTGCCTGCCATCACAAAAGACGGCAGGCAAACAGACTTATTTTTTTGCGTGATAAATGGAGAACTTATTGTTTTTTGCGCGAATATCATAGCCCCCCAGGCAACGTTCCAGCAAAGGCGGATATTGCAGAAAATTGTTGGCCACTATCAACAGCTCTCCACCAGCACTCAGGTGAGCCGGAGACTGTTCGATAAACTGCTCAGTGGCAGCATAGAAGGTTTTCAAACCGGCATGGAAGGGCGGGTTGCTGATGAGAAAGTCGTATTGTTCCGGCAGTGAATGATAAACATCGGTGGCAATAAAACCCCCTTCCAGGTGGTTGACGCGGAAAGTCTCTCTGGCAGAGGCAATGGCCAGGGCGCTGATATCCGCCAGATCCAGTGTGATGTCCGGAAAACGGGTTTTCATCACCGCACCTATGACGCCGGCGCCGCAGCCAAAATCCAGCACGCGTCCGGACAGATCCGGCAGATTGTCAACCAGAAGGCGGGATCCCTGATCAAATTCGCCCAGGCTGAATACGCCCGGCAGTGAACGGATAGTCAGCGTTTGCTCACCGATAGTCAGGGTGTAATTGCGGAACCAGTCATCAAGCTTGAATTCTGGTGCCTGATCCTGACAGCGTCCCCAGTAAAAACTGCACCGGCGTGCGGTGTCGTATTTGTTGAGCGGGCCGTACGGGGCAAACATTTTTTCGGCACTGCGCACGCCACTGCGGTTTTCACCCACAATGCAGATCTCGGTTTCCGGTCCGCAATGCGCCAGCAGCATCGCCAGCAGATAGTCGGCTTCGGCTTTGGCTTTCGGCCAGTAGAGCAGGATCATGTCGACCCCTAGTGCATCATCGGCTGACAGCTCTGCGCCGAAATGGCTGCTGATCTTACTCGAACGGCTCAGGCTGAGATGCTGGCCATAGTGGGTGGTGAAAACCCGGACACTACTGGCGACTGCTGCCAGCTCTATTGGATAGAGATCGTCCAGTTCTCCGGCTACCAGCACATGGCGATCGGTAAAAAAGTCGATTTGACGGGCAACTACCTGGCTGGCAGCACTATAGGTCGACGCATTGGAAGACATGAGAGCCTCTGTGGTGATTCTGATTCCGGGCGCGAATTGTTCCACAATTCCGGCCGTATGGAAAGGCAGCCGTTGATTCGGCTGCCGACGGTTGACTAGCTATGATCCTGCTGGTCGAGAAAGTCTTTAAACTCAGTTTCATACAGTTTAAACAAGACTAGGGTGACCGCGAAAATGATCGGCCCGTATATCAGCCCAATCAGGCCGAACAGATGTAAGCCGCCCAGAATAGAGAAGAAGATCAGCAAGGTGTTCATGCCTGAATTGCCCTGCATCAGCAGTGGCCGAACGAAATTGTCGATAGAGCCAACCACTATAATGCCCCAGGCGATCAAAAACACCGCCCATTCCCATTGATCAATCAGCAGGAGATATAAGGACGCCGGTAACCAGATCAGTGCCGTACCGAACACTGGAATGAAGGAAGCAAACGCCATCATAGATCCCCAGAATAGTCCGGGGAAACCGGCTAACCACATGGCAAAGCCGCCGGCGACACCTTGTGCCAGCGCCGTCAGGAAGGATCCCATGACGGCAGACTTTGCCACTTGCTCGACTTCAGTCAGTAAGGCATCTTCCTGGCTGCGCGATAAAGGCAATACATGGCGCAGGGTGGACACAATTTTGTCGTGGTCACGTAACAGAAAAAAGAGCACAAACAGCATCAGCAGAAAGCTGAGCACAAAGTTAGTGGCATCACCCAGCAATTTGGCACTGATATTCAGCAGCTGGGTACCCAGCTTAGAGGCCGCTGACGCCAGCTTCTGAACAATGGAGTGCACGTCCAGGCTTTCAAAAGGAGACCATTTATTGATGGTATGCAGCACAGTTTGCGCGTAAGGATGCGACAGGACTTCCTTGGGACCGCCTTCGGTCAGCCAGACGTAGCTGTCTTTGGAAAAAGCGGAGCCTTGCTGAACAATGGAGGCGAAGACGACCAGCACAGGGATCACTATGATAAAGGTCAGTATGGTGCAGGATAAAATGGCAGAGCGATTTGGCCGGCCAAAGCGCTTTTCAATTCTGGCGTGCAACGGATAGAAAAGCAGGGAAATGATAAAGGCCATGACGATTGGGCCGAGATATGGCTCAATCAACCGGTAACTGGCATAGGTGGCCACTGCCAGCGCAGCCATGAGCATCCAGTGTCTCGACTGGGCTTGAAAAGGTTTTGGCACGGGGTTGTCCTTCAGCAGATTTGCAATCTGTTTATCATTGCATCCGGTTGAGATGCTGGCAATGGCGTCAGTGAGTATTTCTGTGATATTTCAGTGACATCTGTCCGGAACAAAAAGATGTTCATTCTGTAACAAAAGGTAAGCTGCAGAAAGAGCCAAGGAATGTGTAAAGGGTAGTGCAAAGAAAAGGGCAGGATTTCTCCTGCCCTTGCGCAACCAGAAATAGGACGCGTGTTTTACCGGGCTTCTTGTGCCAGTGTTGCAAACGCGTATTCTGCCGCTTCCAGGGTGGCGTCGATCTCTTTCTCGCCGTGTGCCAGCGAGGTAAAGCAGGCTTCGAATGCTGAAGGTGCCAGATACACACCTTTTTGCAGCATCAGGTTGAAGAAACGCTTGAATCTCTCTACATCACAGCGGGCAACGTCCTGGTAGCTGTGCACATTTTGCTGATCGGTAAAGAAGAAACCAAACATAGCACCGACCTGATTAGTGACCAGCGGGATGCCATATTTGTCGGCCAGCGCCTGAAAACCTTCGGCCAGACGCTGGGTGGTTTGCGCCAGGCGTCTTTCATTGCCTTCCTGGGTCAGGATCGTCAGGCAAGCAAAGCCTGCAGCCATGGCCACCGGGTTACCCGACAGCGTACCGGCCTGATAGACAGGGCCGGTCGGTGCAATATACTGCATGACCTCGCGTCGGCCGCCGAACGCGCCGACAGGCATACCGCCGCCAATGATTTTACCTAAAGTCGTCAGATCCGGTTTAACGTCGTAGTAAGCCTGAGCGCCGCCGTGAGCGACGCGGAAACCTGTCATTACTTCGTCCAGGATCAGCAGGGCACCGAACTCGTCACAGATCTCGCGCAGCCCTTGCAGGAAGCCCGGTACAGGTGGAATGCAGTTCATGTTGCCAGCCACAGGCTCCACTATGATGCAGGCAATTTGCTCCGGGTGTTCAGCAAAGGCTTCACGCACCGATTCCAGGCTGTTGAAGGTGCAAGTCAGTGTGTGTTTGGCGAAATCTGCCGGTACACCCGGCGAGCTTGGCTGGCCTAAGGTCAGGGCGCCGGAACCGGCTTTTACCAGCAGGCAGTCAGCATGGCCATGGTAGCAGCCTTCGAATTTGATAATTTTGTCGCGGCCGGTGAAACCACGGGCCAGGCGAATGGCACTCATGGTGGCTTCGGTGCCAGAGCTGACCATGCGCACCATTTCCATGGATGGCACCAGCTGAGATACCAGCTCTGCCATGGTGATTTCCATCTCGGTCGGCGCACCGAAGCTCAGACCCTGACGGGCAGCATCGATCACCGCATCACGGATGGCAACATGGTTGTGGCCAAGGATCATAGGTCCCCAGGAGCCGACATAGTCGATGTAAGCTCTGCCATCGGCATCAAAAATATAGGCACCGTCGGCACGCTCAATAAACAGCGGATCGCCGCCCACGCCAGCAAATGCGCGGACCGGAGAGTTGACCCCGCCAGGAATGGTATGTTGTGCTTTGGCAAATAATTCAGCCGATTTGCTCATGGTTATTTCCTGTAATCCTTTGGTGATAAGGGCGCTATTGTACGTAAATGCGAATTCAATGGCGAGAGGGCATTTTTGTTGATCCGCCCACTTATACGACGCGTTTGTGGTCAATACTTGAACGCAGCAGTCAGGTATTAGATAATCGTCTCAAAGGTCAGTTGACCAACATGAAGATGAATTGAGAGGTTGCTAATGAGCGATGCCAGTTTCCCGCTGAACTTTTCGGATGTTGCAGCGAATAAGGTGAAAGCGCTGATAGCGGAAGAGGAAAACCCTGAGCTGAAACTGCGTGTGTATATCACAGGCGGTGGCTGCAGTGGCTTCCAGTATGGTTTCACCTTTGACGAAAAAGTGAATGACGGCGATACCACCATAGAGAACAGCGGTGTCACCCTGGTGGTTGACCCTATGAGTCTGCAGTATCTCATTGGCGGTACGGTTGATTATACCGAAGGACTGGAAGGCTCCCGTTTCTTTGTGAGCAACCCGAATGCCACCACCACTTGTGGCTGCGGTGCATCCTTTAGCGTGTAAAGAGCCGTTACATGCGACGCCAAAAAAAGCCGTCACCTTGGGTGACGGCTTTTTTGTTTGCCATTTTTATCTCAAACCTCAGCTTCTGGACGGTATTAAACTGGCATTGCTATTGGTGGCCAGTAATTGTCGCAGCTGAGTGAGCTGCGCCAAACGTTCACTGGCTTGCTGCTTGAAGGCGGCTTTGTCTTTACCTTGCAGCGAGTCTGACTGAGGCAGAGAGACTGTTCTGGGGTTCTTGTGTACGCCGTTGACCAGAAACTCATAGTGCAGGTGAGCCCCGGTTACCCGGCCACTGCTGCCCAGTTTACCTATTGTTTGTCCCTGTTTAACCCGCTGTCCGGTTTTCACCAGGCGTTTGCTCAGGTGCAGGTATTTGGTGACATAGGTGGAACTGTGGCGGATAAAGACATAATTACCGTTGAACTGATTGTAGGCCGATTTCATCACCACACCGTCACCGGCCGACCAGATAGGTGTCCCCACCGGGGCCACGTAATCGGTGCCGCGGTGCGCTTTCACCTGGCCGGTTACCGGGTGCAGACGGCGCGGGTTAAAGTTTGAACTGACGTAGCGGAAGTTCACCGGGGAGCGCAGGAAGGCTTTTTGCATCGCCCGGCCATCCGGATCGTAATATTTGCCGTCGCTGCTGTTTCTGACCGCAGTGAAGGTCTGACCCAGGTTAGAGAAGGTGGCGGCAAGAATATTGCCACGGCCTATGGGCTCGCCTTCGACATAGCGTTCTTCAAACAAGACTGAAAAGGTGTCGCCTTCGCGAATATCCAGAGCAAAGTCGATATCCCAGCCAAAAATACCGGCAATTTCCATGATCTGGTTCGGTGTCAGACCGGCATCCGCCGCGGCATTCCAGAAGCTGGAAGTGATCACCGCCTGGGCAAAATTGAGCTGAGTATCGACCTTCTTCACTTCTGTTCTGGAATGGAAAGTGTCGCCCTTGCGTGTGATATAGAGGGTTTCTGTGGCATTTATCGGCTGAATTAACTGAATCAGATCTTTTTTGTCATCGAGCCCGAACCGTAGCTTGTCGCCGGGGCGTAATGTGATCAGGGATTTGGTGCCCTCATCGGCATTGATCAGGCGATAGAGTGTGGCTGGGCTGAGGCCGACTTTATCAAACACCAGCGCCAGGCTTTCACCCGGCTTGATCACATGCTCTGTCCAGCTCAGCGGGGGCGGTAATAAGGGCGGTGTGACGCCGGTTGCCTGCAGCTGAGGCCCGTCGACATTGATGTCGAGCGGATAGAGTTTGCCGATTTCAAACTTTTGTTCAGGCTTCTCCATCTCCTCTGCGCCCGGCAGCAGGATCAGCAGTACAGTCACCGCACTGATAATGGTGATGAGAATCTGATGTATCCTTGGCAAACGGGAAAATTTTGATATTAGCATTTGATAATTATTTTGATGTTTTTTGCGCATAAGAGAAAAATAAGACAAGGCTAAGTCTAACTGGTTTCAAAAAACATCGCTATTCAAGTAATATTGCCCTTTATCATATTTATGCCAATTTTGTGGGAGTGAACAGGAATGGCCAGCATTGAGCATGCGTTAGCGGAAATTAAGCGCGGGGTCGACGAACTGATCCCGGAAGAAGAGTTGATTGCCAAACTGAAGGAAAATCGTCCTCTGCGAATTAAACTGGGGGCGGATCCGACAGCGCCGGACATTCATCTGGGCCACACTGTCATCCTCAATAAACTGCGTACCTTCCAGGAGCTGGGCCATGAGGTCACTTTCCTGATTGGCGACTTCACCGGCATGGTGGGTGATCCTACCGGTAAAAACACCACACGTCCTCCCCTGACCCGTGAAGATGTACTGCGCAATGCCGAAACCTATAAAGAGCAGGTTTTCAAGATTCTCGACCCGGCCAAAACCAAAATTGAATTCAATTCCACCTGGCTGTCGGAGCTGGGCGCTGAAGGCATGATCCGCCTGGCGGCCAGTCAGACGGTTGCTCGCATGCTGGAACGTGATGACTTCAAAAAGCGCTATAACGAAGGCCGTCCGATTGCCATTCACGAATTCATGTACCCGTTGCTACAGGGCTATGACTCGGTGGCAATGAACACCGATGTGGAGCTGGGCGGTACGGATCAGAAGTTCAACCTGCTGATGGGCCGTGAGCTGCAGAAAGCGGAAGGTCAAAAGCCTCAGGTGGTGCTGACTATGCCACTGCTGGTGGGCCTGGATGGCGTGAAGAAAATGTCCAAATCGGCCCATAACTACATTGGTGTGGCCGATGCCCCGACTGAGATGTTCGGCAAAATCATGTCGATTTCTGATGAGCTGATGTGGAACTACTATGAACTGCTGTCCTTCCGTCCGCTGGAAGAGATTGAGCAGCTCAAGCAGGAAATGGCGAACGGCCGTAACCCGCGCGATGTGAAAATTCTGCTGGCGAAGGAAATCATTGCCCGCTTCCACTCTGAAGCGGATGCCGATGCGGCAGAGCAGGATTTCATCAACCGTTTCCAGAAAGGGGCGATGCCGGATGAAATGCCTGAGTTCGAATTTGCAGCCGGCGTGGCAATCGCTAACCTGCTGAAAGATGCCGATCTGGTCAATTCAACCTCTGACGCACTGCGGATGATCCGCCAGGGCGCGGTGAAAATCGACGGCGAAAAAGTGGATGATACCAAGCTTGAGCTAAGTGCCGGTACGGCTGTGTATCAGGTCGGTAAGCGCAAGTTTGCCCGTATTACCCTGAAATAACAGCTTGTCATAGCATGAGAGAAGGCGCCATTACGGCGCCTTTTTTGTTTCTGTCAGGCCAGAGACGGCACAGGCGCACCGGTCACTACCGGCTGGGTTTGCAGGAGTGCCGCCACCCGCTGGCCCAGATGGGCCGCGGTTTTCACGTCGGCGTCACTGAGCTGTCCGGTTGGGGTGTGACCACTGGCACCCAGCTGGCGGCCCATAGGATTGATCCGTTTGTCGTCATAGCCATAGGGCATATCCATACCGACCCACAACATGCCATGCTGCATTGCCAGTACGAAGAGGTAATTCAGGGTACTGTCCTGCTCGCCGCCCAGACTGCCGCCGACGGTAAACCCGGCAGCCAGCTTGTTACGCCAGCCTTGCCCGCTCCAGCTGTCGCTGCTGGCATCGGCAAACGCTTTGAACTGAGCGGCGGGGCCGCCCATATAGGTCGGACTGCCAAAGAGAATGGCATCGGCCTGCTGCAGGCTGGCAAACAGATCCGGGTCGCTGAAGCGGCCGTTCTGAATATCTTCACCGACAATGCGGTAGCGCATCACCTGAGTGCCGGGCTGGGTTTTGGCACCCTGCGCAATCGCCTCGGCCATTTGATGGGTTGCGCCAGAGCCGGAATAGTAAACCAGTGCAATTGTTTTCATGCGGTGTTCCTTCATAGTTCTTCGTGGGCGGCTAAGCGCATTTGAATGGCCGACAGATATTCGTTGAACTGAAAAGTCTGATACAGGCGGCTGCAGCTGTAGGTCAGTTTGATACTGTGGTCGTCCGACAGGGTGGCGACTGTGCTGAACCAGGCAACCCAGTCCGGCTCAATGCTGCTTGGCTGCGGCTGATTCGGGAACGGACGATCCTGCGTGGAGCAGAAAGCCGCGACATACCCCTGCCAGTAGTAGGCCAGTGCCAGCTGGCGATCCGGCAGGAAAGGCATGAGTTGCAGCAAGGCATCAAACCCGGTGACCCCGTGCAGCAGGGTAAAGTCGTTGCTCGCCAGATAAGCGCGAATAGTGAGGCGGGCAATATCCGATTCTGTGAGATCATCAGGAACGGCGGCGATGGACTGATAGGCTGCGTGATGAACCACTTCATTAACGCGATCAACAATGATGCCGGGTTGAAACGCATAGTGCCTGAAAGCCTCGCACGCCTGCTCGAGTTGAGTCTCAGCCTGATACTGCTCGGTGAAATGTAGTTCACCTAAAGCCTGATACTCACTGGCCCAGTAGGCAAGCGAAACGGCAATTTCATCGGATTCGCCCGTTTCTACCGCATAACTGAGGCGTATCAAACCGTGAAACGCGCTGGTGGCAAGGCCGGGCAGCAGGACGGGGAGCCATTCGTGCAGGACGGAAACGACACCCTGTGCCGCGATGTGCTGGCGAAATTGCCGGTAAAAAGCTGCGAAACTGTCGCGAATACCCAGCTCTGGTGCTGTTTCCTGTGTCGGGTTCCCCTGCCGGATTGGCTGCAATTGCGGCGTGTATTTCTGATAAAAATGCTGTAGCTGTAATGGGCTGGCACCGCAACGTGCCAGAGCGACCAATGCCATGGGTAAATGATTCGACAACTCAGGCCCGTAGATGGGGTCAAATTGCAATCCATTGTCAATCAAAGCCAGACATTCGGCGTGAATGGGCGCATACATTTTAAGATCTCCTGTCCTGAGGGGTTAGAGGGAATAATCATTGCGCAGCAATGGATCGTCACTCAGATACTGGGTGAATTCCCATTCAATACCGTCCCTGTCATAAAAGTAGATCCGCTGGCGCCATGGGTGACGGGTTTCCATGTCATTTTCCCGATACCCCGCGCTGAGCAGGCGCTCACGTACCTGTACAACATCATCAACCACCAGACCGATATGGTTGATCCCCAGATCCTGATAAGGCGTGCGATCGATCTGATCGCGAGCCACCACTTCCTGCAACGCCAGATACGTGCCTTCTGTGCCGATATGACACCAGCGATGTGTGGGTTGTTGCCCCTGGTGACGAACTGCAAATTCCGGGATCGCGGTTTGCTGAAAGTGAATCGTGTTGTCCAGATCACGGACTGTGACATTGGCGTGTTCAACGTAGGGCACCATATGACCTCCTGTCGGATGTTGTGTTTTTGTTAGTAAGGTGTTTTGTTTACATATTAGTGTGGATTTGAATTAAGTAAAGTTTTTTATTTACTTATAAGTGTGAGATCTTTCTTACGACGGCAATCGGGTATAGCATTAAAGTAAGCACACTCAGGAGAAGTTCATGCAGGAGCTGGTGCAGGAATTGTCGCCACTGATCGAGCAATACGGTTACTTAGTGCTGGCACTGGCGATTGCCATTGAAGGGTTGGGGGTGCCGGCACCCGGCCAGTCTCTGCTGATCGTGGCCAGTTATCTTGCCGCGAGCGGTGCGCTTTCTTTGCCGTCTGTATTGCTGGTGGCGGGGGCGGCCAGCTGGCTTGGGAACACGGCAGGCTATGTGCTGGGTGCGATGCTGGCCCGGCTCGTCGAGCGACGAGGATGGGCAAAGCCGGCATCTTTAGTCAAAGTACATGCTTTTATTGATAAATATGGCGTGATTGGCTTGATCCTGAGCCGCTTTCTGGAAGGGGTGAAGCAATTGATCTGTCTCGGGTGCGGCCTCGCTCAGATGCCCTGGCCCCTTTTTCTGACAGGCAACACTCTGGCGGTGGGGATCTGGCTGCTGGTGTTCGGCTATGGGCCGGCCTATTTTTATGACGAGATCGGACAGGCGGGTTTGTTCCTCCAGCGTCATCAGTATGCTTTATGGGTACTGGCGGTAATTGCAGGGCTGGCGTTGCTGCTGAAATTCATTCGCAAGCGCCGCCCGACAAGTTAATTTTACTGACTGCTTCGCAGTGAGAAGGTCGGCAGCGACAGGTGCCAGCGAATGGCCGCCAGCCGGATAGACAGGGTCGTGGCAATACCGCACAGGCTGGCGGCCGCTGTTTCCAGCCCGAAGTGCAGTCCTACTGTGTGGACAATACCGCCCAGAATACAGGCTGTGGCATACACTTCGGTTCTTAATACCATGGGGACTTCACGGGCCAGTACGTCACGGATCACCCCGCCGCCGCAACCTGTGATCACGCCCATGATCACGGCCACCATAGGGGAAGCGCCAAAACGCAGCGCTTTTTCCACACCAATGGCGACGAAGACCGCCAGGCCTATGGCATCGGCCACCGGCAGGAAATACCAGGGCATTTTACGCGGGTTCTGGATCGCCAGCATCGCCAGCAGACAGGTTGCAAAAATCACCCACAAGTAATTGGTGTCTGTGATCCAGAATACAGGTGTCGCGCCCAGTGCCATATCGCGGATAGTCCCGCCGCCAATGGCGGTGACACAGGCCAGTACGACAACACCAAAGGGGTCCATCCTTAACCGTCCGGCAAGCAAAATACCTGAGATGGCAAAAACAGCGGTGCCAAACATATCAAGAGAGTAAATCAGCATAGGATTCCTGCACACAACCAGTGATTAAAAACCGCGCCACCCTGATGACGATGTCGCGGTAAAAAGCGGCTGAGATTGTACGGCGAAATGTAACGCGCACAACCGATAACTTTATCTTTGTGAGCTTATTCACATCCTATTGTGGGTGATGTTTGCGCACTTCATCCAGTTGCTTACAAACTTCCTGAGCGGCCAGCAATGCTCTGGGAGTAGGCCGGTTCAGCCAGTCTGCCTGGGTCTGATACAGATGCTGATCCCGGACCGCAGACAATTGCTCGCGCCAGGGTAACCAGAGGGTGAAGGCGTTGGCATCGGGGCCTGCACTGCCGTGGGTGGTGAAAATCGCTTCAGGGCGGCGGACGATTACTTGCTCTTTCGATACCTGCGGGTACGCCACTGGACTGTCGGCAAAAATATTTTCGCCGCCGCAGAGCGCGAACACCTGGCTGGGCCAGCTATCGCCGGACATGCTCATGAGCGGCGATATGCCCAGCTGGTAAAAATAGCGTACCGGTTTTTGATGCCCGTATTGCTGATTCAGCTGCGCCATGGTCTGACGGAAATCCGAGGCGGCCTGATTGGCTGTGGTCGGATCATCGGCAAAAGTGCCGAGTGTTTCCAGGCTGTCGGCAATCGCATCGAGCGTCGTGGGATGGGAGTAAAAGATCCGGATGCCTAACTGTTCCAGTTTTGCCATTTCTCTGGGCGGGTTACCGCCTTGCCAGGCCAGCACCAGATCAGGCTTCAAGGCCAGGATGCGTTCCAGCTTGATGCCCCGGTAATTCGCGACCCGTTCCAGTGCCAGAGCTTGTGGCGGGTAATCACTGTATTCACTGGCGGCGATAAGTTTGTTGCCCAGTCCGGCGGCATAGGCCAGCTCAGTGGTGTGCGGGGCTAGGCTGATAATACGCTGAGGCTTGCTGCCACTGGCCTGCGCTTCTTTGGTCTGTGCTTCTTTGCCATCTACTGTCGTGACGACCAATGTCAAAGGCATCAGCAGGGTAATAAGCAAGGGTTTAAACAGATTCACAACAGACTTCCCATCAAAAACATGCACACACTTTGCAGCGCCACCCAGGCCCATAACCGCTGTTGCATCAGACGATCAATTTGCGATAAATGCAGGGCGGCAGGGGCGATACGACCTCCGAGCCGCGGACGTTCGAGCTTGCTTGCATCGTAGATAGCCGGACCACCTAAGGCTAGCTGCAGCTTATGGCCGGTGGCGGTGAGCAGCCAGCCCGGTCCGGGCAATT
Source organism: Photobacterium sp. 2_MG-2023 (assembly GCF_030547675.1). NCBI lineage: Bacteria > Pseudomonadati > Pseudomonadota > Gammaproteobacteria > Vibrionales > Vibrionaceae > Photobacterium > Photobacterium sp. 2_MG-2023. Next base: position 109,791 of record NZ_JAUOQQ010000002.1, read on the forward strand.
GCCAGTTTTCACCTTGTTCACGCAAACCACGAAAAGCATCACGGCTGTTCTTGCCGACACTGATAGCCACGGCGAGCAGACGCAGGGGGACAATATCCAGCGTAGCCAGAATACGTACCGCAGGTAGACCAAAATGCTGATATTGCTTGCGGCTGGGAGACCAGCAACGGGCCAGGCTGACGGCCAGGCGGTAAAGAATGGCACCAAAACCGCCTGCCACCGCGTACCAGAACAGCACCGCTGCAACCTGGCGGCCATAGCTCAGCAGCTGGGTTTCGGCACAGGCTTTACCCAGGCCAAGCAGTGACAGAGTGTCAGTGTTTCGGTTAAGGGCGACAGAGAGCTGTGCTTTACAGCTGGCCTTATCTTCCCGGCTGTAGGCTTGAATGAAGTTGTGGCTGAAACGGCGGCTGTCACGCCAGCCGAGCGCTATCCACAGCAGCACCAGATGAAACAGGCTGTCTATCCACACCAGCTGATAAAAGGCAATCAGTAGGATCAGAATGGTCATCCACATCATTGACCAGGCCAGCGCGCCGGATAATATCCGCTGGCGCGGTGTATCTGTGGCTTTGTTCACCCGGGCCGCCAGCTGAATGGCGATCTGTTGCCAGATAAGCAAAGGATGGATACTGGCTGGTATGGGCAGCAGCCAGTGTAATGCCAGCGCTCCCCACATCGCCAGCAGGGTTGGATGTTGACTGAGGAGCACAAGCAAATCGTTCATTAGCGGTTAAGCAGCTCCGCCATTTTAACCACCATGGCAGAAGAACTTTTCGCCGCCAGCGGCAGGAATTCTTCGAAGCTCATCGGTGATTCTTTATCGGCCACATCTGAGATAGCACGCACTACCACAAAAGGTACCTTGAACTGATGGCAGGCCTGGGCAATTGCCGCGGCTTCCATTTCAACCGCCACCACCTGAGGGAAAAACGTGCGGATGCGTTGCTGTTGTTCAGCGCTGCATACGAAGGCATCACCGGTGCAGATCAAACCACGTACCGCATGGGGGGTGTCATCCAGCTGAGCCAGCGCCTGCTCGGCGATCTGCATCAGTTTTTCGTCAGACTGGAAAGCGGCAGGTTGCTGCGCCATCTGGCCCATCTGGTAACCAAACGCAGTGACATCGGCATCGTGATAACGCACTTCGGTAGAGATAACCACATCACCGACACTCAGGCTGCTATCAAATCCGCCGGCTGAACCTGTATTGACGACCAGGTCTGGTTCGAAAATTTCCAGCAGAATGGCAGTTCCTACGGCGGCCGCGACTTTACCGATACCGGACTGAAGTAAGACTACTTCTGCACCATTGAGGGTGCCGGTATAAAAGGTGCAGCCCCCTTTTTGCAGGGTGGTGCAGTTGTCGAGTTGGTTTTTCAGGATCACGACTTCCTGTTCCATTGCCCCAATAATGCCGATTTTCATTTACGTTATCTCTTTCTTAAAGTGAACCTTACGGTGATTGGATGCGATTGTAACAATGCCAGACAGCGTGGGAAAGCCTAAACAAAAGGCGACAGAATCAAAGGGGAACTGAAAGAAAAAAGCGAGCGGGGGAGAGCCGCTCGCTTGGCCAGGCCTGCTGGTTTTATTCACCAACAGACCGTTTGGCATAACAGACCTGACTGGCTGGGATCACAAACCGAGGAAGCCCAGAATACCATCGGCGGCGCGACGGCCTTCATCGATGGCGGTGACCACCAGATCCGAGCCGCGCACCGCGTCACCACCGGCAAAGATTTTGCTGTTGGTAGTCTGGAAGGCGTGCTCGCCGCTGGTTTGAATGCGGCCCCACTGATCCAGTGCCACATCAAAGGTGTCCAGCCAGGGCATGGCATGCGGCTGGAAACCAAAGGCCATGATCACGGCATCGGCTTCCAGCACATGCTCGCTGCCCGCGACAGGTTCAGGACGGCGGCGACCCGCTTCATCGGGTTCGCCCAGCGCGGTTTGCACCACTTTTACCCCAGTGACCTGGCCGTTGCCGTTAACGACCACACCCAAAGGCTGAAGGTTGAACATGAAGTTCACCCCTTCCTCACGGGCATTTTTCACCTCACGGCGTGAACCCGGCATGTTGGCTTCATCACGGCGGTAGGCGCAGACTACATCGCTGGCTCTCTGACGGATGGAGGTACGGACGCAGTCCATCGCGGTGTCACCACCGCCCAGCACCACTACGCGTTTACCCGCCATGTCGATATATTCAGGGGCATTGTCTTCCAGATTCATCACCTTGTAAGTGTTGGAAATCAGAAAAGGCAGTGCATCGTAGACACCGGCGGCGTCTTCATTTTCCAGCCCGGCACGCATGTTTTTATAGGTACCGACACCGAGGAAAACCGCGTCATACTCATCGATCAGATCCTGAAGCTGCACATCAGTGCCAACTTCTGTATTGAGGCGGAACTCAACCCCCATCTCGGTAAAGATCCGGCGGCGGTTGATCATCACCTCTTTTTCCAGTTTGAACGACGGGATACCGAAGGTCAGCAGGCCGCCAATTTCCGGATAACGGTCAAATACCACAGGTTTAACGCCGTTACGGACCAGAATGTCGGCGCAGGACAGACCAGCAGGGCCGGCACCGATAATGGCGACTTTCTTGTCTGTCCATTCAACGCCGGACATGTCCGGTTTCCAGCCCATTTCAAAGGCTTTGTCGGTAATGTATTTCTCAACATTACCGATAGTTACCGCGCCGAAATCATCATTGAGCGTACAGGAGCCTTCACACAGACGGTCCTGAGGACACACCCGGCCACAGACTTCCGGCAGGGTGTTGGTCTGGTGAGCGAGATCAGCCGCTTCGAGAATCCGGCCTTCATTGGCCAGGCTCAGCCATTGCGGGATGTAGTTGTGTACCGGACACTTCCACTCACAATAGGGGTTGCCACAGTCCAGACAGCGGTCAGCCTGAGCGCTGGCCTGCTGCTGAGTAAAAGGTTCGTAGATTTCGACGAACTCAATTTTACGGATTTCAATCGGCTTCTTCGGCGGATCGACACGTTCAACATCGATAAATTGGTAAATGTTCTGGCTCATTGGATTCCCTCCCTTATTGTGCCTGAACGCGGAGTTCAGCAGCTGAACGGCTTTGGTGACCCAGCAGAGTGTTCACGTCTGCCGACTTCGGTTTAGCCAGGAAGAATTTCGGGATCCACTGATCAAAGTTGGCCAGAATTTCCTGTGCACGGCTTGAGCCGGTTTCTTCCAGGTGGCGGTCGATCAGACCGCGCAGGTGTTCCTGATGAATCGTTAACTCCTGCAGTGGCAGAGCTTCGATCAATTCAGGGTTCACCCGGCCGGCGAAATCGCCGACTTCATCCAGAATGTAGGCAAAGCCGCCTGTCATACCTGCGCCAAAGTTGACGCCTGTGTGGCCAAGAATCGCCACGATGCCGCCTGTCATATATTCGCAGGCATTGTCACCGGCGCCTTCGACAACGGCAATTGTGCCAGAGTTACGAACCGCAAAGCGCTCACCGGCGCTACCGGCTGCAAACAGCTTACCGCCGGTAGCGCCGTACAGGCAGGTGTTACCTATGATGGTGGATTCATGGGACTTGAATGCTGACCCGACAGGTGGCCGGATCGTAATCACACCACCTGTCATGCCTTTGCCGACATAGTCGTTGGCATCACCGGTCAGATACAGGTTCAGGCCACCGGCATTCCATACGCCGAATGACTGTCCTGCCGTACCCGACAGATGCACATTGATGGGGTTTGCCGCCATGCCCTGATTGCCGTAGCGCAGCGCAATTTCACCCGACAGGCGGGCACCGAAGGAGCGGTCTGTGTTGCGGATATCCAGATAGATATCGGCGCCACTCTGTGCTTCCACGGCGGGCAGTGCTTCGTCGACCAGTTTCTGGTTCAGTACACCGGTATCAAACGGTGTGTTCGGCTCACTGCAGTACAGGGTTTTGCCTTCAGCTGGCGTAGGCGCATGCAGCAGGCCGTTGAGATCCAGCTTGCTTTGCTTGGCGGTAAAGCCGTTGACCATTTCCAGCAGATCGGTGCGTCCGATCAGGTCGGTCAGTTTTTCAACGCCCAGTTTTGCCAGCAGCGTGCGCACTTCTTCACCCAGGCCGACAAAGTAGTTCATGACCTGCTCAGGCAAGCCCTTGAAGAAATCGCGGCGCAGGGTGTCATCCTGAGTCGCTACACCGGTTGCACAGTTGTTGAGGTGACAGATACGCAGGTATTTACAACCCAGAGCCACCATAGGCGCGGTCCCGAAGCCAAAGCTTTCTGCACCCAGAATAGCGGCTTTCACCACGTCCAGTCCGGTTTTCAGACCACCATCCACCTGCAGGCGGATCTTATGACGCAGGCCATTGGCCACCAGTGCCTGCTGCGTTTCCGCCAGGCCCAGCTCCCACGGGCTGCCAGCGTATTTCACCGAGGTCAGCGGGCTGGCACCTGTACCGCCGTCATAGCCTGAAACGGTGATCAGATCGGCATAGGCCTTAGCCACACCGGTAGCGATAGTGCCGACGCCGGGTTCTGATACCAGCTTGACCGAGACCAGAGCTTTCGGGTTGACTTGTTTGAGATCGAAAATCAGCTGCGCCAGATCCTCAATCGAATAAATATCATGGTGCGGTGGTGGTGAAATCAGGGTTACACCCGGTACCGCATAACGCAGTTTGGCGATTTCAGTGGTGACTTTATGGCCGGGCAACTGGCCGCCTTCACCGGGTTTTGCTCCTTGCGCCACTTTTATTTGCAGCACATCAGCATTGACCAGATAGTGAGGAGTAACGCCGAAGCGGCCGGATGCGACCTGTTTGATTCGGGAATTGCGCTCGGTGCCGAAGCGACGAGGATCCTCGCCCCCTTCACCTGAGTTGGAGAAACCACCGAGACGGTTCATGGCAATTGCCAGGGCTTCATGGGCTTCCGGGCTCAGAGCACCGATAGACATTGCGGCTGAGTCGAAGCGTTTGTACAGCTCGGTAGCAGCTTCTACGTTGGCGACGTCAACCGGGTTGGCCGATTCTTTCAGTTTCAGCAAGTCACGCAGCGTTGCTGCCGGACGTTCGTTCACTACTTTGGCAAAGGCGAGATAATCCTGGTATTCACCGGATTTAACGGCTTTTTGCAGCGTAGTGACAACATCCGGGTTGTAAGCGTGGAATTCGCCACCATGGACAAATTTCAGCAAGCCACCGTGATCGATTTGCTTGCGCTTGACAAACGCTTTACGCGACAGATTGAACAAATCTTGCTGGAAATCATCAAAGTTAGCGCCTTCAATACGGCTCGATACACCCTTGAAGCACAATGCCACCACATCCGAATGCAGACCGACAGCTTCAAATAGCTGCGAGCAACGATAAGAGGCGACTGTGGAAATCCCCATCTTCGACATGATCTTATACAAACCTTTGTCGATACCATTACGGAAGTTCAGCATCACGTCGCGGTAGGGCTTATTGATAGCACCGCTGTCAATCTGCTGTGCCAGCGACTCGTAAGCCAGATACGGATAAACAGCCGTGGCGCCAAAACCCAGCAATACAGCGAACTGGTGCGGGTCACGGGCTGTGGCGGTTTCCACTATGATGTTGGCATCACAACGCAGGTTGGCGGTCACCAGACGTGCCTGCACTGCACCCACGGCCATCGCAGCCGGGATCGGCAGCTTGTCGGCACTGATACCACGGTCAGACAGCACGACAAGTACAGTCCCGCCACGGACCAGGCGTTCTACCTGATCACAAAGATCGACCAGGGCCTGCTTCAGATCTTTCTCGTTCGGATCGAAGTTAATGTCGATAATGCTGTTACGGTAATGCTGGTTATCCAGACCCAACAGCTGCACCATGTCAGAGTACAGCAGGATAGGTGATTTGAACGCCACACGGTGTGCATGGCCGTCGGTTTCGTTAAACACGTTCATTTCACGGCCGATACAGGTGGCCAGCGACATCACGTGTTTTTCACGTAACGGATCGATCGGCGGGTTCGTGACCTGTGCGAACATCTGACGGAAATAGTCAGACACCAGACGTTCTTTGGAAGACAGCACGGCCATAGGGGCATCATCACCCATAGAGCCGGTGGCTTCCTGACCGTTTTCACCGATCACCCGCATGACCTGATCAAGCTCTTCACGGTTCACCGCAAAGAGTTTCTGGTAAGTGTTCAGCTCTTCCGGCGACATTTCCCGGCTGCCGACCTGATCATCACCCATCTCTTCAAACGGTACCAGGCGGCGAACATGGGTATCCAGCCACTCTTTATAAGGGTGACGTTCCATCAGATCGTTATCAATGTCGGCGGAATGCCAGATTTTGCCAAGCTTGGTATCAATGACCAGCAGTTCGCCAGGGCCGACCCGGCCTTTTTGCGCCACTTCGTCCGGCGCGTAATCCCAGATACCTACTTCTGAAGCCAGGGTGATCAGTTTGTCTTTGGTGATGACAAAACGCGCAGGGCGCAGGCCGTTACGGTCGAGGTTACAGGCGGCATAGCGACCGTCAGACATAACGATACCGGCCGGGCCGTCCCACGGCTCCATGTGCATGGAGTTAAAGTCGTAGAAGGCGCGCAGTTTCGGATCCATATCCGGGTGGTTTTGCCATGCCGGCGGCACCAGCATGCGCATGGCACGGAACAAGTCCATGCCACCGGCCAGGAACAGCTCCAGCATATTATCAAGGCTGGAGGAGTCAGAACCGGTTTCGTTAACAAAGGGCGCGGCTGTTGCCAGATCAGGCAGCAGCGGGGAGGCAAACTTATACGCCCGCGCCCGAGCCCACTGACGGTTACCGGCTATGGTGTTGATCTCACCATTATGGGCCAGGTAACGGAACGGCTGAGCCAGTGGCCAGCGGGGTTGTGTATTTGTCGAGAAACGCTGGTGGAACAAACAGATAGAGGATTCCAGACGTAAGTCACCTAAGTCTTTATAAAACTTAGGCAGATCGGCGGGCATACACAGGCCTTTGTAGACAGTGACCTGAGTCGACAGGCTACAGATATAGAAATCAGGGTCGTCCTGAATGCGTTGCTCAATACGGCGACGGGCAATATAAAGGCGGCGATCCACATCCCTTGGCTTCCAGCCAGCAGGCGCATTGATAAATACCTGAGCGATAGCCGGCAGGGAGGCTTTTGCGATAGGCCCCAGCACTTGCGGGTTGATCGGTACATCGCGCCAGCCGGCAATAGACAGGGTTTCTTTGCTTAATTCTTCCTGGATGATCGTGCGGGCTTTTTCAGCCAGGACAGGATCCTGACTAAGAAACAGCATACCAACGGCGTACTCACGGGCCAGTGCCCAGCCAAGCTCTTTAGCAACCAGCTGATAAAAGCTGTCCGGCTTTTTCATTAACAGGCCGCAGCCATCACCGGTCTTGCCATCAGCAGCGATGCCGCCTCGGTGTGTCATACGATCCAAGGCCGATATTGCGGTACGGACCAACTTGTGGCTGGCTTCGCCTTCTGTATGGGCGATCAGACCGAAACCACAGTTATCTTTTTCCAGCTTTGGGTCATACAGTGTCATTGCAACTCTCCCTTGCGCCTGCTCCATTGAGCAGGGTTACTGCATAATTATGACAATCTCCCTGATTGTCACTCTCGCGTCCAGCGGACTTTCAAACTAACGGCAAATTACAAAAAGGTCAAATTTTCTTTAATTCTGGTCATAAATTCTGGATTATTCAAAGTCAACTATTTATCTGTATGATTTATAGTGATTTATTATTTTTTTGAAATATTTTGTTTACAATTGAAAGTGTCAGAAATGAGACTTTTTTGCGGTAAAACGAACTGATTTTCATTTGCAGGCAAAGTCAGTGTTAAAAAGGATAAAACACTGATTAGTTTTAAATAAAAAAGCCAGCTCCTGGGAGCTGGCTTTAAATTTTAGTATAAAATCCAGATTGATCAGGATTCTGATAGCATAAGTGAATGGTCTTTCGCTTCTAACTTAGAATCACCCATCAGGTAAGCGTCAATTTCGCGGGCACATTCACGGCCTTCATTGATGCATCGTACGACAAGTGACTGCCCGGTTCGCATATCACCCGCAGCAAACACGCCTGGCTGGTTTGTCGCAAATCCCTGAGTTGCGACATTGCCGCGATCATCGAGTCCAATATTAAGCTGGGCCAGCACACCCTGAGGTTCCGGATGCAGGAAACCCATGGCTAAAAAGGCCAGATCACACGGAATGATACGCTCGGATCCCGGTACTTCTTCAAAGCCTGGGCGTTCACCGGGTTTGGCTTCGTTCCAGCTGATGTCCGCAATGCGCAGTGCCGTGACCTGACCGTCTTCATTGCCGATGAATTCTTTGGTCAGGATATTCCAGTGGCGCTCACAGCCTTCTTCATGAGAGGTGGAGGTGCGCATGATCATCGGATACGCAGGCCAAGGTTGGTTCACCGGGCGCTTTTCTGGCGGCATCGGCATGATTTCGACCTGAGTGATGCTGGCTGCACCGTGGCGGTTAGAAGTACCGACACAGTCAGAGCCAGTATCACCGCCGCCAATCACCACCACGTGCTTGCCGGCAGCATGAATCTCTGCTGTTTTCAGATCCATGCCATTGGCGCGGCGGTTGTTCTGACCCAGGAACTCCATGGCAAAATGGACGCCTTGCAGTTCACGGCCCGGGATCGGCAGGTTACGAGGCACAGTGGAACCGCCGGTCAGCAGTACTACATCGTGCTGTTTACGCAGTTCACGCGCATCAATATCCACACCTATGTGGGCATTGACCACAAATTTGATACCAGCCTGAGCCATCATATCCAGTTTACGGTCAATCACGCTCATGCTGAGTTTGAAATCAGGAATACCAAAGCGCAACAGGCCGCCTATTTTCTCGTCGCGTTCGTACACTGTGACTGTGTGGCCGGCGCTGTTAAGCTGCTCCGCGGCTGCCAGGCCTGACGGGCCGGAGCCGATAATCGCCACGCTTTTGCCTGTGCGGCTGCGCGGGGTTTTTGGCTTTGCGTAGCCTTCACGGTATGCTGTTTCAACGATTGTCTTCTCTATGTTGCAGATGGTGATGGGATCTTGGTTGATCCCCAGTACGCATGAGCTCTCACACGGAGCAGGGCACACACGCCCTGTGAATTCCGGGAAATTATTGGTTGAGCTCAGGATATGCCAGGCTTCTTCCCAGCTGTCCCGGTACACCGCATCGTTAAACTCAGGAATGATGTTGCCGATTGGGCAGCCGTTGTGACAGAAAGGCACGCCGCAATCCATGCAACGTGAGGCCTGTGTGCCAATTTTGCTGCCGAACTCGTCATTCAGAACGAATTCTTTGTTGTCCTGAATACGCACTTCAGGGGCAATTTTTGACGGCAGTTCACGGCCGTGCTCGAGAAATCCGGTTGCCTTACCCATGGCTCACCTCCAGTGCTTCCTTGTTCTGTGCTTCTGCCGCTGCTTTACGTTTTTGCAGCACGGCTTTGTAGTCGCGTGGCATCACTTTGACGATGTGCTTGAGGTTTTCCTCCAGATTGCTGAGGAAGGTTTCAGCCACCGAACTGCCGGTCAGTTGCTGGTGACGGCTCACCATGTCTTTCAGCAGAGCAATGTCTTCGCTGTCCAGTGGATCCAGATCGACCAGTTCAGGGTTGAGTTTGCTTGCAAAGTCGCTGAACTGATCCCAGACATAGGCGACACCGCCGCTCATACCTGCTGCGAAGTTACGACCGGTCTGACCGAGAATAATCGCTACGCCGCCTGTCATGTATTCGCAGCCGTGGTCACCCACACCTTCAACTACCACACGGGCACCTGAGTTACGGACACAGAAACGCTCACCGGCTTTACCTCGGATGAAAGACTCGCCCGATGTGGCGCCGTAGAAGCACACGTTGCCGACTATGATGTTGTCTTCGGCAATCAGATCAGACTTGGCATCCGGGTAGAGCACCAGCTGACCGCCCGACAGGCCTTTGCCCCAATAGTCGTTGGCATCACCTTCAACGTCAAAGCGCACGCCTTTCGCCAGGAAAGCCCCCAGACTCTGGCCGGCTGAACCTTTGAATTTAACCTGCATAGGTTGCGGCAGGCCCTGGTCTTTGTAGACTTTGGAGATCTCGTTCGACAGCATAGTGCCGACGCTGCGATCTATGTTGGTGATCGGGAACTCAGCATTGACTGCTTCACCGCGCTCCAGCGCAGGCTGAGCCGCAGCAATCAGCTGGCGGTCAAGCACGGCATCCAGATGGTGGTTCTGGCTGCACTGGTTGTATACACCGTCGGCCTCACGGGCCGGTTCAATGTGCAGCACAGGGCTGAGATCCAGATTTTTGTATTTCCAGTGGCCTATATTGTCGCGGATTTTCAGGCGCTGTGACTGGCCGACCATCTCATCTATGGTACGGAAACCCAGCTCAGCCATGATTTCACGCAAGCCTTCAGCCATGTACTGGAAGAAGGTGACAACATCTTCGACGCGGCCGTCGAAACGTTCACGCAGGGTCTTGTTTTGTGTTGCGATGCCCACAGGACAGGTGTTTTTATGACACTTACGCATCATGATACAGCCTTCCACCACCAGAGCGGCGGTGGCAACACCCCATTCTTCGGCACCCAGCAGGGTGGCGACAGCCAGATCACGCGGGGTTTTCATCTGACCGTCACTTTGCACCACGATACGGTTACGCAGGCCGTTTTTCAGCAGTGTCTGGTGTGTTTCTGCCAGACCCAGCTCCCACGGCAGGCCTGTATGGCGAATCGAGGAAATCGGAGAGGCGCCTGTACCGCCGTCGAAACCGGCGATCAGTACCACGTCGGCTTTGGCTTTGGCGACACCTGAAGCTATGGTGCCGACACCGGCTTCAGAAACCAGTTTGACGTTGACACGGCTCTTGCGGTTGGCGTTTTTCAGGTCATAAATCAGCTGCGCCAGATCCTCAATAGAGTAAATATCGTGGTGTGGCGGCGGCGAAATCAGGCCGACACCTGGGGTGGAGTGACGAGTCGCACCGATCCAGTCGTCCACTTTGTCACCCGGCAACTGACCCCCTTCACCTGGCTTGGCACCCTGTGCCATTTTAATTTGCAGCTCATCGGCATTGGTCAGGTAATACGATGTCACCCCGAAGCGGCCAGACGCGACCTGCTTGATGGCAGAGCGTTCCCAGTCGCCGTTTTCTTTTTTCTCGAAACGGGCCGGGTCTTCACCGCCTTCGCCTGAGTTCGACTTGGCGCCGATACGGTTCATGGCGACAGCCAGTGTGGAGTGTGCTTCATGCGAGATAGAACCGAAGCTCATTGCACCTGTGGCAAAGCGCTTGAGGATATTTTCGGCCGGTTCTACTTCATCCAGCGGGATGCTGTGGCTGGTATCAACAGCAAACTGGAGCTGACTGCGCAGAGTGGCGGCATGGTCGCCCTGACTGTCTACAGCGTGGCAGTATTGCTTGAACTGACTGTAGTCTTTGCCGCGGGTGGATTGCTGCAGCAGAGAAATTGTGGTCGGGTTAAACAGGTGCTTTTCACCACGCTGTTTCCACTGATAAACACCACCGACATCCAGCATTTGCAATGGGATATCACGCAGCGGGTAACCGAGGCGGTGGCGGATCAGCACTTCTTTGGCAATGTCGTCCAGGGTCAGCCCCTGAATACGCGAGACGGTACCGGTGAAATATTTGTCGACCACGGCTTTGCTGATCCCCAGTGCTTCAAAAATTTGGGCACCGTGGTAGGACTGCAGGGTCGAAATCCCCATTTTGGAGAAAATCTTCAACAGGCCGCCGTTAACGGCTTTGCGGAAATTGTTGAAGTATTTATCGACACTGGTGTCTTTAGCCAGCTTGTTACGTTGCTGCAGCGAAACTATGGTTTCTGTCACTATGTACGGGTTGACCGCATTGGCACCGTAGCCGATCAGGGTGGCGAAATGGTGTGTTTCGCGGGCGTCGGCCGTTTCAACTACCAGATCGCACTTGGCACGCAGCCCTTTGCGGATCAAATGATGGTGTACCGCACCGACAGCCAGCACGGCCGGAATATGGGCATGCTGTGAGTTCACTGCACGGTCACTGAGGATCAGGATGGAGTAGCTGTCATTGACCGCATCTTCGGCGTGCTGGCACAGATGGTTCAGTGCTTGTTCCAGCTTGCCTGCTTCATCACTGGCCTTAAACACGATATCCAGGGTTTTGGCCTGCAGGTGGGGCTTGTCGATGGCGCGCAGCTTTTCCAGCTCGGCATCGCTCAGTACCGGTGAGTTGAGCTCCAGTTTCTGGCAGTGCGACGGACCTTCACTCAACAGGTTCTGATCTTCACCCAGATAGGTGTTGAGTGACATTACCATACGTTCACGGATCGGGTCGATCGGTGGGTTGGTCACCTGAGCAAACAGCTGCTTGAAGTAATGAGACAGATGCTGCGACTGGTGTGACAGAATCGCCAGCGGCCAGTCCGCCCCCATCGAGCCCAGAGGCTCTTTGCCGTCGCCGGCCATTGGCAGGATGATCTCATTGACTTCTTCATTGCTGATGCCAAAAGCCTGCTGTTGATGCAGTAGCTTCTCGGCTTCAGGCTGGCTATGGCTGTAATCGGCGTCAGGCAGATCGCTGAGATGAAGCAGGTTGTTTTTCACCCAGTCTTCATAAGGTTTGGCTGAGGCAATGCTGTCTTTGACTTCATCATCGGAGACGATGCGGCCTTGCTCCAGATCCGCAACAAAGATACGGCCGGGCTGTAAACGGCCACGGAAATGGACATTTTCAGGGGCGATATCCACCACGCCGGATTCGGAGGCCATAACCAGGAAATCATCTTTGGTTACTGTATAGCGAGACGGACGCAGACCATTACGGTCCAGGGTGGCACCCACTTGTACGCCGTCAGTGAAGCAGACAGATGCCGGGCCATCCCAGGGCTCCATCAGGTTGGCGTGATACTGGTAAAACGCACGGCGTTTGGGATCCATGGCCGGATTTTCCTGCCAGGCTTCCGGGATCAGCATCATCAGTGCATGGGGCAGGCTACGGCCAGACAGCACCAGCAATTCCAGGGCCATATCAAAGTTGGCCGAGTCCGACGCTCCTTCCTGGCAGATAGGCAGCAGCATGTTCAGCTCTTCTTCGCTGAACAGATCAGACTGCAACAGAGCCTCGCGGGCTTTCATCCAGTTCAGGTTGCCGCGCACTGTGTTGATTTCACCGTTATGGGCGATGTAACGGAAAGGCTGCGCCAGACGCCATCTCGGGAAGGTGTTGGTGGAAAAACGCGAGTGGACCAGCGCCAGAGCACTGACCATGGCCGGGTTTTGCAGATCGAGAAAATACTGCGGAACCTGCTCTGTCGTGAGCTGGCCTTTGTATACCAATGTTTTGCTGGAGAAGGCGTTAATGTAGAAATCGTCACCAATATTGGTCACGCTTTCCAGACAGACTCGAACCGTGTAGTTACGCAGGACATACAGCTTACGCTCCAGTTCTTCCTGCGGCATATCGCTGCCGCCGGTGACAAAAGCGTGTTCAAATTGCGGCTCAGTGCTGAGGGGATCGGCACCAATCATGCTGTTATCTGTAGGCAGCACTCGGTAGCCAAGTACGCTCAGGCCCAGTCGCTGGGCGTTGCGGGCCAGAATGTCGCGGCACTGTTCACGTTTGTCTTCGTCTTTCGGAAACAGGATGACACCGACGCCATACTGCTCAAAGGCAGGCAGTGTCAGGCCAATTTTCTGACATTCCTGCAATAGAAATTCATGGGGTTTTTGCAGCAGAATACCGGCACCGTCACCACTGCAGGGGTCGCAACCCTGGCCGCCCCTGTGCTCCATACGAGCCAGCATGTCCAGTGCCTGAGTGATAACCTGGTGGGATTTACGGTTCTTGAGATGGGCAACAAAGCCGATACCGCAGGCATCATGCTCCATTTCAGGGACATAAAGCCCCTGACCATTCAACACTTGATCTGTCATAACTACATCCTTCCAGTGTAGAGCAGACGGTTCCTCCGTCTGCGGTTCCCTATTTATTTTTATATATACCTGCATGTCTTGGTCAGGCGGGCATCTTGCCCGTTACTGGCCGCAGGAGGGCTGCCTTATCTGAAGGGAGGCAGCCAGTCTCAGACGTACGGGCTAAGCCAGCACGCTAAAGACATGAAAGCCATCCTGATGGATGGCAATCTGGTTATATAATGCACACAATGAAAATATATTACAGATCTGTTGGCTGAATTACTATCACTAAATCCGACTTTAGTTGTAGTGCGAGCTAAAACCCTGGCCGTTCTAGTTAAAATTATGACTAAAAATTCATGATATCCCGATGTTGATGAATTGTTACTCATTGGTGTAAAGGGAGGAGATTTTTTGATGGGAAAGTTTCAGTTGTATTTGTGGTTATTTTATTTCAGATTGTGTTTTTGGCATGATGGGGTGTGATTTAGATTGCGGACTAGCAGATTACTCTGTCCTGATGAATGTAATTAGTGTCGAATCCTTGACGCTCAGGAGTGTCAAACATCACTTTTTGGCATATTAAAAATCCGCGACATGCAGCAGCTTCTTGCAACTGTGTTAAATTGGCGGTTGAGTATTGCAGAGCCAAGATGGCCTACACGGAACCGCCAGGGAAGACTGCGGGGAGAAGAAACAGCATGCAGAAAGTGAACATGATGGCGTTTGCTATCGTTGCCTGTACCGCTTTACCGGTATGGGGGGAAGCTGAAGAAGGGCTGAATATGTCAGTCATTGGTATGACATTTCTGTTGGTGGCTGTTTTGACTTCACTGGCGGCCTGGATAGTGCATCATTTGGGCAGTCTGGCCTTTCGGCGTCTCCATGCCACTATTTCCCGGCTTCCCATTGCAGCGGCCATTGTCCGCAGTAAAGATGGTGAGCTGTTTTATGCCAATGCCAGCTGCCGAGAGCTCTTGGGGGTCAGTAAAGTGGAGAACCGCTTTTACTATCCGGAAGGTATTGGCGCGCGGATGATGGCGGATGTGCTGCGCCCCTTACAGCCAGGTACCGGGTTCGAAAACGTAGAAGAAACACTGCAACTCGGCAATTCGACCATCAGGGTGCTAATTTCCGGACAGTTGCTCAGCTATCGCTGGCAATCAGCCTGGTTGCTGTTTTTTGTCGCGCCAACCAGTCAGGCTAACCCTTACGTTCAGATAGAACAGCGAGTTTTCCAGCGCGTCCTGAACTCACTGTCAGAGTTGGTATATTTTCAGGATAAGGCCGGTAATATCATAGGCACCAATACCGCCTTCGATCGTTTCTGGCGCGGCCGTCGGGAAGAGGGACTGATACAGGGCGATCCGACCGGCATCGGCGAGACGCCTGTGATTCATACCTGGACCACGGCACCGGATGGTGCCAGCCGGTTGCTGGAAACCAATAAAACCGTGATGACAGACGAAGACGGTCTGATCATTGGCACGCTGAGTATCAGCCATGACGTGACCGACTGGCACGAGATGCAAGAAAGCCTCAAGCAGGAAATAGAGAAGCGGGAAGTCACGGAGCAGATCCTGGCTCAGCGTAACACCCTGCTCAACTCCATCCTCAATGCCAGTCAGGATCCTATCGGTTTGTATAATGAGCACGGCGTCTATGTTGGCTGTAATGAACCTTTTGCCAAAGTGCTGGGGTTCAGTGCCAAAGAGTTGATCGGTAAGACAGCCCGCAATGTGATTGATCCTGAGATGCTGCAGGAGTTCTATCAGACTGACATTAAAGTGCTGAGAGACGGCCTGACCGTGAAGACGGATGCCTATGTCATTCTCGAAACCGGTGAGCCGGTCTGGTATGAAATTGTGAAATCCCCGTATCGCGATCCGACCGACGGCTCAGCCGGCGTGTTGCTGATAGCCAGGGACGTGACAGAGCGTAAGCAGGCTGAGCAGCAGCTGGCCGACGCCATCATGGAATTGCAGGAGCTCAGTTTTGTCGACAGCCTGACAAAAGTGGCCAATCGCCGCAGCTTCGATGAACAACTGCGCAAGCTCTGGCACAGCCATATGCGCGAGCAACAGCCTCTGACATTAATTCTTTGTGATATCGACAGTTTTAAAGCTTACAACGATAATTACGGTCACCAGCAAGGCGATCACGCATTGCAGGAAGTGGCCCAGGTGTTCGATAGCGTGATCCGCCGGGAAACGGATGAAGTCGCCCGTTATGGCGGCGAGGAGTTTGCCTTTCTGCTGCCGAATACGCCTTTGGCGGGTGGGCAAACAGTGGCAGGTAAAATCCACAATAAACTGGCTGAGAAAGCCATCCCTCATGGCTTTTCAGGCATCAGTGACATGCTGACTGTCAGCTTAGGTGTGGCCACCATGACACCTATGCCAAATCAGGATTATGGCGAGTTGATTGCAATGGCAGACAAAGCGCTTTACAAAGCAAAAGCAGACGGGCGGAATACTACCCGCCTGATGGCCGAATCAGATGAGTTTTAATGCTGCCTGAGGGCAGCATTTTGTTGTAGCAGGAATCACAATGAAACAAATAAAAATGTTGGCGCAGTTCTATGTCGACCTGTTGGTGAAGCTTGGCATAGTGCGCTTCAGCCTGCTGTTGGCGTTAGCACTGGTGGCATTGGCTGTGGTGGTACAGGTGGGGGTCACACTGGCACTGCAGGGTGAAGTATTGGACATAGATATTGTCCGCTCTGTTTTTTTTGGTTTGTTGATCACCCCCTGGGCGGTTTATTTTCTGTCTGTGGTGGTGGATCAGCTTGAAGATTCCCGCCAGCGGTTGTCCAAGCTGGTGACCAAACTGGAAGAAATGCGCTCACGGGATCTGACCCTGAACAAGCAGCTGAAAGATAACATTACTGAGCTGAATCAGCAGATCGAAGTGCGGGTTAAGGCTGAAGAAGAGCGCCGGGTTGCGATGCAGGACTTGGAGAATGAGGTGGCACAGCGTGAGAGCGCCCAGCTCGAACTGGCAGAGCAAAGTGCCTTGCTGAAGTCCTTTCTTGATGCGTCGCCGGATCTCATTTATTACCGTAACGAAAAGAATGAATTTTCTGGCTGTAACCGGGCGATGGCCGAATTGACCGGCAGAACGGAACAGGAGCTGGTCGGACTGACTCCCTGGGATGTGTACAGTGAAGAGGTGGCGGTCAAAATAGTGGAAACTGATCAGCAGGTTTTCACCCAAAATATCTCGCTGACCTACGAACAGTGGCTGGAATACCCTGACGGCCGCAAAGCTATATTTGAATTGCGTAAAGTGCCTTTTTACAGCCGTGATGGCCGCCGGCTTGGCCTGATGGGATTTGGCCGCGACATTACCGAGCGCAAGCAATATCAGGAAGCCCAGGAGAAAGCCAGCCGTGATAAAACCGCATTTATCTCGACCATCAGCCATGAATTACGGACACCGCTGAACGGGATCGTGGGACTGAGCCGAATGCTGCTGGAAGGCCCGCTCAATGAGCAGCAGCGCGGCTACATGCGTACTATCTATGTCAGCGCCATTACCCTGGGCAATATCTTCAATGACATTATCGACATGGATAAGTCGGATCGCCGTCGTCTGGAGTTGTTGCCAACGCCGCTGGACTTCGATGCTTTTATCGAAGAAATGGGCAATATTTCCGGTCTGATGGCCGAGCAGAAGGGTCTGCGATTCGATCTGGAACAACTGACTGATTTACCACCCTATATTCAGGTCGACGGCACGCGGCTGCGTCAGGTGCTGTGGAATCTGATCAGCAACGCGACCAAGTTCACCAAGGAAGGCGGGGTTATTCTGTCTGTGAGCAGCGAACTGCTGGACAATCAGCAGGCGGAAATCACCTTTGAGATCGAAGACAGCGGGATCGGCATTCCTGAGTCTGAGCTGGATAAAGTCTTTGCTATGTACTATCAGGTGAAACAGGGTCAGGATAATCTGCATGCCGTCGGCACCGGTATTGGCCTGGCGGTATCGCGCCAGCTGGTGAACATGATGGGCGGGGATATTGAAGTCAGCTCCGAAGTCGGGGAAGGCAGTACGTTCACTGTCACTATCTGTGTCCCTGTGCTTGAGCAGATTGTCGAGGATGAAGAGCTGCCCGAATTGGCACAGCATTCACTGCGCATTTTCATGGTGGAAGACATAGAGCTGAATATCACAGTTGCCAAGGCATTGCTGGAGGGCCTGGGGCATCAGGTCACTGTGGCGATGCGAGGGGATGAGGCACTGGAGGTGTTTACACCGGCTCAGTACGATTTGGTGCTGCTGGATATTCAATTACCGGATATGACAGGTTTTGAAATCGCCAAAGTCCTGCGTGCGCGCTATCGCCAGTTGCCGCCACTGGTGGCGCTGACGGCCAATGTTATTAAAGACAAACACGAATATCTGGATCAGGGCATGGATGATGCCATCAGTAAGCCGCTCAGCGTTAAGGCGATTAACACTGTGATTCAGACTTTGATACAGCAGGGTGCCAGCCAGACGGAGGGCCAGGAGCCTGTGATAGCTGACGAGAACAGTCTGAGCGAGGATACGCTGAGCAAACTGTTGGATTTGGAGATGCTGGACTCCTATGTGGATATTGTCGGTGCTCAGCCTGTGTATGATTCACTGGATATGTTCGAAAAAATGATGCCTGAATATCTGGCGATTCTTGATTCGAATATGACGGCGAAAGACAAGGACGGCATTAAGTTTGAAGCGCACAAGATCAAGGGAGCCGCGGGTTCTATTGGCCTGAAGCGTATTCAGCAGGTGGCCCAGAAAGCACAGTCGCCTGAATTGCCGGCCTGGTGGGAAAACATCGAAGACTGGGTTGATGAAATTAAAACGAGTTATCAGGCCGATTTGAAGGTGCTGAAAACCTGGTTAGCCAATAAAGAGAGCTGAACAGGCGGATAGCAAACCATTAAAAAAGCGTCGCAATAGCGACGCTTTTTTGTGTTTGCCCAGCGAAGCTGGTAAACCCGTCAGGTTGAAAGAACCCTGAATCGCCCCGACTGAGGGGAAGATAATCCGAATCGCAAGGGCATAGCTGGCCAACGGCTGGGTCTGAAGGAAGCGATAGGAAGTTAACGGTACACAACGCAAGTGAACCTGTTACGGCAGTTTAGGTGGGTAAGCGTGCACAATAGCGCGAAGCCCGATACTCAGTCAGACCTGAGCTGTGTTTGAGGGTGGGATCGTTAACAGGGAGCCAGTGCAGTAACTGGGGAAGCCTGGCACCACATCCGGGTAGACACCGGAAACACGGGGACAAGGTGAAAGCCAAGTCTCGTGTTGGTGTGAGGTGGCAGATGAATCCGTAGTAGTGAGTAAGGCTCGGCCTGTGAAGCCCAGTAATGGTGTGGAGGATAAAACTGAGCTGACCATCGGTACTGCGTCCGATGGGGCACGGCATCGCCCAAAGCATGCCGTGTTGCGAAGGGAGGAAGTACATTTTAAGTCTGTGATGAGCAGATGTTTTTTTTTCATGGTACACGAGCCGGTTCGCGACCGGGGTATTCTCGCTCGGTAAACTGGGAGCAGGACACTGAGGGATGAAACCGTACACGGCAGTAATCAGGGCTCACTGTAGTAGATTGCCATTGCGCTAGAAGGCTATACAGTCCGATGAAACAGGCCGACATGAAAAGAAGGCATTCTGTCCCCACACGGCACACAACCCAAAGGGAGAAGATGAGAGTCTATTACAGTCTGTACGGTCATCTGCTGAATAAGGCGCGGCTGTACAGGGGATTTAAAAAGGTGTGGAAAGCAAAAGGCGCGGCAGGAATTGATATGCAGAGCCTGAGCGACTTCGCCTCAAATCTGAGTGATAACCTCGACCAACTTCTCCTGGAGCTGAAAACCAAGCAGTATCGGCCCCAGCCCGTCAGGCGGGTGGAAATCCCGAAAGACGATGGCGGGATCAGGCTGCTGGGCGTCCCGACGGTTCGGGACAGAGTCGTTCAACAAACCCTGAATGACATACTCACGCCTATCTTTGAGGCGCAGTTCCATCCATCAAGTTTTGGATACCGGCCACAGAGAAGTTGTCACGACGCCATCAACAAAGCGACCATGTTCATCCGGCGATATGGATTACAACATGTTGTGGATATGGACCTGTCTAAATGCTTCGATAAACTCGACCACGAGTTCATCCTGACGAGCATCCGAAAACGGGTCACAGATGGCAGTGTACTGGAGCTGCTCAGGCAGTTTCTGAAAAGCGGAGTGATGGTCAACGGGCAATGGCATGCAACAGAGATTGGAAGTCCGCAAGGCGGAGTGATCAGCCCGCTGATCGCGAATATCTATCTGGACGCGTTTGATCAGGAGATGAGAAGACGAGGCCACAGGATAGTCCGATATGCAGACGATATTCTGATTTTCTGTCGCAGCCGGTCGGGTGCAGAAAATGCACTCAGACAGGCGACGAAGATCCTGGAAAAAGATCTGAAGTTAACGGTGAACCCGCACAAGTCCCACATCGCCCACAGCGATGAAGGGGTGAAGTTCCTCGGTGTAGAAATCGGGAGTCGATACACCCGTATTCAGTCGAAGAAACTGCAAGGGTTCAAAGCGAAACTGAAAAGATTGACCCGGCGTAATGGCGGAAAGCCATTAGGGCAGGTGATCAGCGAGCTGAATCCAGTGCTCAGAGGTTTTAGCCAGTATTTTCGGATAGCCAATGCCAGCCGGGAGCTCAAGAAAATAGCCGCTTGGCTGAGGAGGCGGTTGCGCAGCATCCAACTCAAACTCTGGAAGAAGTCGAGCAGGCTTCACCGCTGGTTGAAGCAGAGAGGGTATAAGCCTCCGTTCAGCTACATCCAGATGTCGAGTTGGAGAAGCGCGGCGAGCCCACTCGCGAGCTATGCGATGCCAAACCAGTGGTTCAACGACCTAGGTTTGGTCAATCTTGAGCAGGTGAGGACGGGGTATGTGTTCAGCAGTTACGCTGAATGGAAATGTGCATGAGCCGTATACGAGGCCCGTACGTACGGTTCTGTGAGAGGGATGAGGCGGTAACGCCTCACCCTACTCGATATGGCGGACAAGTTAGTGTCTGGTCTTAGTTTTCTTCGATATCACCGCAGAAACGATACCCTTCACCATGGATAGTGGCGATAATTTCCGGGGTGTCGGACACTGATTCAAAATGCTTACGAATACGGCGGATAGTGACGTCAACTGTGCGGTCATGCGGCTTCAGATCACGGCCGGTCATCTTTTTCAGCAGCTCTGCACGGGTCTGGATTTTGCCTGGATTTTCGCAAAAATGCAGCAGGGCACGGAATTCAGAGCGTGGCAGCTTGAACTGATCACCGCTCGGGCTCATCAGAGAACGGCTGTTCAGTTCCAGAGACCAGCCATTAAACTCATAGCGCTCAACCAGGCGGCGATCTTCTGAGGCCAGCCCCTGGCTCATTGCGCGAGTTAACAGGTTACGGGCACGAATGGTCAGCTCTCTTGGATTGAAAGGTTTAGTGATGTAATCATCCGCACCAATTTCCAGGCCAAGGATCTTATCCACTTCGTTGTCACGTCCGGTCAGGAACATCAACGCCATATCGCCTTGCTCACGCAATTCACGGGCCAGCAGCAGGCCATTTTTACCTGGCAGATTGATATCCATGATCACAAGGTGAACATGATGTTCAGACAGCATCTTGTGCATTTCTGCACCGTCGCTGGCTTCTAAAACCGTATACCCTTCTGCTTCAAAGATGCTTTTCAGGGTGTTACGGGTTACGTGCTCGTCTTCTACAATTAGAATGTGAGGGGTTTGCATTGGCAGTACCTAATTACTCAAAACGGAATCTGGTCTAACAGAGAATATTTCAATTCTATAAAAATAATTCGCTTACAGGCAAAGTAACAGAACAGTTGCAGTTTGCACCCGTCTTTTCAACTACCTGCTGGTACGCCATCCTCATTTTTCAGCGGCCCAACGGACAACTTGCTGAAAAACCCGAACTTGCGGGACTGGCTACAATTTCCCTTGGATGCAGACGATTGTATGCATTTAACAGCGTACTAACAATATGATTTTATTGTATTGCGCTCAGTTTTTTCGATTTTACCGTGCGATACTAGCGTATCGGAAACACTATCTTATTGTTATAGCTCAAACAATTTGTTGTTTCATCAATGAAATAAGGCTGTTAAAGATAACAGTCGTATTGGCTGACCAGGCAGGGAGATCAGACACATGTCGGAAGATTGCCGCCACTCTGATGATGATCCGTTGCAGGACAGGCATGCGGAATGGCATGCCCGGCAGGCAATATGGCTAAGCTATCAGCAGATCATTTTTCGTGCGTCTGAGATACCTGACTACTCGAGCTTCGCTATTTTAACCGCTTTTAACCCTGAAAGTATCGTACTCAGTTGTAAGGAAAATCGTCAGCGGCAGCAGCGTCTGGAAGCTGAATTGTCCGCTTTGGGATATGCTTACCTGAGGCTTGATTGCAGTGCGCCGGACGGGCGCTGGCATGAGCCGAGTCTGGCAGTGTGTACCGGGTTGAGTCAGGCTTGTGAGCTGGCGGCGAAGTGGCGGCAAAATGCAATTTACTGGGTATCACAGCAGCAGCTGTTTCTGGTGCCCGTTATGCTTAAGCATCAGGGTTTTTCTCAGACCGAGCTCGGGAAATGGCCCGCTTATCTTCATATTCAAGGATTAGAGTAAGGAGTTCTACGATGAAAGATCTATTGCCGGATTTGTGTGACCACTACGAGGATGAAGTACGTTGGTTGCCGCTGGCACATCGCGATTTTGGTGGGAAGCCAGTGTTTTATGGCGAAGTGGTGACACTGCGCTGCTTTGAAGATAACAGTCTGGTGAGGGATATTCTCAACGAAGACGGCACCGGCAAGGTGCTGGTGATCGATGGTCATGGATCGTTAAACAAAGCCTTGTTGGGTGATCAGTTGGCTCTGCTGGCGATCAAGAATCAATGGGAAGGCATAGTGATTAACGGCGCAGTGCGTGATGTCGTCGCGCTGAGCGAGATGGCGCTGGGGGTCAAAGCCATTGCGGTATGTCCGTTTAAAACTGAGAAACGCCAGACCGGAGACAGGAATGTCACCCTGACCGTCGCACATACGCTGGTTTACCCCGGGGATATTCTGTACGCGGATCCCAATGGTATCTTGTTGAGTAAAGAGCCGCTGGATTTGTCCGTGCTTTAAGCCTGTGCTCTGTTGGTGTGGGGGGCTTAAAATCGAAAGCCAATACCGAGCTGATACACCTGCTCTAACGCTTCATAATCCATGGTGGCATGCAGGTTTACCTTCTCATTCAGCTCGTATTGACTGCTGAGCTCGACACCAAGACGGGTGTTTTCTTCCACCCGCTCAGACGTTACCGCACTACGCAGGCTGATTTTGGGGCTGAAGTTGTACTTTACGCCTGATAATAAGCCACGTGTTGCCGCCTGTTGCTGGTTGCCGCTTTTAAGGCGGGTACTGACATACACCTGGGTGGACTGGGTCAGGGCATAGGCATAACCGCTGTCTATCTGCCAGAGGTCAAATTGCTCAGCGCTGCGTGACTGAGAATTAAGAAACCATCCTGCCATTGCTGACGCTGAAACAGGCTCAGTTGCCGGCTCCGTGGCCAGCGCTGGCCAGGCCAGACAGAATAAGAGCAATAAGCAGCAGTGTTTCATCCTCAGCCATCCCTGTGAGTGCAGTTTCCTTTTGTATACCAATTAATCCTAGGCCAGAAATATTTCACAAAGTGCGTGTTTCGTCGCACATCACTGATTTACATCTCAGATTGCGGCAAAGATCAAATTACGAGTGTTTTTGTGCTCTTATCAGCCGATGTTTTTCTTTATACGGAAAAACATCTTCAAACCGCCCTTGCTCAATGTTTGACTGTAAGTGCTGCCAGTAGCCGGGGTCAAACAAATCGCTGTGCAGTTCATCGAACAGTTTTCGCACTTTGGGGTTGATCAGCAGGAAAGTACGAAATTCTTCCGGGAAAACATCATTGGTGCCCACGCTGTACCAGGGTTCAGCTGACAATTCATCTTCCGGGAACCGGGGCGGCGGAATATGGCGGAAGTTAATTTCGGTCATGTAGCTGATTTCATCATAGTCATAGAAGACCACGCGTTTATGGCGTGTCACACCGAAGTTTTTGAACAGCATGTCACCCGGGAAGATGTTGGCGGCCGCCAGTTGTTTGATGGCTTTGCCGTATTCATCCACGGCGTGGCGCAGATCGTCATCATTGGCTTGTTCAATATACAGGTTGAAAGGGATCATCCTGCGCTCGATATAGAGGTGCTTTATCATGATTTCCTTGTCAGTCACGATAAGGCTCGACGGTGCTTCACGCTGTAATTCTTCCAGTAACTCAGTACTGAATCGGCAGCGGTCAAAACTGAAGTTGCGGTATTCCTGGGTATCAGCCATCCGGCCGACCCTGTCATGCTCTTTAACCAGCTGATATTTCTCTTTGACTGTGGCTCGGTTCATTTCTTTCTGAGGGGCAAATTTGTCTTTGATCACTTTGAAGACGAACCCGTAGGAAGGAAGGGTAAAGACACTCATGACCATGCCCTTGATACCCGGCGCCAGATCGAACTTGTCGTCAGAGTGTTCAAGGTGATGGAGAAATTCCCGGTACAGCTCTGTTTTACCGTGCTTCTGGCAACCTATGGCGGTGTAAAGTTCGGCATGGGTTTTGTTTGGTAACAGCTCGCTGAGGAAACGGACCAGTGCAGCAGGTGCCGGAGCGTACACCATGAAATAAGAACGCGCGAAGCCAAAAACGATACTGACATCATCAACATGGCACAGACAGGCATCCACATACAGCTGGCGATTATCTGTGGTCAGCACAGGTAACACCAGGGGGATCTGGGTATTGTTTTCCAGCAACAACCGGCCAATCAGGTAAGCGGCTTTATTACGGTAAAACGGTTCTTTGATCAGCTCAAGTCGCGCTTTTTGCATCGCTGCACTGCCAAACTCATTGTTGAGCCTGTTCACTATCAGGGCAATATCCCGGTTTTTGTCTTCCCAGTTCAGTGTGAAAGGGGTTTCATCCATCATGCGTTCAAACAGATAGTGCGACCCGTTCTCAGACTGGTACAAACGGGTTAAAGCTGTTGGATAAGGCGCGATGCGCCCGGTCTGCGAGCTGTGCACAAACAGTTTGTCGCGGTTGATATCGCGATGCTCGAAAATTCGGCAATAGACGGAATTAAAGAAGCTTTCGGCAATGTCATAGCGAGGGTAATCCAGCAGCAGATCTTCATAGGAGGATTTGACGGCGGTCAGAAACTCGCGGTTAGCGTATTGCCTGCCGAGCATAATCTGGATCTGGCGGCTGACCAGTTCCACATGATGGTCGTAAAAGCTGATCCTCTGTTTCAGGGCCTGATGGACTGACATCCAGTCCTGATTTTCAAATCTGTCCTGCGCACCGGCGGTGACATCCAGAAACCGGCCGTACATGGCATCAAAGCCTTGGAGTATGGTATGTGCAACAAGCTGTTCCATCGCTGCTGTCATGCCGGATCCCTCCGAAATATTATTGTAATCATTGTCATCCTCCAGGCTGTCTTCCTGCATGGCCTGTGAGTGATCTCTCTGGTTCTGAGGGTGCGTTGACTTTCTTGAACCAGAACATTATTGGGCTTTAACGGGTTAATTGCTTCAGGTCTTGCTTGAGAAGGCAAATAATCCTTACGAGTTACTATGCTATGTCAATGAGTTAACTGCAATTGCAGAAATGCGATTTCCTCTAATTTTATGCGACTAATCTATTCTTGGCGGGAATAATGAATTGGCAGAGACAAAAACTGTATTCTGGGAAAGTAAGAAATAAATCACTAGTCAGTGTTGACTCATACCTGAGGATCAGGTAAACGTAAACAACACGCACACAACATTAGCAATAATATAAAAACATGGCACTTAACCTTATCGGCACCACCACCATTATTATTACCGGCACAAACAGTGTTGGGGCGGGCTGATACGCGCAAGATTTCAAAAAAAAGCCCGCACCTCACAGTGCGGGCTTTTTTTTCACCATGATTTTTTCAGATTCAATGGCAATATTCACTGGCCACATACAATAACAGCCAGGAAGCAATTGCCGACAAGTCAAAATTAACGGAAGTGGAGTAGGGAATGCGAGTGCTTAAGTTTGGCGGTTCATCTTTATCGGATGCCGACCGGTTTCTCAGGGCGGCGGATATCATCGCCAGTAATGCCCACCAGGGTGAAGTCTCAGTGGTGCTGTCAGCACCGGGCAAAGTGACCAACAAACTGGTGTCAGTCATAGATACCACAGTCGCGACGGGCGATGCCGAGCTGCAGCTCACCGATCTGGAAAACACCTTTAACAGCCTGTTTGATGGTATTGAGCAGCTTTTACCTGCGTTTGAGCGTTCAGCCGTGGATGCCAAACTCGCCAGCTCGCTGGGGCAACTGAAGCAACTGGTCCACGGGATGAAGTTGCTGGGACAGTGCCCGGACAATGTTTACGCCCGTGTCATCAGTAAAGGTGAACGTATTTCTATCGTAGCCATGAAAGCGGTGCTGGAAGCCAAAGGGCATAAAGCGGATCTGATTGATCCGGTTGCTTCTTTAGTGGCGCATGGTGATTACCTGGAAGGGCATGTCGACATTGAAATCTCAACTGACAACTTCCGCCGTCATCCGCTGGCTGAAGGGCACATCCATATCATGCCGGGTTTTACGGCCGGTAATGAGAAAGGTGAGCTGGTTATTTTAGGCCGTAACGGGTCGGATTATTCAGCCGCTGTGCTGGCAGCCTGTCTGCGTGCTGAGTGCTGTGAAATCTGGACAGATGTCGATGGTGTCTATAACTGCGATCCGCGTCTGGTGCCTGATGCCCGTTTGCTGAAATCGCTCAGTTACCAGGAAGCAATGGAACTCTCTTACTTCGGTGCTTCGGTACTGCATCCCAAAACCATTGCACCCATCGCGCAATTCCACATTCCCTGCCTGATCAAAAACAGTTTTAACCCGCAAGGTGCCGGTACACTGATCGGTCAGGATACGGGTGAAGACAAGCTGGCGATCAAAGGCATTACCACGCTCAAAAACCTGACCATGGTAAATGTGTCCGGCCCTGGTATGAAAGGCATGGTCGGCATGGCGGCCCGCGTATTCGGGGCAATGTCAGCAGCAGGGGTATCAATTGTTCTGATCACTCAGTCCTCGTCTGAATACAGCATCAGTTTTTGTATCGAAAGTGATGATCAACTCGTGGCTGAGCAGGCGCTGCGTAATAATTTTGAGCTGGAGCTGAAAGAAGGTCTGTTAGAGCCGGTAGAGTTTATTGACGATTCAGCGATCGTGACCCTGGTCGGGGACGGTATGCGTACTTCCCGTGGTGTGGCGTCGCGATTTTTTACCTCGCTGGCCGAAGTGAATGTCAATATTATCGCGATTGCGCAGGGCTCTTCTGAAAGGGCTATTTCCGCTGTGATTCCGGCCAACAAAGTCTCGGAAGCGGTGAAAGCCTGTCATGAGAACCTGTTCAACAGTAAGCATTTCCTGGATGTTTTTGTGGTTGGTGTCGGTGGTGTTGGTGGCGAGTTGGTGGATCAGATCCAGCGCCAGCAAGAGAAGCTGGCTGAAAACGGCATTGTCATTCGTGTCTGTGGCTTGTCGAACAGCAAAGGCATGTTATTGGACAATAATGGCCTGCCGCTGGAAAACTGGCGCGATGCGATCGGCCAGGCAAGCGGAGGGTTCAATCTGGCTAGCCTGATTCAGCTGGTGCAGCGTAATCACATCATCAACCCTGTGATTATCGATTGTACCTCAGACGAAGCCATTGCCGAGCAGTATGTGGATTTCCTGGCCGCTGGTTTCCACGTTATCACGCCCAACAAGAAAGCCAATACGACCAGTATGGCGTATTATCACCAGTTGCGTCAGGCCGCGCGCGTAACCCGCCGCCGTTTCATGTATGACACCACTGTCGGTGCCGGTCTGCCAGTGATTGAAAACCTGCAGAACCTGATGGCTGCCGGTGATGAGCTGGAGCGTTTCGCCGGTATTTTGTCAGGTTCGCTGTCTTTCATCTTCGGTAAGCTGGACGAAGGAATGAGCCTGAGTGAAGCAACGACTGTGGCCCGCAATAACGGTTTCACTGAGCCGGATCCCCGTGATGATCTGTCCGGCATGGATGTGGCGCGCAAACTCTTGATTCTGGCCCGTGAGGCTGGTTATGCCCTTGAGCTGAGCGATGTGGTGGTCGAGCCGGCCTTGCCGCCGGGCTTTGATCAAAGTGGCGATGTTGAGGCCTTCATGCAGCGTCTGCCACAGGCCGATGCTTACTTCAGTGAATGGTCAGCCAAAGCGGCCGCAGAAGGCAAAGTACTGCGCTACATAGGTGAAATTGACAACGGTAAATGCAAAGTGAAAGTGGCGGCCGTTGATCAGGATGATCCTATGTTTAAAATCAAGGACGGCGAGAATGCCCTGGCTTTCTACAGCCGTTACTATCAACCCATTCCTCTGGTCCTGCGCGGATACGGTGCCGGTACCGAGGTCACAGCGGCAGGGGTCTTCGCTGATCTGATGCGTACCGTCGGCTGGAAACTGGGAGTTTAACAATGAGTGTGACTGTTTACGCACCGGCATCAATTGGTAATGTCAGTGTCGGTTTTGATGTTCTCGGGGCGGCAGTGTCGCCCGTTGATGGCACCCTGCTGGGGGATAAAGTGACAGTGGCCGCCGGCACAGAGCCCTTTTCGCTGCGATGTGAAGGTGATTTTGTCGCTAAGCTGCCGGCTGAGCCGCAAGAGAACATCGTTTATCACTGCTGGCAGGTGTTTGCCCGTGAGCTGGATAAGAAAAGCGTCAGCCTGAAACCTGTGTCGATGACACTGGCGAAGAATATGCCAATTGGTTCCGGTCTGGGTTCCAGTGCCTGCTCAATTGTGGCTGCCCTGGATGCGCTGAACCGCTTTCATGAAAACCCGCTGACAGAGACAGAACTGCTGGCGCTGATGGGTGAAATGGAAGGTCAGATTTCAGGCGGTGTGCATTACGACAACGTGGCACCCTGCTATCTTGGCGGGTTGCAATTCATGGTCGAGGAGCTGGGGATCATCAGCCAGTCGGTCCCGAGTTTCGATAACTGGTACTGGGTGATGGCGTATCCTGGCATCAAGGTATCGACTGCTGAAGCCCGGGCTATTTTACCGGCTCAGTACCGTCGACAGGATATCATTGCCCATGGCCGTTATCTGGGAGGTTTTATTCATGCCTGCCACAGCCAGCAGCCGCAACTGGCCGCCAAAATGATCAAAGACGTGGTGGCCGAACCCTACCGAGAAGGCTTGCTGCCGGGCTTTAAGGAAGCGCGTCAGTACGCCTTGGAAGCGGGCGCTTTAGCCAGTGGTATTTCAGGTTCAGGCCCGACCATGTTCAGCATCTGTGATGATCTGGAGGTCGCAGAGCGCATTGCCCGCTGGTTGCAGCAGCATTATGTCCAGAATGATGAAGGATTCGTCCATGTCTGTCGTCTCGACAGCCAGGGTTCAACAGAAATAGGAAGTGAGTATTAATCATGAAGCTGTATAACTTGAAAGATCATCAGGAAGAAGTGTCTTTTGCCCAGGCAGTCCGCCAGGGGCTGGGCCGTAATCAGGGCCTGTTTTTTCCTGCTCAACTGCCGGATTTAGGCGACATCGATGCGTTGCTGGAGCAGGATTTCGTTACCCGCAGCAGCCGTATTCTGTCTGCTTTTATCGGTGATGAACTGGGCGCGGAAACCGTCCGGCAAATGGTCAGTAACGCTTTCCAGTTCCCGGCTCCGGTCGCACAAGTGAAAGACGCAGTCTATGCGCTGGAGTTGTTCCACGGCCCGACGCTGGCATTCAAAGATTTTGGTGGCCGCTTCATGGCGCAATCGCTGGCGGCAGTGTCTGACGCCAATGGCAATATCACTATTCTTACCGCGACCTCAGGCGATACCGGTGCGGCTGTGGCCCATGCTTTCTACGGTATGGACAACATCAAGGTGGTGATCCTGTATCCGAAGGGCAAAATCAGCCCGCTGCAGGAAAAGCTGTTCTGTACGCTGGGCGGCAATATCCACACTGTGGCAGTGAATGGCACCTTTGATGATTGTCAGTCGCTGGTCAAGCACGCTTTTGATGATGCTGAACTGCGTCAGGAAGTGGGCCTGAACTCAGCCAACTCTATCAATATCAGTCGCCTGATGGCGCAGATCTGTTACTACTTCGAAGCGGTGGCGCAACTGCCGAAAGCTGCTCGCGGCAATCTGGTGGTGTCGGTTCCTAGCGGCAACTTCGGTAACCTGACCGCCGGCCTGCTGGCCAAAGCGCTGGGTTTGCCAGTGAAACGTTTTATCGCCGCCACCAATGTGAACGATACCGTGCCTCGCTATCTGCAAGACGGCAAGTGGGATCCTAAAGCGACGGTACCGACCATTTCCAATGCCATGGATGTCAGCCAGCCAAACAACTGGCCGCGTATTGAAGAGCTGTGCCAGCAACAAGGCTGGGGCCTGAACGAGCTGGGCTACGGCGCGGTAAGCGACGAGCAGACCGCAGAGACACTGCGTCAGATGGATGCCGACGGTTATCTGTGTGAGCCACATGGCGCCATTGCCTATCGCATACTCAATGAGCAGCTGCAAGCCGGCGAGACAGGTCTGTTCCTGTGTACCGCGCACCCAGCCAAGTTCAAGGAAGTGGTGGAAGATATCCTGCAAAAAGAGATAGATTTACCTGCGCCGCTTGCCAAACATGGCGCAATGGAGTTGCTGTCGGTTGAGCGTGACAATGATTTTGCTCAGTTAAAAGCTGTGCTGCAAGCCGTTCAGGACTGATACCTCTCTGCGAGTCATACTCTGATTGAGCCACCGTTATGGTGGCTCTTTTTGTTTGTATCGTTTCTTCATCATCAGGTTAAGATTATAATTTGATTATCATGTCCGACCGAGAGTAGCTGAGTGTGGAAAGCAAGACTGCCCGTTTTACCGTATTGATGGATCCCCGCAAAAAGCAGGCTTTTGAAAAGCTGTGCGCTTCCCAGGATCTGACACCGTCCCAGGTGGTCCGTCAGTTAATCCGTGAATACCTGGAAAAGCACGACATCAGTTATCTGGATGATGACGCAACGAAGAACCCTCAGGTGAAGTAATCGCTTCAGACAGCCATGCTGGTCCCGTATAAGGTGTTGTTTTAATTGATATTACCTCCTTCATGGCAGGGGGTTGTGATGACAGAACCGGCGAGGTGATAATTTAATGATAATTACATTATAATGTCAGGCATCTCGTCCGGCACTGGCAAGTCAGTGGCGGGCGAATATCTTTAAGTGATGACTTTTTAAATGAGAGATAGCAGCGTATGAGCGATACCTTACCTCCTTGCCCTGAATGCAATTCATCTTATGTCTATGAAGACAGCAACCTGTTGATCTGCCCTGAGTGTGGTCATGAATGGATTCCGGGTGAAGTGACAGAAGATGTGGATGCACTGATTGTGAAAGACGCGAACGGCACTGTGTTGCAGGATGGCGATTTCGTTACCCTGATTAAAGATCTCAAGGTAAAAGGTTCGTCGTCTGTCGCCAAAGTGGGGACTAAAGTGAAAATCAACCGCCTGGTGGATGGCGACCATAACATCGACTGTAAGATTGATGGTATCGGGGCTATGATGCTGAAATCTGAATTTGTGAAAAAAGCCTGATTTCAGTAAAAATTAGACGGTAAAAACGCCGCAGACCAATAGGTTGCGGCGTTTTTGTACGGCAAGCTTTTATAAAGTGCTGGTAAACGTCCGGGCGATGACATCACGCTGTTGCTCTGGCGTCAGCGAGTTGAAACGTACCGCGTAACCAGACACCCGAATGGTCAGCTGCGGATATTTTTCCGGATGCGCCACGGCGTCTTCCAGAGTTTCTCGCCTGAGCACATTCACGTTGAGGTGCTGCCCGCCTTCAATACGCGGAGCCTGTTCAACAGGCAGTTCGCGGTACTCAATCTGACCCAGTTCAGACAGGGCGATGTCCTGATCTTGCGCAAAGTCGTCAATGGTACACAGGCAGCGGGCTGTGCCACTGGCAGCATCCAGCAGCCAGATGGAATTGAGCAGTTGAGGATTAGCCGCTTGGGTAATTTGAATGCCGGTGATCATGGCAGCTCCTTGGTTGTCATCTGAAACAGCAAAATAGTGTGCCTGACAAAGTGGTCAGGGATAACGGCATCCTACCGCGTTGGGCCCCCGGTCCCTTGATCTGTATCAACTAAGCACTCTTACTGCCTTACTGCCTATTGCGTGACGCTGCACAAATTATGCGCACAAATGCGCTCAACTGGCGCATTGGCGATAAAGCAGATTGCTGCTTTGGTCGCCTGAGGTCTACAGATGCCGCTAAATCACTGTAAGAAAACTCTAGTGAACAAACTGACAAAGTTGGCATTGATCTTTCATTGAATAGACTGAACCTTCAATTATGAGGAAACACCCTATGAAATCGAGCGCAATGCCAGCCCCCGGAATGAACTCAGTAAGCGGCTCACGCCTTCCTCAGGCCAATCGTCCTATTCAGGGACGCGGTCACTGGCGTACACCTGTTGGCCCTGTGTCCCGGCCCAAATGATACCTGTTGTCATTGCGATGCCGTGATCAGACAGGCAGAATGTCGGCTTACCTTCATTTTCCCCGCAGGAGCCGACATGTCTGTTTCAGATTCCCCATCTTCATCTCTTTTCGACTGGAAACAGTTGCTGGAACAGGAAAGGCAGCAAGCTTACTTTCAGCAGGCTGAGGCACAAGTTGCCGCAGAAAGGCAGGCTGGCAGAGTGATCTATCCGGCTGAGGCCGATGTATTTCGCGCTTTTGATACCACTCCCTTTGATCAGGTCAAGGTAGTGATCCTGGGCCAGGATCCTTATCACGGCCCTGAACAGGCACACGGGCTCAGTTTCTCGGTGCAACCCGGAGTTAAAGTCCCCCCGTCTCTGGCCAATATGTATAAAGAGCTGGCCACTGATATCGACGGATTCAGCATTCCCAGCCATGGCTGCTTACAGCCCTGGGCAGAGCAGGGCGTACTTCTGCTCAATACTGTGCTGACGGTTGAGCAAGGCAAAGCGCATTCGCACAGTAAGTATGGCTGGGAAATGTTTACCGACAGGGTTATTACCAGTCTGAATCAGCACAGAGATGGTCTGGTGTTCCTGCTGTGGGGAGCGCATGCCCACAAGAAAGGAAAACATATCGACAGGGACAGACACTGGGTGCTGGAAGCGGCACATCCGTCACCCTTGTCTGCTTATCGGGGCTTTTTTGGCTGTCGCCATTTCTCTCAGGCAAACAAGTGGTTGCGACAAAGCCGTAAAAGTGAGATTAACTGGCAACTTCCTGAACAAATGTAAGGCAACTTAACCTGGATCAAACAGAATTCGCTATCCCGGTTTACACTTATAGCTGGGATGTTAATGTCCGGGAGGTCGAAATGCTATTGGACAGTATTCACACCGAACATGGTTATATCAACCGGTTGCTTAAACTGTTAGGTACAAAATTAAAAGGGATCCAAGCGGGTCACGAAGTGAATTATCAGCTCATTCGCGACATAGTGACCTATCTGCAGAACCAGGCCGAGCACTGTCATCACCCAAAAGAAGATGTCATATACCATTACTACCTCAGACACTATGGTGAGGAGCAGGACATTTTGGATCTGGAGGCGGAACATATAGAGCTGGCTAGACTGACCGCAGAGTTTGCTGAAACCGTCGACATGATTCTGATGGATGCCGTGATTCCGCTGGATGTTTTTGCGGGAAAATTGAATGCCTTTGTAGAGCGCCAGCACCAGCACCTGGACACCGAAGAGAAGAAGGTGTTCCCTGTGATCCGCCAGCATTTTACCGACCAGGACTGGGCAGCCGTTGAAGAAGAATACCAGGATTGCCTGTGTGATCCTCTGTTCGGTAAAGAGGTTTCAGCTCAGTACCGGGAGTTGGCAACCCGGCTTGAGCCCGATCATTAACATCTGCCGGGCCACAAAAAACAGCACCGGCTGCAGAGCCGGTGTTGGTCGTTTGATACTAGCCTTAACCTAGTAATGGTAGTGCAAAACCCAGATTACAAATCTACCTCATCGGTAAACTCATGTAAGATATCAATGTCCTGAAGTTCCTTTTTCAGTTTTTGCTTATCTTTGAGTGCTTCAATTTCCCGCCACTTACGCTTAACAGGTTTACTGCGTGCATTGCGACGAGGAAAATCGCTTTCAAGCATGTTGTCGAATCCAAAGCCATCCATATTGCACCTCTCTACCATCCTGAGTATTGCTCAGAGCGGGGGCATCTTGCCCCTCGATCATCAGTTAAATATCACAATACGGCGTAGAATAAAATTGAAGTATTTCGCATTTGTTATTTATTTGTGAAATTAGTTCAAACTGAATCATTGAACCCAATGGTTTGTCCAGTTGGTTAGAAAGTAATGCAGTGCTCAATTCTGTTCAGTGTGGATTGATTTTTTGCGACTAACTCCGCATCATCGCTCAGGTTTTCGGCAGCCGGGAACCAAAACGGGCTGAGATCAGCCAACAGGTCAGTATCTGCAATGCAAATGTTTTTCTGGCTTTATCTCAGCTTGGGCTGACAGATGAATTACAGTTGAATGAAGTGGCACAGCAAAGGCGTGCCGGGCAAAGATACCTTTGAGCAAGCTAAGGGGTTGGTGTGACAAGTCAGATAAATTTCCTCAATGATCTGCTGTGGGGATCTGTATTGATTTACCTGCTGGTCGGGGTAGGGATCTATTTTACCTACTTGCTGGGGTTTATTCAGTTCCGGCATTTTGTCCATATGTTTAAAGTGATGAAAAACAGCCGTAAGTCGGATGCTGCCGGTATCTCTTCTTTTCAGGCATTATGCACCAGTCTGGCTGCCCGGGTCGGAACCGGCAACATGGCCGGGGTCGCCGTGGCACTTACCTTGGGTGGGCCGGGCGCGATTTTCTGGATGTGGCTGATTGCCATGTTAGGGATGGCGACAGCATTCGCGGAAAGTGCGCTGGCCCAGTTGTACAAGACCCGGGATGATGACGGCAATTACCGGGGCGGTCCGGCGTACTACATGGAAAAAGGGCTGGGAATGCGCTGGATGGGGGTGGTGTTCTCTATCTTTCTGATCATTGCCTTCGGTCTGGTATTCAACGCGGTTCAGGCTAACTCCATTGCCAAAGCCATGAATGTGGCCTTTGGCTGGCAACCTGTGGTGGTCGGCATGGTGCTGGTGGCGCTGACCGGTTTTATCATATTCGGTGGCATGCGAACCATTGCCCGCACTGCTGAAATTCTGGTACCAGTGATGGCGATTTGTTATCTGTTGCTGGCACTGGTGGTCGTGGCAATGAATATCGAACAGGTTCCTTCGGTGATCGCCCTGATTTTCCGCAGTGCCTTTGGTCTGGAAGAAGCGGCCTCCGGCGCTCTGGGTTATACCATAGCTCAGGGCATGATCAATGGCCTGAAGCGTGGGCTGTTTTCCAATGAAGCGGGCATGGGTTCGGCGCCGAATGCGGCCGCCTCGGCCACGCCGTACCCGCCGCATCCGGCGTCGCAAGGCTATGTGCAGATGCTGGGGGTCTTTACCGATACTATCGTTATCTGTTCGGCCACTGTGGCGATTATTCTGATGTCTGGTGAGTATGTACCTCATGGTGAAGTCACAGGCATAGAGCTGACGCAGCGGGCGCTGGCTTCTCAGGTGGGGGACTGGGGAGGGATCTTCATTGCTATCGCTATCTTCCTGTTTGCCTTTACCTCGCTGGTAGCCAATTACTCTTATGCCGAAACCAACCTGATTTTTCTTGAGCATAACCACAAAGCCGGACTGCTGATTTTTCGCGCCGTGGTATTGGGCATGGTGATGTTCGGGGCGCTGGCCGAATTACCGACGGTATGGGCGATGGCGGATGTGTCTATGGGAATGATGGCCATTATCAACCTGATCGCTATTTTGCTGTTGTCGGGCACAGTGGTGAAACTGGCGAAAGACTATAACGCGCAATTGGCTCAGGGTAAGGTGCCAACGTTTGACAGCGCCCAATACCCGGAATTGCATGCTCAGCTGGATGAAGATATCTGGACCAGCCGTTCAGATCGATAGGCTGTCCCTATGGCAAAGAAAGCGACAACCACGCGCGTTGTGCGTGGTTTTTTGATGCCGAAATGGTAATCTTGCCGACAGACACGCTTACAGGACATAAAAACATGCTGATAGTGGTTTCCCCTGCTAAAACCCTGGATTATGAATCTCCTCTGGCAACAAAGACTTATACTTTTCCTGAGCTGACCGATCACTCGATGGAGCTGATTGATGTTTGCCGTCAGCTGACGCCTATGGACATTGCGAGCCTGATGAAGGTGAGCGATAAAATCGCCGGACTCAATGCGGCCCGTTTTGCCGACTGGCACCCGGATTTTACGCTTGAAAACGCGCGTCAGGCGATTCTGGCCTTCAAAGGTGATGTGTATACCGGCCTGGAAGCCGATAGCCTGAGCGAGGATGACTTCACCTTTGCCCAACAGCACCTGCGCATGCTGTCCGGTTTGTACGGTTTGTTACGGCCGCTGGATCTGATGCAGCCTTACCGTCTTGAAATGGGCACTAAGCTGGCCAACGGCCGCGGCACTAACCTGTATCAGTTCTGGGGCAGTATTATTACGGACAAACTGAATGACGCGCTTGCCGGGCAGGGCGATGATATCCTGATTAACCTGGCCTCCAATGAATATTTTAAAGCCGTTAAGCCGAAGTCTCTTAAAGGTAAAGTGATTACCCCGGTGTTTAAAGACGGCAAAAATGGTCAGTACAAGGTGATCAGTTTCTACGCCAAGAAAGCCCGTGGCATGATGGCACGTTATATCATTGATAACCGCCTGACTTCAGTGGAACAGCTGAAACAATTTGACGTGGCTGGCTATTACTTCGTACCGGAAGAATCGACGGCCGCTGAACTGGTATTTAAACGCGAAGAGCAATAAAGCTTCAGCGTTAAACCGTTGGCTGAAAAAAGGGCCGGATACTATATCCGGCCCTTTTCTGTTTTAGTCTGCAGCTACGGCAAAGATTATTTGGCCGCCGCCTTTTTGTTGACGGATTTTTTCTTCTTGGCGTCTTTCTTTTTCGTGTCTTTCTTCTTACCGTCTTTGACTTTTTTCTTCTTCACGGTTGCCGGCTTTTTGTGTTTAGGGCGCAGGCCTTCAATAAAGCGCTCCGGTATTTCTTCTTTCATATAACGGCTGACACGCTCTATCATGCCTTGATCATGCGCTTCCACCAGCGAGATGGCTGTGCCTTTTTTACCGGCACGGGCAGTACGGCCGATACGGTGCAAATACACATCGGACGTACGCGGCATGTCAAAGTTGATGACATGGCTGACGTCTGGCAGGTCAATACCCCGTGCTGCGACATCGGTGGCGATCAGTATGTTGGTTTCACCTTCACGGAAACGACGAATGGCATTGTTACGGGTGGCTTGTGCCATTTCTCCCTGAATCCAGACGCAAGCGATTTTCAGTGACGCCAGCTGATCGCGCAGCTCGGCCAGTCGCTCGCGGGTTTTGACAAAAATAATACTGCGCTCGGCCTGATCGCTGAGGATATTTTCCAGCAACGCCATTTTGTGCGCCATGTCGTCACAGCGGTGGTATACCTGATGGATCTTCTTGCGTTCGCGACGCGGTGGCTCAGCGTTCACTTCGACGGGCTCACTTAAGATCGTCTGGGAGAACTCTCGTACCCCTTTGCCTTCCAGGGTGGCGGAGAACAACAAGCTCTGACGGCGCCAGCGACATTCTTCATGCAGGCGTTTCACAACGGCCCCAAAACCCATGTCGAGCATGCGGTCAGCTTCGTCCAGGATCAGGCACTCGATGGCACGGCAATCGAATTTCTCGCCTTCGATGTATTCCATCAGACGGCCCGGTGTGGCAACCACAATGTCCTGAGTTTTGCCCAGATACTCAGCGTGCTCGTCGTAAGAGATACCGCCTGTGATGGTGAAGATTTTCAGGTCAGTATGGGCCGCCAGGGCTTTGGCCTGATCGGCGACCTGAATGGCCAGTTCACGGGTTGGTGTCAGAATCAGCACGCGGGCCGGGCCGGGTTTACGGCGCGGAAAATCAAGCAGGTGCTGAATCATAGGCAATACAAAAGCGGCAGTTTTTCCGGTACCCGTTGGTGCGGATGCCAGTACGTCACGGCCATCCAGGGCATGAGGGATAGCCTGAGACTGCACAACGGTTGGACGGGAATATCCCATATCTTCAATCGCTTGTAGCAGAGCGCCATCTAACTCTAATTCGGAAAAATCTCTCACCAGTCTTACTCCTAAGTAGCGGGCTGCCCGTATGGGTCGCATGTCGATGGGCAGTTTGCTGCTGTGATTCAGTTAAGGGGCGGCATTATAGTGTGATTTGATGCAAGTATCACCGATTAAAGCACAAAAACTTGGATTATCCCTGCCGCTCGCTGACAGGATCAGAGCTTGAGATAAAAGTCACGGGTCAGGGCCGTAAACCCGGCCGAGTACTGGCCTTGCTGATTGATCGTCAGCTGTGTTTCGTCACAGTCACCGTCCTGAGGGGAAAGCGCAATCAGCAGGCGATGAACCGGTTTGGCGGCGGTGCTTTTCACCCGGCACAGCCGACGACAGTGCAAGCCATAGTCAGCCAGCATCGTCA
Source organism: Photobacterium sp. 2_MG-2023 (assembly GCF_030547675.1). Classification (NCBI taxonomy): domain Bacteria; kingdom Pseudomonadati; phylum Pseudomonadota; class Gammaproteobacteria; order Vibrionales; family Vibrionaceae; genus Photobacterium; species Photobacterium sp. 2_MG-2023. The sequence continues at coordinate 148,453 of NZ_JAUOQQ010000002.1, forward strand.
GCAGTGCTTCACCTTCGTAGACCGGCAGAATCAGGCTGGCCTGTCCTGCCGGTGCCAGCAGGTATTGCAGGCAGCTGAGCAGCTCGCTGTGGGAGAGGGTGTCTGTGTGTCGGGCGGTCGCCCGGCGCTGGCAGTTCGCCTGTTCACCGTGATTGAAGTAGGGCGGATTGCATAATATGGCCTGAAAGCGGCCTTTGGGCTGAGAGCGGACCCATTCACGGATATCCTGGCGCTCGGCCTGAAGCCGCACGGACCAGGGCGAGGCCGAGAAATTTTTGCCGGCCGCTGTCACGGCTGCCGGGTCAATATCCAGCGCCAGAATATCGGCGGTGCCGGATTGCGTACGCTGCGCTGCCATTAAGGACAGCAAACCGCTTCCGCAACCAATGTCGAGTATCGTCTGGCGATTGACCTGAGTCTGACTGTCACGACAGCTTGACACCCAGGCCCATGCTCCTAACAACACACCATCTGTGCTGACAGGCATGCCGCATCCGTGATCGTCAACGTGAAATTGTTTAAACGTAAAACCTTTATTCATCTAATGAATGTCCGAAAAGGCGGCGAGTAAAATCAGTCCGCCATTATAGCGTTTATTCCTGTCAATGGTTGAGTTGCGGTCAAACACTGTAAAGTTTGGTGATCTGGTGGTTTTATATTCTGTGTTGGATGTTTTGTGAGCAATATTTATTTTGGTTTTTAGTTCTAATTTATTGTTTTATATTGGTGCTTTATTTTGGTTTTCTGGCTATACATCCGAAGAAAGTGGTGTTTTTGGCTGCAAGGTTGTCACTGGCATTCTTTTGCTTCATTATGCTGCCTCTTTTGCTGGATGTAGTGATATATCTCAGTAATGAGCCATTAATGCTAACACAACATAACAATAGACGAGTGGGAAGGTGCAGTTTGAATAACACACTCAAGGTTTCAGATATTTTTGCGATAGGTTTCATGACCTTTGCGTTCTTCCTGGGGGCCGGAAATATTATTTTCCCGCCACAGGCCGGTTTAAGTGCAGGTGATAACCTGCTGCCAGCGATGTTTGGTTTCTTATCGACGGCAGTTGGCTTGCCGCTGATCGGCATTATAGCCGTGGCTGTTGCCGGCGGCGGCTGGAAGGGGCTGACCCGTGATCTTCCGCCTCAGCTGGCAACGCTGATGGCCGTTCTTATCTTTATCATCATCGGCCCTGCTTTTGCTGCGCCTCGTACCGGTCTTGTGGCCTACGAAATGGCAGTCAAACCTTTTATGGCTGATGGGGGACAAACCAGTCTGACCATTTTTTCTGTTGTCTTTTTTGGACTGGCGCTATTCTTTGCATGGTCACGCGGCAGGCTGATCGATTCTATCGGTAAGCTGCTCACCCCGGCGCTCTTTGCTGTACTGGCTATTTTGGCTGTGGCGGTATTCCTCAACCCGCAAAGCGAGATTCAGGCTGCACAGGGTGATTATGTGAACATGGCGTTCACCAAAGGATTCCTGGAAGGTTACAACACCATGGATACCTTTGCGGCGCTGATGTTCGGCATGCTGATTGTTGATGTGATCCGCAACAAAGGTATCAAAGATGATAAAGCCACCTGCAAATATCTGATGATGGCAGGTGTGATTGCCGCAGCAGGCCTGGCGTTTGTGTATATCTCGCTGTTTTATCTGGGCGCTACCAGTGCGGCGGTTGCCGAAGGTGCAGCCAATGGTGGTGCCATTCTGGCAGGCTATGTGCTGGCGTTGTTTGGTCCTGTCGGTCAGTACATTCTGTCGGCAATTGTGATGCTGGCCTGTCTGACCACGGCGATTGGCCTGATCAGTGCCTGTTCTGACTATTTCAGTTCGCTGACCCGATTGTCCTATGAGACATGGGCTGTGATCCTGGCAGTGATTTGCGGTGTGGTGGCCAATGTTGGCCTGAATCAGTTGATCAGCCTGTCGGTGCCTGTGCTGTTTGCCCTGTACCCTGTGGCGGTGGCGCTGGTTATCCTGACCTTTGTTCGCCGCTGGCTGCCAAATCCGCGTCTGGCATACCGTGTGGTGCTGTTGGTTTCTCTGGTCTTCAGTCTGATTGATGCGGCCAAAGTGATCGGTTTGGATATGTCGTTTCTGAGTTTCCTGCCAATGTTTGATTACGGTATGGCCTGGACAACACCTACCTTGCTGGCACTGGCTGTGACCCGTTTCATCCGGGCAGACATCCGTGAGCCAAAAGCGCAAACGGTTTAAACAGCAAATAACAATTTGTCTGACCGAAACGCCCCGGTTTTTACCGGGGCGTTTTTTTACGGCCGAGATGGACAGCGACAAACATCTACCTAATGCTGAGGGTCAGGCAATATACTGAGCAGCTCTCCCGTTACAGCCTGGCTTTTTTGCCAGGCCAACAAGCATGGGATGATTCAGGAGCTGTTTGGTCAGTACCCGCCCGTCTCGCTACGGGCGTTAAACGTCGGACTAGAGTGAATCGCCGTACTCGGTCAGTACCTGCTCGCACCATTGCTGGATGCGCTCATCACTGAGTTCGTACTGGCTGTCTTCATCCAGTGCCAGCCCGACAAACAAGCTTTTGTCTTCGGTCAGGGCTTTTGAGGCTTCAAAGTTGTAGCCTTGATTTGGCCAGTAGCCAACGAACTGGGCACCGGTCGGCAGCAACTGATCGTGCAGTATGCCCATGGCGTCCAGGTACCATTCTGTGTAGCCTTCCTGATCGCCCAAACCGAACAGGGCGACGGTTTTTCCGGTCAGCGTCAGGCCATCCAGTTGATTCCAGACCGCTTCCCAGTCTTCCTGCAGTTCACCAAAGTCCCAGGTTGAGATGCCCAGGATCAGCAGATCATACTGGTTCATCTCGCTGAGTGCCGCTTCTTTGATGTTGTGCAGCTCAACCAGCTCGCCGCCGATGCAATCGCGGATTTTCTCCGCGGCCATTTCGGTATAGCAGGTGGTCGAGCCGTAAAACAGGCCGATTTTCATACTGATATTTCCTGGGGTGGCAACTAATTTGCGCTGATTTTACCCTGTCAGGCGCCTGGGTGCATCCCTCAAGCGTGCGCACCTAGTTACATTACAGGCGAAATTCAGTACTATGCTGCAATATACTGTGTTTATATCCAGATGTTTTGGGAGTGGCGCGACGTGGAAACCAATAACGATATTGCCCTGATCGAGCGCTTTTTAGATGCGATGTGGATGGAGCGTGGGCTGTCGGCCAACACCCTGTCTTCGTACCGTAATGATTTAATGAAACTGCAGCAATGGCTGGATTCACGGCGGCAGTCGCTGTTGTCACTGCACTCCGGCGATCTGCAGGATTACCAGCAATGGCTGTTTGAGCAAGACTTCAAGCAGAGTTCCCGGGCCAGAATGACATCGGCGCTGCGGCGGCTGTTTCAGTACTTTCACCGTGAAAAGCTCAGGGAAGACGATCCCAGTGCCATTTTGCACAGTCCCAGATTGCCGCAGCGGTTGCCGAAGGACATTAGCGAAGATCAGGTCAGTGCCTTGCTGGGCGCGCCTGATGTCAATGATCCGCTCGAGTTGCGCGATAAAGCCATGCTGGAGCTGCTGTATGCAACGGGCCTGCGGGTCACTGAGCTGGTCAGTCTGCGGATGGATAACGTCAGTCTGCGCCAGGGCGTGGTCAGGGTCACAGGTAAAGGGGATAAAGAGCGACTGGTGCCAATGGGCGAAGAAGCCATGGAATGGATTGAAACTTTTCTGGCTCAGGGACGACCGTACCTGTTGGGGGAAGTCAGTTCAGATGTTCTGTTTCCCAGCAAGCGTGCCCGCCAGATGACGCGTCAGACCTTCTGGCACCGTATTAAACATTATGCGGTGTTGGCCGGGATTGATGCCGATACCTTGTCGCCGCACGTCATGCGTCATGCGTTTGCCACCCATTTGCTCAATTACGGCGCGGACCTCAGAGTCGTGCAAATGCTGTTAGGTCACAGTGATTTATCTACCACACAGATCTATACTCATGTGGCAACTGAGCGTCTGAAGCAGCTGCATCAGGAACACCATCCGCGAGCCTGAAACCAGCAGTGACCTTTTGTTACACTTCGGCCAGTGCTTACTGGGGCAGAGATCCCAATCATAACCCTGCAGAGTCACCGGATTATGAAATCACTTGCCTTTTGAGATTGAACTTTGAAAGATGACCATACTCAAAGGGTCTGTATAGTATTCACAGGGACTATCCCTGAATTGCCAACGATTTGTTAAGGATGTTTTCATGTCATTTTCCCGCCGTCCCCTGCTTGTTGCACTGGCTGCGTTCACGGCTTTTTCTGCCAGTGCAGAACCTGATGTCCGTGCCATTGAAGCTACGTTGAATCCACTGGGCCTGACTGCAGCGTCAGTGACGCCATCACCGCTTAAGGGAATGAACGAGGTGGTGACCGAACGCGGTATTATTTATATGTCTGATGACGGTCAGTATTTTGTTGCAGGTCACCTGTATCAGTCTGTGGACGGTGAACCTGTCAATCTGACTGAACAGAAAATGGCCTCAATCAACAAAGACAAACTCAAAGGCATGGAAAGCGAAATGATCGTCTATCCGGCCAAAGAGGAAAAATACGTGGTGACTGTCTTTACTGATACCAGTTGTGGTTATTGCCGTAAACTGCACAGTGAAATGCAGGCCTACAACGACGCAGGTATCACTATCCGTTATCTGGCTTTCCCGCGCGGTGGTGAGCGTTCGCAGAATTTCGGTGAAATGAGTGCTATCTGGGCATCGAAAAACCGGGCGCAGGCCATGGATGACGCCAAGAAAGGCAAACTGAATATTGAGCAAAGTCCGCATAATGACTCGCTGGTGATGAAGCATTACCAGCTGGGTGTGGCAATGGGCGTGACAGGTACGCCTGCGCTGGTGCTGGAAGACGGGACTATGCTGCCTGGCTATCAACCGGCTAGCCGACTGCTGCAATTTCTCAACAGCCGCAGTTAATTATTGCCTCTGCTGAGCAACAGCCCGCAGTCCTTGCGGGCTGTTGCGTTATTCGCATTCGGGGTGATTTTCTGATCGGTCAGTCTTGTGAGTCCGATGCTGGATTGGCCTGTTCGGGTACCCGCCGCTGCGGTTTTTTGGTATAACACCTGCTCATTTTTTCCCATCTGCCAATCGCCATTAAGTAGTCTAATGAAAATCGAAATCAAGCGTCGCCCTGAAGCGGATACCTCGGGTTTTTCCTCTGAGATCCACCCTCTGCTGAAGCGTATTTATGCCAGCCGGGGGTTGCGCTCTGACACAGATCTGGAGCGCGGCGCTAAGGGGCTGCACAGTTATGACCAACTTAATGGTATTGATGCTGCCGTTACTCTGCTGATTGATGCATTGCGTGAACACAAGCGCATTATTGTGGTGGGCGATTTCGATGCCGATGGTGCCACCAGCTCAGCGCTTTCTGTTCTGGCGCTGCGCCAGTTAGGTTGCCGCAATGTCGATTATCTGGTGCCGAACCGTTTTGATGATGGCTATGGCCTGAGCCCGGAAGTGGCCGAGCAGGCCGCAGCCCGTGGTGCGGAAATCATCATGACGGTGGATAACGGCGTCTCGTCGGTGGCTGGAGTGGCGGCGGCGAAAGAAAAAGGTATCCGGGTGCTGGTGACAGATCACCACTTACCGGGTGACGTCCTGCCAGCCGCAGATGCCATCGTCAATCCGAATCTGCACAGCTGTGACTTTCCGTCCAAGGCGCTGTGCGGGGTGGGGGTGGCTTTCTATCTGATGCTGGCACTGCGGGCGGCGCTGCGTCAGCAGAACTGGTTTATCGAGCAGGGGATCCCTGAACCCAATTTAGCCGGGTTATTAGATTTGGTGGCCCTGGGCACAGTGGCCGATGTGGTCGCACTGGATGGCAATAACCGGATTCTGGTGCATCAGGGCCTGCAGCGCATTCGCGCCGGGCAATGCCGGCCGGGGATTCAGGCGCTGATCGAAGTGGCGAATCGCGATCCGTCCCGGCTGGTGGCCAGCGATCTGGGTTTCGCGCTGGGCCCGCGCATTAATGCGGCGGGTCGTCTGGATGACATGTCTTTTGGCGTTGAACTGCTGTTGTGCGAAGACATTCAGTCGGCGCGGCGAATGGCGGTCGAGCTGGACGGCCTTAATCAGACGCGAAAAGAAATTGAACAGGGCATGAAAGAAGAGGCGCTGGCGATTTGCGAGCGTTTGAAATTCAGCCAAAAAGACATGCCCTACGGACTGGCGCTGTATCAGGCGGACTGGCACCAGGGAGTTATCGGCATTCTGGCATCGCGGATCAAAGAGTTGTACCACCGCCCTGTGATTGCCTTTGCGGCGGCGGGCGAGGGCGAAATTAAAGGGTCCTGCCGGTCGATACCCGGCCTGCATATGCGTGATGTGCTGGATCTGATCGATACCCGCAACCCGGGGATGATCCTCAAATTTGGCGGTCACGCCATGGCTGCGGGATTGACGCTCGCCGCTGATAAGTTTGAAGCATTCAGCAAAGCCTTCGATCAGGTTGTCCGGGATGAGCTGGATGAGTCTGCCCTGCGCGGCATCTTACTGACTGACGGTGAGCTGGCGGCGCAGGAGATGACGATGGACACGGCCGAGCTGATACGCGGTGCCGGTCCCTGGGGGCAGCAGTTCCCGGAACCGAGCTTTGATGGCCGTTTCCGCTTGCTGCAGCAGCGTCTGGTCGGCAGCAAGCACTTGAAAATGATGCTGGAACCTGTCGCTGGTGGCAGTATGATAGACGCCATTGCATTCAATATTGATGTCCGGCGCTGGCCGGATGCTTCGGTACAACAGGTCAACCTGGTGTATCGTCTGGATATTAATGAGTTTCGGGGTAATCGTAGCGTTCAGCTGATGGTTGAGTACCTCGAGGCGGTATAATCTGTCTATCGGTGAAGCTGTCGCTTCACCGTTTTTCTTTTGTCCGAAAATCCATGCTGTCAATATTGCGAGTGATATTTTGGATAAGTTTTGTGATCCTCTGTTTATTCCTGCCGCAATTCGCTAGAATCCTCCGGTTATGTCCGTTTCGGCGAAAAGGCTAAGAAGAGTGGCAATGTTCGAAGTTAATCCTATTAAAAACCGTCTTGAGGATGTGTCTGCACGGACCGACATCCTTAGGGGGTACCTTTGACTACGATGCTAAAAAAGAGCGTCTTGAAGAAGTCAATGCAGAATTAGAGCAACCTGATGTCTGGAATGAGCCAGAGCGTGCTCAGGCATTAGGAAAAGAGCGCGCAGCGCTGGAAGCTGTGGTGGAAACCATCGACCAGCTGGATCAGGGCGTCGAAGACGTCGAAGGTCTGCTTGAGCTGGCGATCGAAGAAAGCGATCAGGAAACCTTTGACGAGATTGGTCCTGAACTGGACGAGCTGGTTAACAAGCTGGAACAGCTTGAATTCCGTCGTATGTTTGCCGGCGATCACGATAGCGCAGATTGCTATGTCGATCTGCAGGCCGGTTCTGGTGGCACAGAAGCCCAGGACTGGACATCTATGATGCTGCGTATGTACCTGCGCTGGGCTGAAGCCAAGGGCTTCAAAACAGAAGTGATTGAAGTCTCTGAAGGCGATGTGGCCGGACTGAAATCCGCCACGGTGAAAATCAGCGGTGAGTACGCTTATGGCTGGCTGCGCACTGAAACCGGCGTTCACCGTCTGGTGCGTAAGTCGCCGTTCGACTCAGGCGGCCGTCGTCATACGTCTTTTGCATCGGCTTTTGTGTATCCGGAAGTGGATGACAATATTGCTATCGATATTAATCCGTCTGATTTGCGGATTGATGTTTACCGTGCCTCAGGCGCGGGCGGTCAGCACGTAAACACCACGGAATCTGCGGTACGTATTACCCACGTACCTACCAACACTGTTGTGCAGTGTCAGAATGACCGATCTCAGCATAAGAACAAAGATCAGGCGATGAAACAGCTGAAAGCTAAGTTGTTTGAACTGGAAATGCATAAGCAGAACGCCGAAAAACAGGCGAATGAAGATGCGAAGTCTGATATTGGCTGGGGCAGTCAGATCCGCTCTTATGTGCTGGATGATTCCCGAATCAAAGATCTGCGTACCGGTGTCGAGAACCGCAATACCCAGGCGGTGCTGGACGGAGACCTGGACCGCTTCATTGAAGCTAGTCTGAAGTCCGGTCTTTAATGCCGGCCCCGAACTGTTGTTAAGGTTAACCATGACTGAACAAGTACAAGACGAAAACAAACTGATTGCAGAGCGCCGCGCGAAACTGGAACACATTCGTCAGGATTGCAAAGCAAACGGCCACCCGAATGATTTCCGCCGCGATAGCCTGGCTGCTGATCTGCAGGCCGCTTTTGGTGATAAAACCAAAGAAGAGCTGGAAGAAGCCAACAACATTGTTGCGATTGCCGGTCGTATTATGGCCAAGCGTGGCCCATTCCTGGCGATCCAGGATGTCTCCGGCCGTATTCAGGCTTATGCGTCCAAAGACGTACAGAAAGAGCTGAAAGAAAAATATTCAGGTCTGGATATTGGCGACATCATAGGTGTGAAAGGGGCTTTGCATAAGTCCGGCAAGGGTGATCTGTACGTCAACTTTGACGAGTACCTGTTGCTGACCAAAGCACTGCGTCCGTTGCCGGAAAAATTCCATGGTCTGACTGACCAGGAACAGCGTTACCGCCAGCGTTATGTGGATCTGATCGTCAACGAAGATTCACGCAATACCATGCTGATGCGCTCCAAAGTGGTCAATGCGATTCGCCAGTTCATGACCACGAAAGGGTTCATGGAAGTGGAAACGCCTATGATGCACGTGATTCCTGGTGGCGCGACTGCGCGTCCGTTTATCACCCATCACAACGCGCTCGACATTGATATGTACCTGCGTGTTGCCCCTGAGCTGTACCTCAAGCGTCTGGTGGTCGGTGGTTTTGAGCGCGTATTCGAAATCAACCGTAACTTCCGTAACGAAGGTTTGTCGCCGCGCCATAACCCAGAATTCACTATGATGGAATTCTATATGGCGTATGCGGATTATCGTGATCTGATGGATCTGACCGAAGACATGCTGAGCTCTATTGCGCAGGACCTGTGCGGTTCCACTGGTCTGCCATATGGCGATGAAGTGATTGAATTTAAAGGTCCGTATCCGCGTCTGAGTATGCTGGACGCCATCAAGCAATATAACCCGAACCATGACACCATTCAGACCCTGACCTATGAGCAGGTGCAGGATCGTGATCTGATGGTGGGTATCGCGAAATCGCTGCACATTGAGGTTGAACCTTTCTGGACCTGCGGTCAGTTGCTGGAAGAAATCTTTGGTGAAACGGCCGAGCCTAAACTGCTGCAGCCAACATTCATCACTGAATATCCTGCTGATATTTCACCGCTGGCGCGCCGTAATGATGACAATCCGTTCATTACCGACCGTTTTGAGTTCTTCATTGGTGGCCGTGAAGTGGCCAACGGCTTCTCGGAGCTGAACGATGCAGAAGATCAGGACCAGCGCTTCAAAGCCCAGGTTGATGCCAAAGATGCCGGTGATGATGAAGCTATGTTCTACGACGCTGATTACATTACGGCGCTGGAACATGGTCTGCCACCAACGGCGGGTCAGGGGATTGGTATCGACCGCCTGGTGATGCTGTTTACCAACAGCCATACCATTCGTGACGTGATCCTGTTCCCGGCAATGCGTCCGCAGAACTGATGTGTTGAGACAATGCATCCCTTTAAGCCACTTCTGCAGAAGTGGCTTTTTTATGCCTTCAAAGCGACACAGGAGCGCGAAGTCGCGCAGCTGGCTGAAAGGTAAAACGTATTTCAGCGATGTTTAACATTTTTTGTTATCCGGTATAGATGATTTTATGAGTAAAGTGTCATAATTCAGGCTTTGTAGTGATGTGAACAACGTTAGGCTGATAAATGAAAAAAACGATCATTCCTGCTTTTGGCGCCATGGTGCTTACCGGCTGTGCAGCAATGGCACTGACTCAACCGCCGACAGAGTTTGTCGGTTCGCTACCTGAAGAGTGGAAACAAGAATTCACTAAGTTTAATGATTTACCTCCAGAGGGAGATCGGGGCGAAGTGCGTCAGTACCACTTTGACAGTGAGCGTTCACTGTTAACTATTATTCGCCAGTTACGCAGCACACGGTGGAACTGGCAGCTGGATGCGTCAAAAGTGAAGCCCGCTCTGGTTGATGTTGCCTGTGATAATTTTGGTGATGCCATTGCCATGGGGCTGGGGGTACGCTTTTGGTACACAGGTGCTGGCGGCTTTGTCAGTGAACCCGTGACGAACGAAGCCTGTATAGCAAAAAAATCCTAATCTCCATTTTTTAAACCTTATCCTCTTGAAGCCCTTCTGGAAATATCACCTGTTTTAGTTATTACAGGTGATATTTTTGTTATCTGGCGATCCTGTCTCTTATACTTGTTGAATACTGTTTTGCATTTTTATGATCAGAACCACTGTAGCAGTCTGGCTCCGAATGGTGCTGCTATCGCTGAAATGGGTGAATGAATGGGAATGGATGCGCGCAAGGATATCTGGCACGGTGAACTGGTGTTGCTCGGGGGACACACTATCCCCTGGCTGAATGCGTTGAAGCAGGCCGGATGGATTTGTCATCACTGTCACGATCTGCGGGCAGCAGAAACCTTATTACTTGAAACCGGCCCTTGCCTGGGGGTGGTTGATCTGAGCCATGATGATTTCAGTCTGCAGGCGATTGCCAGTCTGGTCAACCGGCACAAGCAGGTACGATGGCTGGCCCTGGTCAGAGACGAGCAGCTCAGCATCGAATCTGTCTGCCAGTTTATCGTCAGTTTTTGTATCGATTATTTTACCTCGCCGATTCCTGAATCCCAGTTGCTGAAAACTTTAGGCCACCAGCGCGGTATGCTGACACTGGAACGCAAAGTCTGGCCAAAGCTCGGTCACTTCGGCCAGCAGGGACTCCAGGGCAATACACCTGTCATGAAAAAGCTGCTGCAGCACGTGAAACGTCTGGCGGCGGCGGACATGCCGGTATTGATTCAGGGGGAGATAGGTACAGGCAAGGAAGTGGTTGCAGAGGCCATTTTTCAGGCTTCAACCCGCGCCAAAGGGCGTTTTGTTACCGTGAATTGCTCAAGTATCGGCCAGAGCTGGGCGGTGAAGGGAACTGAGTCTGAGTGCTGTTTTGAGGCGGCCAGAGACGGTGTGCTGTTTCTCAATGAAGTCACCTCATTACCTCAGGATCGCCAGCAAGAGCTGGTTCAGTGGCTGCAGGACGGGCGCTTTACCAAGGAAAACGGCTCTGAGGTCAGTGCTGAGCCCAGGCTGATCGCTGCGACACATTATCCGCTTGATACTTTAGTCAGCGAAGGGCGGCTGTGCAAAGCGCTTTTCTATCGGCTGAATGTGCTTAGCCTGACGGTACCGCCTCTGCGTGAGCGCGGAGACGATTTACTGATGCTGGCCGATGCATTGCTACTCAAGTATGCCCGCCAGTATAACTGCGGAGTGAAAGCATTTTCTGACAATGCCAGACAGGCCATAGTCACCTATAACTGGCCTGGCAATGTACAGGAGCTGATCGGGCGAATAAAACGGGCAGTGCTGCTGACAGAGCAGAAGAATATTGAGGCCGATCATCTTGAGCTGCCAAGGCAGGCCGATGATAAACAGAGTTTGAAAAAAATCCGGGAAGAATCAGAGCGCAGCGCCTTGTTAAGTGTACTGGAGAATAACCGGGGACAAATTTCAGCGGCGGCCCGTGAGCTTGGCGTATCCCGCGCCACTATGTACCGGCTGCTTAACAAACATGACTTGATCCCGCCACCGCGGGATCTGAGCCAGAATTCTTAACCACGTCAGGCCGTCTGTGTTTCAGGCAGTGGATACACTTTGTCGTAGGTCAGGTTATAAACATATGCGTAAATCAGATAGAAGATCACCAGGCCAATATCCATCACCAGCGCCTGCCATAAACCGATCTCCAGCCACCAGGCCATGATAGGCAGCGTCAGCCACAACAGACAGAGCTCAAAGCCCAGCGCATGCACCATGCGGTGTTTGGTGCTTTTGTGCACATGGCCAGCATACTTCAGCATGGCTTTATCAAACCACAGGTTATAGACATAGTTCCAGACGGTGGCAATTACTGAGAACACAATGCCCAACAGACCAATTTTGGCCATGTCGAACCCAAATCCCTGACTCAGCACCAGGGTGATGAGCACCAGCGCAATCAGTTCAAAACCGACGGCATGACGAATTCTGTCCCAATGCGTACGCATACTCTTAACCTCTTAGTGAAAAACGTAACCGGGGGATATACTAAGTTAAATACAGATAGATAAAAGTTAGTTACTATCGTAATAACAGATAGGTTAAGGGTTTTAAATTGGACTTCTCTCTTGAACAGCTCAGGGCATTTGTCACCGCGGCGGAAACGGGGTCGTTTTCGGCCGCGGCCCGCAAGCTGGGTAAAGCGCAGTCGGTTATCAGCACAGCTATCGCTAATCTGGAGACGGATTTCAACCTGATACTGTTTGATCGCAGCGGTAAATGGCCGGTGCTGACACCTAATGGTGACGCCTTACTGGTTAAAGCCAGGCGGGTGCTGGCACAGTGCGGGGAGCTGCAAGTGGCTGCCGACAGTTTTCAGCAGGGGGTGGAGCCCAAGTTAACCCTGGTGGTGGAATCAATGGCGATGATCCCGGCACTGGCAGACACGTTGCAGCAGTTTGAATCCAGCTTTCCGTTCGTGGAGGTAGAAATTCTGACTGTAGGCATGGGCGATGTGGTGAAACTGCTCAATGAAGGCCGGGCACAGCTGGCGCTTATGGTGCAGTTGTCTTTCCTACATTCTGATATCGCTGTCCATGGCCTGGGACTGATTGATGTCTGGTGTGTGGCGGCCAGTAATCATCCACTGGCAGCACTGCAACAGGTGGATTGGCCGGATCTCAGACAATACCGGCAAATATTACTGACAGGCCGCTATGGTCAGGACAGCGAAGAATGGCGGGTTTCTGATGCTATCTGGCGAACCGAGCACATTCTGTCTGCGCTGGAACTGGTTCAGCGAGGGATCGGCTGGACAGTATTACCCGCTGACATGGTCAGAGACAGAGTGCGGGCCGGGCAGGTCGTCAGACTGGAACCTGCCTTTGAGGCACAGGCATGGAAGCAACCGATAGATCTGGCATGGAGCAGCCGGCATGCTTTGGGTCCGGCGGGCAAAGCGCTGCTGACTATGATGAAAACCATGAAACTGTCCTGACAGAAACTGGACGGCTGAATGGTATCTGCACTGAAAAAGAGGAATGCGCTGACATTTTAAGCTAAACAAAGAAATCTATCTGGCTTGGCCTGTAGTCTTGTGCATTCGCTGGAGTATTTCCCTTTTTATTCTGTAATTCAAAATAACTTCTTGTTTTTGATGTACTATCAGGCAAAAATAACACCCATATCACATCATTCTATCTTATAACCAGGAGGAACACACAATGAGCACATTCAATACTAAATGTCTGCGTCCTGCTGGTGTTAAGGATCACACTTCCCATCAGCACTGAGATCATCGATCTTAGTTACTTTTTACAGTAATACACTCTGTAAATGGGCCGCGGATACGTCTGTCGCGGCTAGTATGTTGTCAGCCTGAAAACGGTCGTATTTGCGTCCCTCCATTTTATCAACCTGGAGAGCACACTTATGCGCCAATCAGTCTATTTACGTTTTGCTGTTTTACTTATCCGTCTTGATTTACACCGTGAAGAAGAAGCATGGCGTCGCGAGCACCGACGTATGCAGGTTCATCTGCCACATTTATCGCCACATATTCTCAAAGATATGGGCATCGACAAAGACCTGCGTGTGGATTCAGCCCTGGTCAGTCTGCGAGTCAGCCGTAAAACACGTCATCTGAGGCGAGCGTTGAGGTGGCGAAGTCTGACGTAATCTCTGGCCTTACTCTGCGGAGTAAGGTCTGAAGAACACTGATAGCCCCCATTTAGATGGGGGCTTTTTTTCAGTTTGGAAAAATAGGGTTAAGGGCAAGGATTCGAATAGGTGATGCCAACTTGTTCTAAGTCTGCCAGGACGTCTGCACTGAGTTCCACCGACAGGCTGTCGATGTTGGCCTCAAGCTGAGACAGGCTGGTTGCACCAATCAGGGTTGAGGCATTAAACGGCTGCTGGTTAACAAAGGCCAGGGCCATTTGCGCCGGATCCAGACCGTGTTTTCTTGCCACTTTGACATAGGCTTCCGTGGCAGCCACACCTTGCGGCGTGAAATAACGGACAAAGCGGTCAAACAGCGAACAGCGGGCACCGTCGGGTTTTTTGCCATTGAGGTACTTACCGCTTAGGGTGCCGAAGGCCATCGGAGAATAGGCCAGTAATTTTACCCCTTCATAATGGCTGATTTCAGCCAGACCTACTTCAAAGCTGCGGTTGAGCAGGTTATAGGGGTTCTGAATGGTCACCACCCGTGGCAGGTCATGCTTCTCAGCCAGGCGCAGGAAAGACATCACACCCCATGGGGTTTCGTTAGATAAGCCGATGTAGCGAATTTTGCCTGCCCGCACCAGTTCAGCCAGTGCCTCAAGTGAGTCTGTCAGCGTGACACCGGTATTGGCGTCGGGATAAGGGTAATTGAGCTTGCCAAAGCAATTGGTTTCTCGCTGAGGCCAGTGCAACTGATACAGATCGATATAGTCTGTTTGCAATCTTTCCAGGCTGTTTTCAACGGCTTCGTGAATATTTCGCCAGTCGAGTGCCATATTGTCGCGGATGTGGGGGACATTACGGGGACCGGCGACTTTGGTCGCCAGAATCACTTGGTCGCGTTTACCTGATTTCTTCAGCCAGCTGCCGATATAGGCTTCGGTCAGCCCCTGAGTGTCAGCTTTCGGCGGTACCGGATACATTTCAGCGGTATCAATCAGGTTGATACCGCGCTCCAGAGCAAAATCAAGTTGGCTGTGTGCCTCGGCTTCAGTATTTTGCTCACCAAAAGTCATGGTGCCCAGGCCAATCTGGCTGACTTCAAGGTTTGAATGGGGGATCTTATGGTATTTCATTTGCCCTCCTTGGACCGCAAATTCTCCCTGACTATAACCTAGGAAAGGGTTACTGAGAAGCCGCAGTAAAATGAAGCAGTTATCTCATAGGCTGCACAGCCAAACCTTGCTGATACGCGAATGTTCGCACATAGTTAAAACAGTTCCCTTGAAAAGGAGTGATCATGAAACTGTCCCAATTCAGGCACTGGGTAAAGTCACCCGGAGAAGAGGTCCCTAAGTGCGTACTGACCAGTTATGCGGGTCGGGCTGATTATCTTATGGAAGTTGAATATAAACATCATCTTGAGCCATTAAAGGATGACGATGACAACATGCTGCATTTTCAGACTATGGAGCAGGTGAGGGATTTTCTGCGGCCACTTGGGATCAAGTCGATCACATTAAGGACGATTGATCCTCATGATGAATTCTCACTGGATGGTAAACCTGAGTGTTGCCAGGATGACATGACGATCAATGTATAGCCCGCTCTGTTATCAGAGCATAAAGTGGCGTTTGAGCAGTTCGGTGGTGAACTGGGTTTTGAGGTAAAAACCCCGGGGTAAGGTTTTGATCGGGTGGCCGTCTGCGCCGTAAGCATCGGTCTGTACTCTGCTGTTGGCGGCTTTGGGTCTCAGCTGCAGGACTTCACCATGGCGGGCTGTAATCTGCTCCACTTTTCCCAGTACGATCAGTTCCATCAGCTCTTCCCAGTCCTGGCGTAACCGGGCTTCTTCGTCGGCAGATGGACTCCACAACAGAGGAGAGCCGACATGGCGTTCAGTCAGCGGGATTTCACGCTCACCTTCTACGGGGATCCACAGGACCCGGGCGAGTTTGTGCCGGATATGGCTGTTTTCCCAGTTCACGCCCTGCAAGCCAATCAGAGGGGCAACGCAGACAAAGGTGGTTTCCAGCGGTTTGCCCAGATGGCTGATGGGAATAGTTTTGAGTTCAATGCCCAAATTGGCGAAATCAGGGACGGGCTGGCTGCCTGCCGTTGCCCCCAGATGCCATTCCAGCAACTGGCCCACCCAGCCTTTATCCCGGCGCAGATCCGGTGGGGCGATTTGTCCTGCCAGCTCAGCCAGCTCACCCAGAGTAAAGCCGGCCAGCGCCTGTGCCCGGCTGAGGAGTTCTGATTCTGAGTTAGGAGCGGGTTGTCTGGAGATCGTCATTAGGATGAGTAACTTTTCAAAAACGTGGCCATGCATTTTAACACATTTGATGCTTTGTGCTGCTGAATGACTGTCGGCTTGATCAGACTGTTTGCGTAGGATCCTGGGATTAAGATATCCACAGGTACTTTTTTGAACAATGTGTCTACTGTGTAAGCTGGACGTATTCACAGGGTTTTGTGCAGTATTTAAACGCCTCTGCGATGATTATTTGACCATTAATCATCAAGGGGTGTGGATAAAGCCGAGGGTGGTTGATCTTTAACCAGTGGCAATGATCCTCTGGAAAGTCATTTAATCTGTAGCTGTATTTTAAACTTAACCTCTATGTAAGAGATTGATTTTTAGTTATTTGTTGTTTTTTATGCACTAGTGCCGCAGTTGTTTGGATTCTGATTTATTGTTGATTAAATGGACAATAGGAGAGCTTCTACACACAACTATCCACAGAAAGCGTGAATAAATGTGGGAGAGGTCTCATTTCTTTGTTTATAACCTCTGAATTCCTCTTAAGTTATCCATAAAGTGAGTGCTAGGTAGGAAAAAACAGTGATTGATGACAATGAATGTTTACCCTGAGGCTAATTCTGTGAAAAAATCACTGTTAATTGATATTTTTACTTGAGGTCGTCCAGTGATTGATGGCGATGGATATCGCCCTAATGTGGGGATAGTTATCTGTAACAGCCATGGCCAGGTATTTTGGGCTCGACGATATGGACAACACTCTTGGCAGTTTCCACAAGGCGGTATTGATGAAGGGGAAACCCCGGAACAGGCCATGTACCGTGAACTGTATGAGGAAGTGGGTCTGACCAAAAAAGACGTCAGGATTCTGGCATCCAGCCGCCATTGGCTGCGATACAAGTTGCCTAAACGTCTGGTAAGGTGGGATTCCAAACCAGTTTGTATCGGACAAAAGCAAAAGTGGTTTTTGCTGAGTCTGGAATGCGATGAGTCTAAGGTGAACATGCAGCGTGGCAGTACACCGGAGTTCGATGGCTGGCGTTGGGTCAGCTACTGGTATCCGGTTCGTCAGGTTGTGTCCTTTAAACGGGACGTTTATCGCCGGGCGCTGAAAGAGTTCGCGGCGATGGCGATGCCTTTCAAGGAGCGCAAGGAACGCAAGTTAAAACGTAAACACAAGCGGAGTTAACCTAGGGAAAGTAACGCTTATGCTGACCCAGCTAAGAGAAATTGTAGAGAAAGTGGCCAGTGCTCCGACATTACTCGAGGCGCTGGATCTGCTGGTCGTCAGTATTTGCCAGGCAATGAAGACTGAGTGCTGCTCAGTCTACATTGTTCACGAACACCGCAAGCAATATATGCTCATGGCTACCCAGGGGCTGACCAAGCCTTCTTATCAGGTCGGGCTTGGGTTTGATGAAGGCCTGGTCGGTCTGGTTGGCCGTCAGGCTGAGCCTGTCAATGTGGCCGATGCGCGCCAGCACCCTAACTTCAAACATATCCCAGGGACCAACGAAGAAACCTTCCGCTCCTTTTTCGGCACACCCATTATCCATCAGCGTAAAGTCCTCGGTGTATTGGTTATCCAGCAACGCGATATGCGTGAGTTCACTGAAAGTGAAGAGTCGTTCATGGTGACACTGGCCGCACAGCTGGCGGTAATTCTGGCGCATGCCAAAGCGCAGGGTATGTGGCCAGGCCAGCGTGACGGACTGCATTTAACAGGTTCGGCCGCATCGACCGGGGTTGCCATCGCCAAAGCCTGGTGGGATGACAACCAGCCTCGGTTGGAAGCTGTGTCACCGGCCTCCTGTCTGGACAGAGAGTTTGAACAGGAACGCCTGAGCATTGCCATTGAGATGGCGAGTAATGAATTTCGCCGGTTGCGAAAACGCTTTGACAGCGAGTTGCACAAAGACACCCTGGCGATTTTTGATCTTTTCAGCCACTTGCTCAATGATCCCATGCTGCGTAAGGATCTGTTTTCCAAAGTGGCGGGCGGCGATCAGGCCGAATGGGCCGTCAGGCAGACAGTGGAGGCCTACTCTGTCCGCTTTGCCAATATGAAGGATGATTATCTGCGTGAACGGGCGCACGATATTCGCGAACTTGGCCAGCGCCTGCTGTTTTTCCTCCATAACGAAGAGGGTGTCGAGCACCAGTGGGATGCCCCGATCGTATTGCTGACCCGAGAGCTGACAGCCGCTATGCTGGCCAGCATTCCGCGCGATAAACTGGCCGCTGTGGTGGCTCAGGAAGGTGCCGCCAACTCCCACGCGGCGATCCTTTCCCGGGCACTGGGCATTCCTGCCATCATGGGGGTCGATTTTGTACCGGAGAAAGTCCACAACGCCCTGGTGGTGGTCGACGGTTATCGCGGCGATCTGCTCATTGAACCCAACCGGCAGATTCTGGCCGAATACAAGCGGTTACTGAAAGAAGAAAATGAGCTGACGGCTCTGGTAGAACAAGATCTGGATAAAGCGACGGAAACGAAAGATCAAGAAAGGATCTATCTGCATCTGAATGCCGGATTAAGTGCTGACACCAATATTGCAGTCAATAAAGGGGTCGATGGTGTCGGTCTGTACCGGACTGAAGTGCCATTTCTGCTGCAGCGCAGTTTTCCGTCGGAAGAAGAACAGGCTGCACAGTACCGCTCAATACTGGCCTCTTACCCGGGTAAATCTGTGGTAATGCGCACCTTAGACATAGGCGGCGATAAACCTTTGCCGTACCTTACTATTGAAGAAGATAACCCTTTTCTTGGCTGGCGTGGTATTCGTTTTACCCTGGATCATCCTGAAATTTTCCTCATTCAGGTCAGGGCTATGCTCAAGGCCAGTATTGGCCTTGATAATATGGACATCCTCTTGCCCATGATTTCAGGCATTCCTGAACTGGATGAATCAAAGGCATTGATTGATCGTGCTTTCAATGAAGTGGCTTTATATGCTGCCAGCAAAGGGCAAGTGCTTAAGCGGCCAAGATTGGGCATTATGATCGAAGTCCCTTCGATTTTGTACCAATTGCCGGCTCTGAAAGGGCGGGTCGACTTTATTTCGGTAGGCAGCAACGACTTAACGCAATATTTATTGGCTGTCGACAGGAACAATTCCCGTGTTGCCAGTGTCTATGATACTTTCCATCCGGCAGTTATTCAGGCACTGAAGCACATTCAGGATTCCAGCCATGCGTTATCAATACCGGTGAGCGTGTGTGGCGAACTGGCCGGTGATCCTCTCGGCGCCATACTCTTGGTTGGCATGGGATACCGCTCTTTAAGTATGAATACCCGCAACGTTGCCAAAATTAAATATGTCCTTCGGCATGCAACTTTGGCTGATATGAAGCAACTTTCTGATAAGGCGTTACAGGCGACTTTCGGCCATGATGTCAGGCAAATGGCATCAGAGTTTGTCGAACAACGTGGTATGGGTGGCTTCATCCGGGCAGGTAAGTGATGCCGGATATGTTATGGCTGCTCCTGATGTGTCTGGGGCTGGGGGTTGTGGTCGGTCTGCTGGCAGGTTTGCTGGGTATTGGCGGGGGATTATTAATTGTCCCCGCTTTAGTCTGGATGCTACCCCAAACTGGTATTGAACCTGGATTAGTAATGCATATTGCTCTGGCAACCTCGCTGGCCTGTATTGTGCTGACGTCCGGCTCTTCGGCCCGCAGCCATTTGCGGCTGGGGAATGTGGATGTCTCTTTGGTCAGATTACTCGCACCGGGTATGGTGCTGGGGGGCATTGCCGGGAGTGCTGTGGCCGAGTGGGTGCCTGCGGATTGGCTGCCCCGGATATTTGCTGGTATTGTGCTTTTACTGGCGCTGCAAATGCTGCTCTCCTTGAAAGTCACAGGGCGTCATCCTATTCCGGGTCGGGTTGCAATCGCTGGCAGTGGCAGTGTGATTGGTCTGGTGGCCAGTTTAGCGGGGATAGGTGGTGGTTCGCTGATCGTACCTTATCTGAGCTGGTATGGCGTAGAAATGCGCCGTTCTATCGGGACAGCTGCTTTTTGCGGGTCCATTATTGCTATAGCGGGCATGGCCGGATTTATTGTGGCGGGCAGCGGTGATGACAGTTTGCCGCCATACAGTCTGGGCTATGTGTATCTGCCGGCGCTGATCGGTGTGGCTTGCACCTCTGTCCTGACTACTCGATATGGCGCGCGTATGGTCAGTCACTTACCGACTCCGACACTAAAAAAAATCTTTGCCATCTTTTTGTTATTTGTGGGTGGTAAAATGTTGTTTTAACTCGGGTCAGTCACGGGGACTGGCATGAGACTTTTCATTGTGGGTACATGCTGTACCGCCGTGAACTTCTTTATTGATTAACCACGAGTATGTTGAATGAGCCAAGGTTATCTGACATTTCCAAACTTTGACCCAATCCTGTTTCAAATCGGCCCGCTGGCGATCCGCTGGTACGGATTGATGTACCTGCTGGGTTTTGTATTCGCGCTCTGGCTGGCAAACCGTCGTGCAGATAAGCCAGGCAGTGGCTGGACACGAGATCAAGTCAGCGACCTGCTGTTTGTTGGTTTCCTGGGTGTCGTGATCGGCGGCCGTGTGGGCTATGTCCTGTTTTATAACTTCGAAGTGTTCCTGGCCGATCCGCTTTACTTATTTAAAGTCTGGACCGGAGGCATGTCATTCCATGGTGGTTTGTTAGGCGTCATGACCGCTATGGTCTGGTATGCCCACCGCAATAGCCGGCGTTTCTTCGATGTGGCAGATTTTGTGGCGCCGTTAGTGCCGTTTGGCCTAGGCGCTGGCAGGCTCGGAAACTTCATCAATGGTGAGCTCTGGGGCCGGGTAACGGATGCGCCTTGGGGCATGGTTTTCCCGACAGGCGGACCGCTGCCTCGCCATCCTTCTCAGTTATATGAATTTTTCCTGGAAGGCCTGGTGTTGCTGATCATCCTGAATGTCTTTATCCGTAAACCGCGTCCGGCGGGTGCCGTATCCGGGCTATTCCTGCTGGGTTACGGCTCGTTCAGATTCCTGGTTGAATACTGCCGTGAACCCGATGCTCAGCTTGGCCTGTTTGCCGGCTGGATCAGCATGGGACAGATTCTGTCTCTGCCTATGGTGATTGGCGGTGCTCTGCTCATGGTATGGGCCTATAAGCGGGCCGGTAATCACCGTACTGCTTAACAGTCGTATCAGGCAGCCCATTGGCTGCCTGATTTGTGATTATGGTATGCTTGCAGACAGATTTTCTCCCGCTATTTTGGGTTAACAGAGACATGAAACAGTATTTAGATTTATGCCAGCGGATTATCAGTGAAGGTGAGTGGGTTGCCAATGAACGTACAGGCAAGCGTTGCCTGACGTTGATTAACGCTGATCTGACTTATGATGTTGCCAACAATCAGTTTCCGCTGATCACCACGCGTAAAAGTTACTGGAAAGCGGCGATTGCAGAGCTGCTCGGCTATCTGCGAGGCTATGACAGTGCCGCACAGTTTCGTGCGATCGGTTGTAACACTTGGAATGCCAACGCGAATGACAATCAGGCATGGCTGAGTAATCCACACCGCAAAGGTACCGACGACATGGGCCGTGTGTACGGCGTGCAGGGCAGAAGCTGGCGCAAGCCCGATGGCAGCACCCTGGATCAACTGCGGAAAATTGTTGATGATTTGAGCCGTGGCCTCGACGATCGCGGTGAGATACTGACGTTTTATAACCCGGGTGAATTTGAAATGGGCTGCCTGCGTCCGTGTATGCACACTCATACATTTTCGCTGTTGGGTGACAGCCTGTATCTGACCAGTTACCAGCGTTCTTGTGATGTGCCGCTCGGGCTTAATTTTAATCAGATTCAGGTGTATACCCTGCTGGCTCTGATGGCGCAAATCACAGGCCATAAAGCCGGCAAGGCCTACCACAAGATTGTCAATGCGCATATCTATGAAGATCAATTGGCGTTGATGCGAGATGTTCAGCTTAAGCGAGAGCCGTATCCATCGCCCCGGTTGGTGATTAACCCAGAGATTAAATCACTGGAAGATCTGGAAACCTGGGTCACTATGGATGATTTTAAAGTAGAAGATTATCAGCACCATGAGCCGATACAGTATCCGTTTTCAGTCTGATAAAAGATAAAACCAGAGCCTCACGAATGTGGGGCTTTTTTGTGCCTGAAAGGGCGTTAAAGCTGCTAACGGCCAGCCTGAGTATTCACTCTTGTTGTTGGTGCGATAGGATAGGTGGTTATCATCAGATGAAAAAATCCCTGCTCGCAGCGAGCAGGGATTTTTTAGTATTCACAAGGTTACTTATGCAGTTAAGGCCAGAATGCTGCCAGGGATAATGATAAAGACCAGTCCCAGATAGGCCGCCACGGTTGATTTGCTTTTCACTGCCAGCTCGCCCAGGTAGATAGCCCCCTTCAGCGGCAGTTCACGCAGGAACGGCAAGCCAAAGATCAGCAGGGTTGCCAGCACATTAAAGCACAGGTGCACCAGCGCAATTTGCAGGGCAAACACGGCATGGTCGCCAGAAATGGCTGTTGCAGCCAGCAGTGCGGTAATACAGGTGCCTATGTTGGCTCCCAGCGTAAATGGATACACATCGCGTACTTTCAGCACTCCGGTACCGACCAGAGGCACCATCAAACTGGTCGTTGTAGAGGACGACTGCACGAGTATGGTTACAATGGAACCTGACACGATACCGTGTACCGGGCCACGGCCAATCGCACTTTTCAGGATGTCACGGGCACGGCCAACCATCAGGCTGCGCATCAGCTTACCCATGACAGTAATTGCCAGGAAGATGAGCGCGATACCAAGCGCAATCATAATGACACCGCCCATGGTGCCCAATGATTCCAGTGGCGCTTTTACGGCGTTCACTGCCGGTTTTGTCAGGGGCTTAATGAAGTCCAGTCCCTTCATACTCATGTCACCGGTCGACATCAGGGGTGAAACCAGCCAGGCCGAAATTTTTTGCAGCAGGCCAAACATCATTTCCAGTGGCAGGAAGATCAGGACGGCCAGCAGATTGAAGAAATCATGCACCGTAGCAGCAGAAAATGCGCGGCGGAATTCATCTTTACAGCGGGCATGACCCAGACTGACCAGTGTATTGGTCATAGTCGTACCAATATTGGCACCCATCACCATAGGAATCGCGGTTTCAACGGGCAGACCACCAGCAACAAGGCCCACTATGATAGAGGTAACTGTACTGGAAGATTGGATGAGAGAAGTGGCTCCCAGACCGATCATCAGGCCTGCAACAGGGTGTGAGGCAAATTCAAACAGGGTTTTGGCCTGCTCTCCTACCGACCACTTAAAGCCGCCGCTCACCAGTGAGACTGCGACCAGCAGCAGATAAAGCATGAAAACCAGGTTTGCCCAACGAACCCATCGCATGGAGCTTTGTATTGGCTCAGCTGTGGTGGCTTGGGTAGTCATATTCTGTTCTCCGTGACATTGTGATGTCATTTTGGTGTCAGTTTTTTGAATGTTGCCGCGATAGTAGAGAACGAATATTTCAGAAATATGACACAGTGAAGCCTTTCTGTCATACCAGAGGATTTTGTGGTCAGGAGCAAAGAATGGGATCAGGATCTATCTTTTAATCTATGGGCTTAAGGCTGTGATTTTTTTGATAAAACGTTTATTAGTATTGAAGAGAAGGATGTCGAAAAAAAACAGATAAAAAATTTGCCGGGTGGGTTTTCAGTGTCATAGTGGTGGCAGCTTACTCTGGAAAGTGTGCTGTCACTGACCTGGGATGATAGTTAAATACTGCGGGTATTACGGTGTATTACTGTCAATGGTTCGGTTTTACCGAGTTGTTGGCTCTAAACAAACGATTTCACAGAGATGTCAGTAGGCGTCTACACTGTTTCAACCGCACATCAATAAAAAGTGTGATTTTACAGTGAGTAGTAAGGAGCTGCGGTCAATGACCGATGTAATTCTGAAATTCTTTAAATTAGAGTCTGCCGGCGGCATCTTGCTGATTGTTGCGGCGGCTCTGGCCATGATTATTGCCAACTCGCCTTTGCAGTCAGTGTATGAGGGCGCATTACATACTTATATTGCAGGCCTGTCGGTTGAGCATTGGATTAACGATGGTTTGATGGCGATTTTCTTCCTGGTGATTGGCCTGGAAGTGAAGCGTGAACTGATCGAAGGTGCACTGAATACTAAAGAGAAAGCGATTTTCCCTGCCATCGCCGCATTGGGTGGCATGGTCGCACCAGCTTTAGTGTATGTGCTTTTTAACTATGCCGATCCTGTGGCGATTGGTGGCTGGGCAATCCCAGCTGCGACAGATATCGCATTTGCGTTGGGTATTATGGCCCTCTTGGGTAATCGGGTACCGGTTAGCCTGAAAGTCTTTTTGCTGGCATTAGCAATTATTGATGACCTGGGTGTCATTGTTATCATCGCCTTGTTCTACAGCAGTGATTTGTCTGCCATTGCGCTGGCTGTGGCATTTGCAGCTACCGCCGTGCTCTTTATTATGCATGCCCGTAATGTTACTAACCTGGTCTGGTATATTCTGGTCGGGCTGGTGCTCTGGTTCAGCGTACTGCAGTCGGGCGTGCATGCCACGCTGGCGGGTGTCGTACTGGGCTTTGCTATCCCACTTCAGGGGCAGAATAAGCAGGACAAAGAAATCTCGCCGCTCAAGACACTGGAGCATGGATTACATCCGTATGTCGCGTATCTGATATTGCCGCTGTTCGCCTTTGCGAATGCGGGAATTTCGCTGGCAGGCGTATCGGCAGAAGGTCTGACCGCGATGCTGCCACTGGGGATTGCGCTGGGCCTGTTTGTTGGTAAGCCGCTGGGTATTTTTATCGCGAGCTATCTGGCAGTGAAAATGGGGATAGCGCGTTTACCTGAAGGTACTGGCTTTAGTCAGATATTTGCGGTGTCAGTGCTGTGCGGTATTGGTTTTACTATGTCGATATTTATTTCGATGCTGGCATTCAGCGGTGCTGATCTTGAGCTGATTACTTATTCCAAGCTGGGTATTCTGATCGGTTCGACCACCGCAGCTGTTGTCGGCTATATACTGCTGCACCGTTCGCTTCCGGCCGCGAAGGCCGTTAAGGACAGTCAGACATCATCGTGATCCGGGACAGGGAGGTGTTTATGAAAGCATTAATTGTACTGGTATTGGGCCTGAGTTCGGCCGGTGCCTCAGCGGCGGCGGCTGACTACAGTCACTGCCAGCAGCAGCTTGATAATGAGCTGTGCAAAGCCTATCTTACCGGCTTTGCGCAGGGGGTGAATCTGAACCAGGAACGGCAGGACGATACGCCTACCGGTTTTCTGGCCCGGGCGCTGGAGCAACGTGCGGGTGAGCGTTCCCGCCATTTGGTGTCAGCGGAAACAGTGACAGAGATACAGGCGCAATAATCTTTTTCCCGTCCCAAGACTCAGTGTCTTTTCGGATAAAAAACACATAGGATAACCCCAGGCTGACAAGGCCTGGGGTTTTTTATTTGTTGAGTATCGAGGCCTACGACAGTGTCGCACCTGAATTACAATCACCTGTATTATTTCTGGATGGTCTGCAAGCAAGGGTCAGTGACCAAAGCGGCCGATGCATTATTTCTTGCTCCGCAGACAGTGACGGGCCAGATAAGAGCGCTTGAGGAAAGGCTGAACGGAAAGCTGACAAAAAGGGTTGGCCGCAACATTGAGCCCACAGAGTTGGGACAGCTGGTCTTTAAGTACGCCGACAAAATGTTTGATCTCAGTTATGAATTACTGGATATCGTAAATTATACCCAGCGCGAGAATCAGTTGCTGGAAGTCGGGGTTGCGGATGCGCTGTCAAAACGCCTGGTCAGTAAGATTTTGATGGCGGGTATCCCGGAAGATGAGCGCATACATTTGCGCTGCTACGAGTCGACGCATGAAATGCTGCTAGAGCAATTGTCTCAGCATAAGCTGGATATGATTTTGTCTGATTGCCCGGTGGACTCCACACAGAGCCCTGGGTTGTTCAGTAAAAAACTGGGCGAGTCAGGGATGAGCTTTTTCTGTTCGGATGCAGATAAGTCACTCAGTTTTCCTGCCTGCCTTGAAGAGTACAAGCTGCTGGTACCGGGACGCCGTACGGCTATGGGACGTAAACTGCATCATTGGTTTGATCAGCAGGGGATCACGCCCAACATATTGGGTGAGTTTGATGATGCGGCGTTAATGAAAGCGTTCGGCGCGTTTCGAAAATCTATGTTTGTGGCACCTTCGATTTATGCCGAAGAGATCGAACAGTCGCATACCGTACGCGAAGTGAAGCGAGTAAGAGCGATTCGGGAGGAATATTACGTTATTTTTGCAGAACGTATGATCATGCACCCTGCGGTGAAGAAAATTTGCGAAGCCGACTTCAGAAAATTGTTCAAATGACCGCCTTTTTCAGTGATAGAAGTCAATAGATAAATCACTGAAGTTCAAGCGGTGGAAAGATGGAAACCATAAAGTTACATCACAGTGCTCCTCAGGCAGTGTCTTTGCTTAAGGCTATGGCTAATGAGCGGCGGCTGCTGATTTTATGCTACTTGCTGGAAGGAGAGTTGTCGGTTGGAACGATGAGTGACCGTCTGGAATTAAGCCAGTCGGCCTTGTCACAGCACCTTGCCTGGCTAAGGCGCGATGGCCTGGTGGCGACACGTAAAGAGTCGCAGACTGTGTTCTACAGGCTGAGAAGCCAGGAAGTGAAGTCGATGATTCAGCTGTTGCAGCAAATGTACTGCTAGGCACTTATTGCCAGCCTGGTACGAGACGTTAAAGTAAATAGCGGATATAAAAAAACCGGCCATAGCCGGTTTTTTTATTGCTGTAGCATCAATGCACTGAAATTACAGAGCGTTGATTTTTGCAGACAGGCGCGCTTTATGACGAGCAGCCTTGTTTTTGTGAACCAGGCCTTTAGTAGCCATACGGTCCATAACAGGTTGCATGTCAGCGAAGGCCTTAACGGCGGCTTCTTTATCGCCTGCTTCAATAGCAGCAACAACTTTTTTGAAGAAAGTGCGCATCATAGAACGACGGCTAGCGTTGTGCTGACGACGTTTTTCAGAAGTGATTGCACGTTTCTTAGCAGATTTGATATTTGCCAAGGGTGTAACTCCCAAATTCTTGGTATGGTGACAATTTAAGGCCGAGGAATATGCCTCTAAAACCGAACAATGTCAAATGATTTGTGCAAATAACAGCCGCGCCATTGAAATTGGCACTTGTGCATTAACACGGTTAATATGGCGGCAGATTCTACCAGCATTTGGCTCTGCAAGTCACCTTTCTGGGCCATCTTTTATGAGGTTTTTTTGTGAGTAAGCGTCTTTTGCGCTCCGGGCTGATTGTCAGCAGTATGACTTTAGTATCTCGCGTCATGGGTTTAGTGCGAGATGTAGTGGTAGCAAACCTGATGGGAGCCGGTGCGGCTGCCGATGTTTTTTTCTTCGCCAATAAGATCCCAAACTTTCTTCGCCGCCTGTTTGCGGAAGGGGCTTTCTCTCAGGCTTTCGTTCCCGTGCTGACCGAAGCTCATGCGGCGGGTGATAAAGATAAGACCCGTGAGCTTATCGCCCGGGTGTCCGGTACGCTGGGGGGCATAGTTACCCTGGTCACCCTTTTGGGCGTATTGGGCTCCGGGGTGATTACAGCCCTGTTTGGAGCCGGTTGGTTTATTGAGTGGCTCAATGACGGGCCGGCAGCGCCGAAGTTTGAGCTGGCAAGCTTGTTGCTGAAAATCACTTTTCCTTACCTGTGGTTTATCACTCTGGTCGCTTTGTCGGGGGCCGTCCTCAATACCTTGGGGAAATTTGCCGTTTCTTCGTTTACCCCGGTATTTCTCAATATCTCCATCATTTTGTGTGCCTGGTGGGTATCACCGAATCTGGAACAGCCTGAAATCGGCCTGGCTCTGGGCGTTTTTCTGGGCGGTTTAGTACAGTTTCTGTTTCAGTTACCCTTTCTTTACCGGGAAGGGGTGTTGGTACGTCCACGCTGGGGATGGCGCGATCCCGGCGTGGTGAAAATCCGCACTCTGATGATTCCGGCCTTGTTCGGCGTGTCAGTGAGCCAGATTAACCTGTTGTTTGATACCTTCATCGCCAGCTTTCTGATGACGGGCTCTATCAGCTGGCTGTATTACTCAGACCGACTGCTTGAATTTCCTTTGGGTCTGTTTGGGATTGCCATTGCGACCGTGATCCTGCCGGCCTTGTCGCGCAAGCATGTGGATCAGAACCGGGAGCATTTTGCCCACACCATGGACTGGGGGGTTAGAATGGTACTTCTGCTCGGTTTGCCTGCTATGCTGGGGCTAATGGTGTTGGCTAAGCCTATGCTGATGGTGCTTTTCATGCGGGGGGAGTTTACGCCCAATGATGTCGAGCAGGCGGGCATGTCGCTGCTGGCTTATGCATCTGGCCTGCTGAATTTTATGCTAATCAAGGTGCTAGCGCCTGGTTACTATGCAAGACAAGACACCCGTACCCCGGTGCGCTATGGTGTTATTGCTATGGTCACCAACATGGTATTCAATGCTATTTTTGCCTATTTCCTAGGTTATGTTGGTCTGGCGCTGGCAACGGCCTTATCAGCACTGGTTAACGCCGCACTTTTGTACCGCGGCTTGCACCGCGCCGGGGTGTACCGTATTTCACGTACTACGTTTGGATTTGTGGTCCGTCTGGTTATTGCCGGTGTGGCTATGGTGGGCGTGCTGTTATGGTTGTCGCCGGATATGGCGCACTGGCTGTCATTGGGTCTGGTTCAGCGTGTGTACTGGCTGACTGGCCTGATAGGGATTGGTGCCGTGACTTACCTGTTATCACTGACGGTGACAGGCGTCCGTTTGCACCACCTGCGTAGCGAAAGCTAAGGTGCGCGATACGGATTATGGCTGGCACGGAATTGCGGCAAAAAAGTACATCTTACGGCGCGCATGGTTTTAACCCTGTTGCGCTCTGGTATATAATCCGTCAGTTTTTGACTTTGGTAATGATTAGCTGCAGATGGAATTGATCCGAGGAATTCATAATATCCGGCCCGGTCACCACGGCTGTGTTCTGACAATTGGCAACTTTGATGGGGTCCATCAGGGCCATCTGGCCGTGCTGCGTCAGGTACTGGAGCAAGCCCGACGATTAGGGGTTCCTTCGACTGTGATGAGTTTCGAGCCTCAGCCTATGGAGCTCTTTGCCAAAGACAAGGCGCCGGCAAGGCTGACTCGCTTTCGCGACAAGTATCAGCAGCTCAGACATGCAGGCATAGCTCGCCTGTTGTGTGTCAATTTCAACGCCCACTTTGCCGATATGGCGCCGGAAGATTTCGTCCGTCGCTTGTTGGTGGAACAATTGGGTGTTAAGTTTCTGGTTGTTGGTGACGACTTTCGCTTCGGTAAAGGCCGCAGCGGCGATTTTACCATGCTGGAAGCTGCCGGACGTGAATTCGGCTTTGAGGTTGTCAGTACCCAGAGTTACTGTGTGGATACTCAGCGAGTGAGCAGTACGGCAATCCGCGAAGCTCTGGCCAGTGATGATCTGGCCTCAGCGGAAGCCATGCTGGGCCGCCCGTACAGTATTACCGGCCGGGTGTCACATGGCCAGAAGCTGGGCCGGACCATAGGCTTCCCCACGGCCAATGTGCCGTTGAAGCGCCGGGTTTCACCGGTTTCCGGTGTGTATGCCGTTGAAGTGCTGGGGGTGGCGCAACAGCCATTGCCCGGGGTGGCGAATATCGGCCGCCGGCCGACAGTGAACGGCGAGCGTCAGCAACTGGAAGTCCATTTATTTGATTATCAGTCTGATATTTATGGTTGTCAGATTGAAGTGGTGCTACACCACAAACTACGAGATGAAATTAAATTCGCCTCCTTTGATGCGCTGAAAGCGCAAATCGAGCGTGATGCCCAGACTGCGCGGGTGTGGCTGTCTGAGCATCGTCAACATGTCCAACTTCGCCCAAGTAACGGAATTGAGAATCAATGAGCGACTATAAAGATACCCTGAACCTGCCTGAAACAGGGTTTCCGATGCGAGGCAACCTGGCGCAACGCGAGCCTGCAATGCTTAAGCGTTGGTATGACGAGGATCTCTACGGTGAAATCCGTAAAGCCAAGAAAGGTAAAAAATCTTTCGTACTGCATGACGGCCCTCCATATGCCAATGGTGATATTCATATTGGTCACGCACTGAACAAGATTCTCAAAGACATTATTATCAAGTCAAAGTCGATGTCCGGCTTTGACGCGCCTTACGTGCCAGGCTGGGATTGCCACGGTTTGCCGATCGAGTTAATGGTAGAGAAAAAAGTCGGTAAACCCGGCCATAAAGTCTCTGCCGCCGAGTTCCGCGAAAAATGCCGTGCGTATGCAGCCGGTCAGGTTGAAGGCCAGAAAGAAAGTTTTGTTCGCCTCGGGGTACTGGGTGAGTGGGACAAGCCTTACCGCACTATGGACTTCGCTACCGAAGCCAACATCATTCGTGCCTTGGGCAAAATTGCAGATAACGGCCACCTGCTGAAAGGTTTCAAACCTGTTCACTGGTGTACCGACTGTGGTTCAGCGCTGGCTGAAGCCGAAGTGGAATACAAAAACAAGGTCTCGCCGTCTATTGACGTGAAATTCAAAGCCGTTGATGAAGCTGAGGTGTTAAGCAAGTTTAATCTGGCCAGTGATCACCAGGGGCAGGGTGATGTGTCCATTGTGATCTGGACCACTACGCCTTGGACACTGCCGGCCAACCGTGCGGTAGCCGTCCGTGACGATCTGGAATATGTCCTGATCCAGGTGGAAGGCGAGCAGCCTCAACGTCTGATTGTGGCCGCTGAACTGGCAAAAGATGTGATGGATCGTGCCGGTATCGAGCATTTCCACAATCTGGGCTTCTGTAAGGGCATAGAGCTGGATCTGCTGCGCTTTAACCACCCGTTCTACAGCTTTGATGTGCCTGTGATTCTGGGTGATCACGTGACCACCGAATCCGGTACGGGCTGCGTGCACACAGCGCCTGGCCACGGCCAAGAAGACTTTGTTGTCGGTCAGAAGTACGGCCTGGAAGTGGCAAACCCGGTCGGCAGTAACGGCGTATACCTGCCGGATACCGAACTGTTTGCCGGTCAGCACGTATTCAAAGCCAACGACGCAGTTGTCGAGAAGCTGAAAGAACACGGTGCCTTGCTGCATCATCACTCTTATGAGCACAGCTATCCGCATTGCTGGCGTCACAAGACCCCAATCATCTTCCGTGCCACCCCGCAGTGGTTTATTTCCATGGATCAGAACGGTCTGCGTGCAAAAGCACTGGAAGAAATCAAAGGCGTTCAGTGGATGCCTGAGTGGGGCCAGAGCCGTATCGAGAGCATGGTTGAAGGTCGCCCTGAGTGGTGTATCTCGCGTCAGCGTACCTGGGGCGTACCAATTGCACTTTTCGTCCATAAAGAAACGCAGGAACTGCATCCGGACAGTCTGGCGCTGATTGAAAAAGTGGCCCAGCTGGTGGAAGAAAAAGGCATCCAGGCGTGGTGGGATCTCAACCCTGCCGAGATCATGGGTGAAGTCGATGCTGAGCAATACGAAAAAGTGTTGGACACCCTGGATGTCTGGTTCGACTCCGGTGCCACCCACTATGCCGTGGTTGATAATCGTGAAGAATTCAATGGCAGTTCGGCCGATCTTTACCTGGAAGGTTCTGATCAGCATCGTGGCTGGTTCCAGTCTTCGCTGATTTCATCTGTGGCGATGAAAAACAAGGCCCCTTATCGTCAGGTTCTGACCCACGGTTTCGTGGTTGATGGTCAGGGTCGTAAGATGTCGAAATCTATCGGTAACGTGGTTGCGCCAAAAGATGTTACCAATAAGCTGGGCGCTGATATCCTGCGTCTGTGGGTCGCATCGACTGACTACACCGGCGAAGTGGCGGTGTCAGATGAAATCCTCAAGCGCAGTGCCGATGCTTACCGTCGTATCCGTAATACAGCGCGTTTCCTGCTGGCCAACCTGAGTGGCTTCAACCCGGCCACCGACTGCGTGCCAGCGGAAGAGATGGTAGCGTTGGATCGCTGGGCAGTCGCGCAAGCGAAAGCGGCACAGGATGAAATCATCCAAGCTTACGATGAATACAATCTGCACACAGTGACCCAACGCCTGATGCACTTTTGTTCGATCGAAATGGGCTCTTTCTATCTCGATGTGATCAAAGATCGCCAGTACACCGCCAAGCGTGGTGGTCATGCTCAGCGCAGCTGCCAGACCGCTTTGTACTATATTGTCGAAGCTCTGGTTCGCTGGATGGCGCCTATCATGTCTTTCACCGCCGATGAGATCTGGAATGAGATGCCGGGTGAGCGTGATACCTTTGTCTTCACCGGCGAGTGGTTTGAAGGCCTGTTTGAGCTGTCTGAAAATGATGCTTTCAGCAACGAATTCTGGACTGAGATCCAGGCGGTTCGCGGCGCTGTGAACAAACTGCTGGAAGAAGCGCGTAACGAAAAACGCCTTGGCGGTGCGCTGCAGGCAGAGGTGACGCTGTTTGCCGAACCTGAGCTGGCGGACAAGCTGAACAGTCTGGAAAATGAGCTGCGCTTTGTACTGTTGACTTCTAAAGCCCAGGTGGCGTTGACTGACAGCAAGCCGGCAGAGGCGAAACCGACTGACGTGGCTGGCCTGTCGGTGCTGGTGACAGCATCGGACGCGGCTAAGTGTGATCGCTGCTGGCACCATGTGGCCGATGTCGGCACCATTGCCGGGCATGAAGAAATTTGTGGCCGCTGTGTGACCAACATTGATGGTCAGGGTGAAGAGCGCAAGTTTGCCTGATGAGTAATTTACCTGCTTTGAAGCAATCCGGAATCCGCTGGCTGTGGCTGGCGGTTCTGGTCTTTGCCATCGATATCGGTACTAAGCTGCTGGTGATGGACAGCATGGGTTACGGCTGGCCTAACCGCATTGAAGTCTTGCCCTTCTTTAATCTGCTGTATGTGCATAACTACGGCGCGGCTTTCAGTTTTCTCAGTGATGCCAGCGGCTGGCAGCGCTGGTTGTTTACCGCTATTGCCTTAGGGGTGACTGCGTTACTCATGGTCTGGATGCGCCGCACTCCAGCCAGCCATACTATGGTCAACTCTGCCTATGCGCTGATCATAGGTGGCGCACTCGGTAACCTGTTTGATCGCCTGTACCATGGCTTTGTAGTGGATTTTCTCGATTTCTATATCGGGCAGCACCACTGGCCGGCGTTTAATATTGCCGACTCGGCAATCTGCGTTGGCGCGGGTCTTATCATTCTGGAAGGGTTTCTGGCCGGAAAGACCAAGACCAAAGCAAGCCAGTAAGGCGTTCAGGCTCACGGACCAGGCGCTGCTCGTTGCGATGGGCGGCGCTTTATTGTAAAAAGCGATGGATTTATCCGGTAAGCATGATAATTAAGGCCTGCCGTATCACTCAGTAATTCGTAATCAGGATGTATGTATGTCGGTTATCACGCACAACAGTGAAGTTTTAATGCACTTTTCCATCAAGCTGGAAGACGGCTCTGTCGCTGAGTCTACTCAGTCTATGGGGAAACCGGCTAAGTTTCGTATGGGCGATGGCAGCCTGACTGACAACTTTGAACGTTGCCTGCTTGGCCTGGCGCAGGGCGAGAAAAACCAGTTTGTGCTTGAGCCGGAAGATGCATTCGGTATGCCGAACCCTGACAATATCCATCATGTTGATTTAACCCGCTTTGGCTCTGACGCTCCGGCAGAAGTCGGCGCTATCATTGCATTCAGCGGCCCGGACGGGCAGGATATCCCTGGTGTGATTACCGCTGTGGTCGGTGATTCTGTCACTGTTGATTTCAATCACCCGCTGGCCGGCCAGCGGGTGACCTTTGATGTTGAAGTGGTCGGCATCGAAGGGTAAACCCATATCCGCTCCTGGTCATCTTGAGATCAGGAGTGGAAGGATGAAGGTAAAGAGTCCTCAGATATGAAAATCGTACTTGCTAACCCTCGTGGTTTCTGTGCCGGTGTTGATCGGGCAATCAGTATCGTTGAGCGTGCGCTGGAGCTGTATCAGCCGCCTATTTACGTGCGCCATGAGGTGGTTCACAACCGGTTTGTGGTTGAAGGACTGAAACAGCGTGGGGCCGTCTTTGTCGAAGAGCTGAGCGAAGTGCCGGATGATAATATTGTTATTTTTTCTGCTCACGGAGTGTCTCAGGCCGTTCGTAATGAAGCTAAAGCACGTAAGTTAACCGTGTTTGATGCGACATGCCCTCTGGTCACCAAAGTCCATATGGAAGTGGCCCGCGCCAGTCGCCGTGATATGGAAGTGGTGTTGATCGGCCACGCCGGTCACCCTGAAGTCGAAGGGACTATGGGCCAGTACGCCAGCGATACGGGCGGTATGTACCTGGTTGAAACCCCGGTCGATGTTGACAAGCTGAAAACTGTGGTGAGAGATCCGGGTAACCTGCATTATGTTAGTCAGACGACTTTGTCGGTGGACGAAACCGCAGAGGTCATTGATCGCTTGCGACAGGTCTTCCCGGAGATTCAGGGACCGCGCAAAGATGACATCTGTTATGCAACCCAGAATCGCCAGGATGCCGTGCGTGAAATGGCCGCCAGCGTCGATGTGATGATAGTGGTGGGGTCAAAGAACTCCTCAAACTCCAATCGCCTGCGTGAATTAGCAGAAAAGCTGGGTACCCCAAGCTACCTGACGGACTGCGCCGAAGATGTTGATGCCAACTGGCTGACCGGCAAAACGAGTGTGGGCGTGACTGCGGGCGCCTCTGCGCCGGAAGCGCTGGTCAACCAGATTATCGCGCGAATTCAGGCTCTGGCCGGTGGCGAAGTGGAAGAGCTGAGCGGCCGCGAAGAAAATATGTTTTTTGAAGTGCCGCGCGAATTGCAGGTCAAAAATGTAGGCTGAGCAGCCCGTCGCAGGATTATTTATGGAACCCCGGTCATACCGGGGTTTTTTTTCACCGTTATACAGGCTAGATTAATGGGCTGTTTATCTTTCATGGTCTTGGCGTGGTGTTGGCCGGTAAACCTGGCCCTGAAAGATAAACAGACCTTCATCTGCTGAATGTTTTAAGGAGAAACAGCTATGGTCAGAATCGCGATTGCCGGTGCGGCAGGGCGAATGGGACGCCAGTTACTGAAAGCGACAGCACAGTCTGAGCAGGCTCAGGTGGGGGCGGCGACTGAGCGTCCTCAGAGCAGCTTGATCGGCGTTGATGCCGGTGAGCTGGCGGGTATTGGCAAGCTGGAAGTGGCTGTGGTCGATGATATTGAAAAAGCGATCAATGATTTTGATGTGCTGATTGATTTCACTGCGCCAGTTGCAACACTGGCGAATCTGGCGCTGTGCCAGCGCCATAATAAGAAAATTGTCATTGGGACAACCGGTTTTAGCGAAGAAGAAAAAGCCCTGATCGATGCAGCCGCCAGCCAGATAGCCGTTGTGATGGCCCCCAACTACAGTGTCGGCGTCAACCTGACGTTCAAGCTACTGGAGAAAGCGGCCAAGATCATGGGGGATTACTGTGATATCGAAATCATAGAAGCCCACCACAGACACAAAGTCGACGCGCCTTCCGGCACGGCGCTGGGCATGGGCGAGGCGATTGCCGGCGCAATGGGGAAAAAACTGAGCGATGTTGCTGTCTATGCCCGTGAAGGGATTACCGGTGAGCGCAGCCGTGATGAGATCGGCTTCGCGACGATTCGCGCCGGCGACATTATCGGCGAGCACACGGCTATGTTTGCTGATATTGGCGAGCGGGTCGAAATCACTCACAAAGCGAC
The DNA here is from genome assembly GCF_030547675.1 of Photobacterium sp. 2_MG-2023. Lineage (NCBI taxonomy): Bacteria > Pseudomonadati > Pseudomonadota > Gammaproteobacteria > Vibrionales > Vibrionaceae > Photobacterium > Photobacterium sp. 2_MG-2023. Next base: position 184,430 of record NZ_JAUOQQ010000002.1, read on the forward strand.
AGATCGTATGACATTTGCCAACGGTGCAGTCCGCGCGGCGGCTTGGCTGGATAAGCAACCGGCGGGTTTTTATACCATGCAGGATGTGCTTGGCCTGAACGATCTGTAAATCACTTCTGTCACACTGCAGCCGGTTCCGGCTGCAGTGTTCTGCTCAGTTCTCTGTTTTTAGTCTCCTTCATTTTGCATAAATCATCAAACTGAGCGAGAAAGCATTCTTGTTGTGCTCTTCACTGTAAATTCAAGGGTTTGCTTGCTTTTTTGTGTGCCTGTTGCGCCTTAGTCCTTCCCGTGCGGTAAAAGTAGGTGTTATCTTGCCTGATTTCTGTGGTTTATCCGTTAGATAATTTATAGTGAGCGTTTGGCTGGCTTGGCAAACGGTTGCCTGAACATGCAGCCCGGAAGGCCGATGGAAAAAGGCAGGAAAAGATATGCTTTCTCTGGTTTGACGGCTTAAGCGGCCGGAGTGGTCGATATTTAAAATTTAATTTCCCCCTGTTGTTGACAGTTTGGGCATGGATCACTAGAATGCGCGCAATTTGTCAAAATTCGGCTTGACTGGGGTTTTGACTTTCTATGGAATGGGTAAATGCAATTTTATCTGTTTTATTTGCGTTTTTATGAAGATTGGAGGTTGTCTTGAACAAATCGGCGCTGTTAGTCCTTGAAGACGGGACTGTGTTCCACGGCGTATCCATCGGTGCAGATGGTTCGGCCGTTGGTGAAGTTGTTTTCAATACCTCGATGACGGGGTACCAGGAAATTCTCACTGACCCCTCTTACTCTCAACAGATTGTCACTCTTACTTATCCCCACATTGGCAATACCGGAACCAATTCCGAAGACGAAGAATCTACTGCAATCCACGCGCAAGGCCTGGTAATTCGCGACCTCCCTCTTATTGCTTCAAACTTCCGCTCCCAGCAGACACTGTCTGATTATCTGAAATCTCAAAACATTGTTGGTATCGCTGACATCGACACCCGTAAACTGACCCGTCTGCTGCGTGAGAAAGGTGCGCAGAATGGTTGCATCATGGCGGGCGACAATCTCGATGCGGCGCTGGCTCTGGAAAAAGCCAAAGCTTTTCCTGGCCTGAAAGGGATGGATCTGGCGAAGGTCGTGTCGACTAAAGAAAGCTACAGCTGGGCACAGGGTTCCTGGACGCTGGAAGGCGGGCTGCCGGAAGCTAAAGAGGCCGGTGAGTTACCTTACCACGTAGTGGCTTATGACTTCGGTGCCAAGCGTAATATCCTGCGCATGCTGGTTGACCGTGGTTGCCGCCTGACGGTCGTTCCGGCAGAAACCTCAGCAGAAGAAGTGCTGGCGATGAATCCGGATGGTGTTTTCCTGTCGAATGGCCCGGGCGACCCGGAGCCTTGCACTTACGCGATTGAAGCGACGAAAACATTTCTGGACAAAGGCCTGCCTGTGTTTGGCATCTGCCTTGGGCACCAGATCCTGGCGCTGGCAAGCGGTGCCAAGACGGTGAAAATGAAATTTGGTCACCATGGTGCCAACCACCCGGTCAAAGATCTGGACCGTAATGTTGTAATGATCACCAGCCAGAACCACGGTTTTGCGGCTGATGAAGACACACTGCCAGATAACCTGCGTGCCACCCACAAGTCGCTGTTCGATGGCTCCCTGCAGGGCATCCACCGTACCGACAAACCGGCTTTCAGCTTCCAGGGTCACCCTGAAGCCAGCCCGGGTCCGCACGATGCGGCACCACTTTTTGACCACTTTATCGACCTGATTAAACAGCACAGCGCCTAAGCCGGAGTAGTAAACGATGCCAAAACGTACTGACATACAAAGTGTTCTGATTCTGGGTGCCGGTCCTATCGTGATTGGCCAGGCGTGTGAGTTCGACTATTCAGGTGCTCAAGCGTGTAAAGCGCTGCGTGAGGAAGGTTACCGCGTTATCCTGGTGAACTCGAACCCGGCCACTATCATGACCGATCCGGAAATGGCGGATGCGACATATATTGAGCCTATCCACTGGGAAGTTGTACGCAAGATCATTGAAAAAGAGCGTCCAGATGCGGTCCTGCCGACTATGGGCGGCCAGACTGCACTGAACTGTGCGCTGGATCTGGAGCGTCATGGCGTACTGGCCGAATTCGGCGTAGAAATGATTGGTGCAACGGCTGATGCGATCGACAAAGCCGAAGACCGTTCACGCTTTGATAAAGCCATGAAGTCGATTGGTCTGGAGTGTCCGCGCGCCGATACCGCGAAAACCATGGAAGAAGCCTACAAAGTCCTCGATATGGTCGGCTTCCCCTGTATCATCCGTCCGTCTTTCACCATGGGTGGTACAGGCGGTGGTATCGCCTATAACAAAGAAGAATTTGAAGAAATTTGTCGCCGTGGTCTGGATTTATCACCGACCAATGAACTGCTGATTGACGAGTCCCTGATTGGCTGGAAAGAGTACGAGATGGAAGTGGTTCGTGATAAGAACGACAACTGCATCATCGTCTGCGCCATTGAAAACTTCGATCCAATGGGTATTCACACCGGTGACTCCATCACAGTTGCGCCTGCCCAGACGCTGACGGATAAAGAATACCAGCTGATGCGTAATGCGTCGCTGGCGGTACTGCGCGAAATCGGCGTGGAAACCGGTGGCTCAAACGTCCAGTTCGGTATTAATCCGAAAGATGGCCGTATGGTTATCATTGAGATGAACCCGCGTGTTTCCCGCTCGTCAGCCCTGGCTTCGAAAGCGACCGGCTTCCCGATTGCCAAAGTGGCCGCCAAGCTGGCGATAGGTTTCACGCTGGATGAGCTGATGAACGACATCACGGGTGGCGCAACACCGGCCTCGTTCGAACCAACCATAGACTACGTTGTTACTAAGATCCCACGCTTCAACTTTGAAAAGTTCGCAGGTGCCAACGATCGTCTGACGACTCAGATGAAATCTGTTGGTGAAGTGATGGCCATCGGCCGTAACCAGCAGGAATCACTGCAAAAAGCACTGCGTGGCCTGGAAGTGGGCGCCAACGGCTTTGATGAAATGGTGGATCTGGACGATCCTGAAGCGCTGACTAAAATTCGCCACGAGCTGAAAGAAGCCGGTGCTGAGCGTATCTGGTATATCGCTGATGCCTTCCGTGCCGGGCTGTCTGTGGATGGCGTCTTTAACCTGACCAATGTCGACCGCTGGTTCCTGGTACAGATCGAAGAGATCGTCCAAATGGAAGCCAAGGTCAAAGAAGATGGTTTTGCGGGTCTGACCGGCGATTTCCTGCGTAAACTGAAGCGCAAAGGCTTCTCGGATGCCCGACTGGCTAAACTGCTGGGTGTGGCTGAGCTGGAAATTCGCAAAGAACGTGACCGTCACGATATTCACCCTGTTTATAAGCGTGTGGATACCTGTGCGGCTGAGTTCTCTTCAGACACAGCTTACATGTACTCGTCTTATGACGAAGAGTGTGAAGCCAACCCGACTGATCGTGACAAGATTATGGTGCTGGGTGGTGGTCCAAACCGTATCGGGCAGGGTATCGAATTCGATTACTGCTGCGTACACGCATCGCTGGCCCTGCGCGAAGACGGTTACGAAACCATCATGGTGAACTGTAACCCTGAGACAGTTTCCACTGATTACGACACCTCGGATCGTCTGTATTTTGAGCCGGTTACGCTGGAAGATGTACTGGCTATCGTGCGTGTCGAGAAGCCTAAAGGTGTCATCGTTCAGTACGGTGGCCAAACGCCGCTCAAACTGGCGCGTGCACTGGAAGCGGCAGGTGTGCCAATTATTGGTACCAGCCCTGATGCGATTGACCGCGCCGAAGACCGTGAACGTTTCCAGGCCGCTGTTGAGCGTCTGGGCCTGAAGCAGCCGGAAAATGCGACAGTAACAGCGATGGAACAGGCTATTGAGAAATCGAAAGATATCGGTTTCCCGTTGGTGGTGCGTCCTTCGTATGTACTGGGCGGTCGTGCGATGGAAATCGTGTACGACGAAAATGACTTGCGCCGTTATTTCAACGAAGCGGTCAGCGTCTCGAACGAATCGCCTGTGCTGCTGGATCGCTTCCTGGATGATGCCACGGAAGTGGATGTGGATGCCATCTGTGACGGCGAGCGTGTGGTGATCGGCGGTATCATGGAGCATATCGAGCAAGCGGGTGTTCACTCAGGTGATTCAGCCTGCTCGCTGCCTGCATATACCCTGAGCCAGGAAATTCAGGATGAAATGCGTCGTCAGGTTGAGAAGCTGGCCTTTGAGTTGGGTGTTCGCGGCCTGATGAATACCCAGTTTGCAGTTAAAGACAACGAAGTGTACCTGATTGAAGTTAACCCTCGTGCCGCACGGACTGTACCTTTTGTCTCCAAAGCAACGGGTGCACCACTGGCGAAAATTGCCGCGCGTGTGATGGCCGGTCAGACACTGGAACAACAAGGTTTCACTAAGGAAATCATTCCTCCTTACTACTCAGTGAAGGAAGTGGTGCTGCCTTTCAACAAGTTCCCGGGTGTCGACCCGCTGCTTGGTCCGGAAATGCGCTCGACCGGCGAAGTGATGGGTGTGGGTGATACGTTCGCAGAAGCTTTCGCCAAGGCTGAACTGGGCTGTGGCAAAGAGCACAGCCGTGAAAATGCCGGCCGCGCACTGCTGTCTGTCCGTAATAATGACAAACGCCGTGTGGTCGACCTGGCTGCTAAGCTGGTGAAGCTGGGTTACGAGCTGGATGCGACCCACGGTACTGCGGTGATTCTGGGCGAAGCGGGGATTAATCCACGCCTGGTGAACAAGGTGCATGAAGGCCGTCCTCATATTCTTGACCGTATCAAGAACAACGAGTACAGCTATATCATCAACACCGCAGAAGGCCGTCAGGCGATTGAAGATTCTAAAGTGTTGCGCCGCGGTGCGTTGCTGGAGAAGGTGAATTACACCACTACCCTGAATGCTGCGTTTGCCACTTGTATGGCACTGACTGCGGATGACCGTAATAAGGTGACCTCAGTGCAAGAGCTTCACGCAAGACTGATCAAGGCTTAACAGCGCCCTGACAAAGCAATAAGAAGCCCGTCGTTGTGAAACGACGGGCTTTTTTTGTGCCATTCTGAATGGCAGCTCGCGGCTCAAGCTTGTATCTGGTTAAAACGATTCATACAGATCTGTATATAGCTGACGTTCGAATCTGAAAATTTCCGGCATGACAGCCGGGGCATCTTCTGTTTTTTCTGGTGGCAGATAGTTAGTGACAAACTGAACAAATAATAAAGGTTTGCCGGATTTGGCTGTCATCACGCCGGCTAAATTGAAAGTGCCGTAGAGAGAACCCGATTTAGCGGCCAGTCGACTTTTCAGCGGCTCATGCCGGATACTCTGGCGGTAACGCAGGGTGCCCGATTCGCCAGACACGGGCAAATCAGCAAGTAAGTTCAGGCTGTCATTATGCTGGTAGATGTAAGTCATTACTTTCATCATATCACTGGCCATGATGCGGTTGTCCCGTGATAAGCCAGAACCGTCGGCCAGCACCGCCCGGCTCAGATCGATACCGGTATGCTCAGCTATGATCTGCTTGATTGCTTCAGTGCCATTGTGAAAACTGCCTGGTTGATCATAGAAGCGCTGCCCCAGGGTTTTGGCAAGGTTATCAGCAATCAGGTTGTCAGAATCTTCCAGCATAATTTTCAGCAATGCCGGTAAGGGTGCAGAGCTGTGACTGGTGATCTGCTGGCCTGTTTGAGTATCATCGCGCAGGATTTCGCCATCAAAAGCTATACCTCTTCTGTCGAGCTCTTGCAATAGCACATCGCGGACATAGGCCTCGGTATCCACGACCGCAAAATTCAGCGGCAAGGGCTTGTCCCGCTGCGGCAGGCAGCCGTTGAGCTGGTAATGGTTGCCGGGCTGGGTTTGCAGCTCCAAAGAACAGAAGGTGGATTTTTGCTGCGCTTTGCTGACGACTTTGGCAAAGCTGGTGGCACTGACTGGCTGATGGGCAGGGATATGAAGCCGGGTCGGCTGGCCCAGTGGCCGGTCACTGTATAAGGCCGCCTGAACACAGTTGTGTTCCAGAGTGATACTGCTGGCTGGGGCACTGTAACAGACGCCAAGGCTATCCCAGGGCCAGCCGGATGCTTGCTCGTAGCCGGTAAACTGGCTGCCGTTGAGGTAGATATTCCCTTTGATGCGATGTACACCTTTTTGCTTCAAAGCGTGCAGCATAGCAGCAAGATCTCCACGCGATAGCGTTGGATCGCCACTGAAGCGGATAATATAGTGCTCTTTGTTCTGCTCTAGCCGAGTAGTAAAACGAAAGTTTTGATCCAGGTACAGTCTGGCAGCTAAGGCCGTCAGCAGTTTCTGAGTGCTGGCGGGAGCCTGCAATTGTTCAGCACGCTGGCTGAAAATGGCGTTGCCCGTTTCCGGGTCAGTAATAATGAGAGCCAGATCATGCCCTGAGGGGAGTGATGTCATCGCCACATCAGGAGAAAATTCGGCAAATACCGAATGGGATAACACGAGTGCAGCGAGAAATAAGCCAACTTTCTTTTTCATAATGGTGAAGAGCCGTTGTAAACCTAACTGGCAATCATAGGGGGTAAGAGAGCAGAGTGGCAATGAAAGTTCGTTAATATCCTGTAAGATATATTTTCCTATTCCGAATACCATCGTGCTTGTGCAGCAGGGAGCTCAGGCAAAAGCAGCTTCTGGCGGCCGCACTGCGAAATTGTGCAGGGCTGCAAGCAACGTAATATGATGGATAGACAGCGACTAAACCGCAAGCTGTAGACAGAGGTTGCATCCGAGGTCGTGTATTAGGTATCTTGTTAGGCAGAAAAGCCGTTTCTTCTATTCATGCGTTAGCCCAGACTTGTGCTGGGCTGGCTTTTTTTTTGTCCGAAAAGCAATCCTGCTTTTCTGGCGTTTCGAGGTAGATTACTTTATGGAAAAGATCCCAATGACAGTCCGCGGCGAACAGCAGCTGCGTCAAGAGCTGGACGCCTTGATGAAACGTCGTCCACAGATTACAGAGGCCATTGCTGAAGCTCGTGAGCTGGGTGACCTGAAAGAGAATGCGGAGTATCACGCGGCCCGAGAGGAGCAGGGGATCTGTGAAGCACAGATTCGCGATATTGAGTATAAGTTGTCTGTTGCTCAGGTTATTGATGTCACCAAGATGACGAATCACGGAAAAGTGATTTTTGGCTCCACAGTGACTTTGCTGGATGTGAATACTGACGGTGAAGTGACTTACTGCATCGTAGGGGATGATGAAGCTGATATTAAGAAAGGTCTGATTTCGGTTAATTCGCCAATTGCCCGTGGTTTGATTGGTAAACAGGAAGGTGATGAAGTCAGTATTGCCACGCCTGGTGGCCGAAAAGAGTTTGAGATCGAAAAGGTCGAGTACGTTTAATGGTCAGGGCCTGGTGCTTTATTGTTAATAAATGTAACAGCAACCGGGCCTTGAAAAGTAAAAAAGGCCGCGTTGGCGGCCTTTTTTATTTGCGGGGAAGTTCGATTTTCCTGTCTTCCGACTGACGGTACAGCACCAGGATATTACCGATAACCTGTACCTTTTCTGCCTGAGTTTCACGAACGATGGCATCAACAATCAACAGCTTGGTTTCGCGCTCTTCAGCGGCAACCTTCACCTTGATCAGTTCATGGTGGTTCAGGGCCAGTTCGATTTCAGACAGCACGGCTTCAGTCAGGCCGTTGGCGCCCATCAGGACTACAGGCTTGAGGCTGTGAGCAAGGCCTTTCAGGTATTGCTTCTGTTTGGTGCTTAGATTCATGGTGACTCAATATCTATAACAAGGGTTGAAAACAGGGTATTCTAACGCCATCTAGTCAATATGACTAACGTTGTTTCGTTACGCTGGTGTTCCTGCCAACTCTGGGCCACAGTAAAAGTAGTACTGCTGAACCAGAACGGGAACCATCGGCTGTTGGGTTGATTCGCATTGGGTAATGCATGAGTAAAAAGAAACATTCTGCCAGTTCTGGACGCTGGCTGAAGGAACATTTTGATGATAAGTATGTCATGGAAGCCCAGAAAAAGGGTTACCGTTCCCGAGCCATTTTCAAACTGGAGGAAATCCAGAGCAAAGATAAGTTGTTAAAACCAGGGATGACAGTTGTCGATCTGGGTGCTGCACCCGGGGGCTGGTCTCAGTATGCGGCCAGTGTTGTTGGCGATTCAGGGCAAGTGATTGCCTGTGATATTCTGCCAATGGATTCCCTGCCTGGTGTGAGCTTTTTACAGGGCGACTTCCGTGAAGAAGCTGTGCTGGATGCATTACTTGAGCGAATTCAGCCAGATATGGTTGATGTTGTTTTGTCTGACATGGCGCCGAACATGAGCGGCAATCTGGCGTCAGATCAGCCTAGAGCAATGTATCTTGTTGAACTAGCATTAGATATGTGCAGGCAGGTGCTTGCGCCCAATGGAAGTTTTGCGGTAAAAGTTTTCCAGGGCGAAGGCTTCGATCAGTATCTGGCCGAGGTGCGCAGCATGTTCAAGGCAGTTAAAATCCGTAAACCAGACTCATCCAGGGATCGCTCCCGTGAAGTCTATATTGTGGCTACAGGTTATAAACTGTAGTACCCTACATTCATCTTTAAAGTTATCGCGAGGTTAACACCTTGAGTGACATGGCAAAAAACTTGATTTTGTGGTTAGTCATCGCCGTGGTGCTGATGTCTGTTTTTCAGAGCTTCGGTCCGGGAGATAGTGCTGGCCGTCAAGTCGACTATACGACTTTTGTCCGGGAAATCGGTCAGGATCAGATTAGGGAAGTACGGTTCAGTGATCGTGAAATTACGGTATTTAAGCGTGATAACACCCGTTATGTGACTTACTTGCCTGTCCTGAATGATCAGAAATTGCTGGACGATCTGATTAATGCCAACGTAAAAGTGGTTGGGACACCACCGGAAGAGCCGAGCTTACTGGCTTCTATCTTCATATCCTGGTTCCCGATGCTGTTACTGATCGGGGTCTGGATTTTCTTTATGCGCCAGATGCAGGGCGGAGGTGGCAAAGGTGCCATGTCGTTCGGCAAATCTAAAGCACGCATGATGAGTGAAGACCAGATTAAAACAACGTTCAACGACGTTGCCGGCTGCGATGAAGCCAAAGAAGACGTGAAAGAGCTGGTGGATTACCTGCGTGATCCTAGCCGCTTCCAGAAACTGGGTGGTAAAATTCCAACCGGTGTGCTGATGGTAGGTCCTCCTGGTACGGGTAAAACCTTACTGGCCAAAGCCATAGCCGGTGAAGCGAAAGTCCCTTTCTTTACTATCTCTGGTTCTGACTTCGTCGAAATGTTTGTCGGTGTGGGTGCATCCCGTGTCCGTGACATGTTTGAGCAAGCGAAGAAAGCGGCACCTTGTATTATTTTCATCGATGAAATTGATGCAGTAGGTCGTCAGCGTGGTGCGGGCGTTGGTGGTGGTCACGATGAACGTGAGCAGACACTTAACCAGATGCTGGTGGAAATGGATGGTTTCGAAGGTCACGAAGGTATTATCGTGATTGCAGCTACCAACCGACCAGATGTTCTGGACCCGGCCCTGTTGCGTCCTGGTCGTTTCGACCGTCAGGTCGTTGTCGGTCTGCCCGATGTGCGTGGCCGTGAACAGATCCTGAAAGTGCACATGCGCAAGGTACCGCTGGATGGGGATGTTGAACCATCACTGATTGCCCGTGGTACGCCAGGTTTCTCTGGTGCTGATCTGGCCAACCTGGTGAACGAAGCGGCGCTGTTTGCTGCCCGTGGCAACAAGCGTACTGTGTCTATGGTGGAATTCGAACTGGCGAAAGACAAGATCATGATGGGCGCTGAGCGTAAATCTATGGTGATGTCTGAAGAGCAGAAAGAATCGACTGCTTATCACGAAGCGGGCCATGCCATTATTGGCCGATTGGTACCGGATCATGACCCGGTTTATAAAGTGTCCATTATCCCTCGGGGTCGGGCACTGGGTGTGACCATGTACCTGCCGGAGCAGGATCGCGTCAGCCACTCCAAAGAGTATCTGGAGTCGATGATTTCCAGCCTGTACGGTGGCCGACTGGCAGAAGAGCTGATCTACGGGGTAGAAAAAGTCTCTACCGGTGCATCAAACGACATTGAGCGTGCGACTGATATTGCTCGTAAAATGGTTACTCAGTGGGGCTTCTCGGATAAATTGGGTCCTCTGCTGTACGCGGAAGATGAGGGTGAAGTATTCCTGGGTCGTTCAGTGACTAAGACAAAACACATGTCTGATGATACTGCGCGTACTATTGATACTGAAGTTCGTGCCATTATCGACCGTAACTATGAGCGAGCGCGTGAAATCCTGGCGGGTAATATGGATATTCTTCACTCAATGAAAGATGCATTGATGAAGTATGAGACCATAGATGCGGGTCAGCTTGACGACCTGATGGAGCGTAAATCTGAAATTCGCGCACCAAAAGGCTGGGGTGACAAAGATGACACCCTGAAAGCGGAAGCTCCTGAGTCACAAGACAAAGCCAATGATGCGGCAAGCGACAAGCCGGCTGAGAAGCCTGAGCAGGTTCAGCCACACCACAGCGAAGAAAATGATAAACCGCAGGCCTGATGCCTGGCGGTGAATATAAAACCCCGGGGTGACTCGGGGTTTTTTGTTTCTGCTGTGTCAGATATTCTCAGTTGTAAAGAAACAAGCGAGCCTCGGTATAGTATGAGCGCTCCCCCAGTCAGGAGTAATGGGCCTTGTTACTGAAAAGCAAAGAAAAAACATTAGACCTTTCTTATCCTCATACCATGGGAATCCTCAATTTCACCCCGGATTCATTTTCTGATGGCGGTAAATTCAATCAGTTGGACGACGCCTTAAGACATGTTGAAGACATGCTGGCCGTCGGAACCAGTATCATTGATATTGGCGGTGAATCGACCCGACCCGGTGCGGCCGATGTGTCAGTCGCGGAAGAGCTCGACCGTGTTGTGCCTATTGTGGAAGCAATTGCCCAGCGATTTGATTGCTGGATCTCAGTGGATACCAGTAAAGCGCAAGTAATGACTGAAACCGTCAATGCCGGGGCCGATTTAATTAATGATATTCGCGCACTGCTTGAGCCGGGTGCAATGGAAGCCGCTGCGGCTGCCGGTGTTCCTATTTGTTTAATGCATATGCAGGGCCAACCGCGTACAATGCAGCATCAGCCGCATTATGATGACCTGCTGTCAGATGTGAATACGTTTCTTTCGGAGCGCATTCAAGCCTGTGAAAAAGCCGGTATTCGTCGTGATCAACTGTTGCTGGATCCTGGGTACGGTTTTGGTAAAACCCTGGAACACAATTATCAGTTGCTGGCACATTTGGAGCAGTTCCATCAGTTTGGCTTACCGCTGCTGGTAGGAATGTCCAGAAAATCCATGATTTGTAAATTACTGAATAAAACACCTGCGGAAGCACTGGCAGGGAGCCTGGCCTGCGCTGCCATTGCAGCGATGAAAGGCGCCCAGATTATCCGTGTCCATGATACCCGTGAAACACAGGATGTACTGGCTGTCTGCCGTATGACGCTTGAACAGGAAAATAAAGCGCTAGGAGCGAATATTAATGGCTGAACGTAAATATTTCGGCACCGATGGTGTCCGTGGCCGTGTTGGCCAGTCACCCATCACCCCTGAGTTTGTATTGAAACTGGGCTGGGCGGCGGGCCGCGTGTTGTCACAGCAGGGCACTAAAAAAGTCATTATTGGAAAAGACACACGTATTTCCGGTTATATGCTGGAATCTGCACTGGAAGCCGGTTTGGCCGCCGCAGGTTTGCAGGCCGCATTTACCGGGCCAATGCCGACACCTGCCGTGGCCTATCTGACGCGGACATTTCGTGCTGAAGCAGGCATTGTGATTTCGGCCTCTCATAACCCGTATTATGACAACGGTATCAAGTTCTTCTCGTCTGAGGGGACCAAACTGCCTGACGCTGTAGAAGCGGCCATCGAAGCTGAAATGGATAAAGAACTGGTCTGTGTCGAATCTGCCAGCCTCGGCAAAGCCTATCGGATTAACGATGCGGCCGGCCGTTACATCGAATTTTGCAAGGGAACGTTTCCATCCCATTTGAGTCTGGAAGGCTATAAGGTTGTTGTCGACTGCGCTCACGGTGCCACTTATCACATTGCGCCGAACGTCTTTCGCGAGCTGGGTGCGGAAGTAATCACACTGGGCTGCGAGCCAAATGGTATTAATATCAACGCCGAGGTCGGGGCTACGGATGTGCGCGCCTTGCAGGCTAAAGTCCTGCAGGAAAAAGCGGATTTCGGTATTGCACTGGACGGTGATGGTGACCGGGTGATCATGGTCGATGAAGACGGTAACAAGGTCGACGGTGACCAGATTGCGTATATCATTGCCCGTGATGCATTGCGTCGTGGCGAGCTGAAAGGGGGCGTCGTAGGTACATTAATGACAAACCTGGGGATGGAGCTGGCGCTGAAAAATCTGGGTATCCCGTTTGTTCGCGCTCAGGTCGGCGATCGCTATGTGATGGAAGAGCTGGTTAAAAACCAGTGGACCATTGGCGCGGAAAACTCTGGCCATGTCATAGTGCTGGACAAAGTGACGACAGGTGACGGCATAGTGGCTGGCCTGCAGGTGATGGCCTCAATTGTCAGCAGTAAATTGTCACTCAAAACCTTGTGTGAAGGGCTGACAATGTTCCCGCAAGTGCTGGAAAATGTCCGTTTCTCTGGCGATTCCAACCCATTGGAATCTGAGGCGGTACTGAGCGCAAAAGCAGCCGCAGAAGCGAAACTCGGTGAGCGTGGTCGCGTATTATTGCGTAAATCTGGTACTGAGCCGCTCATTCGTGTCATGGTTGAAGGTGAAGACGGTACTCTGGTGAGTGATTCGGCCTTGTCGATTGCTGCTGCTGTGAAAGAGTGCTGTTAACAGCTTGCCTTGAAAGGGATTCCGGTTTGTCAGTCTTTAACCGGAATCCTTATCTGAAAACTGTTTATTTATTACACAAGCGATTCATCAATCACTACATTCTGAGAAAAATCGCTTGTCACTCCTGTCGGCATTCGCTAGTATTCCCTCGCTCCTGACAAAGGGGTGCGCTGGCACTGCTGTTGCAAAGCCGGCACAACACTATGGAACATAGGTGGAACCCATGTACGAAATTCTACTTGTGATTTATCTGTTGGCTGCGCTTGGTGTAATTGGCCTGGTTCTGGTTCAACAGGGTAAAGGCGCAGATATGGGAGCCTCATTCGGGGCTGGTGCATCAGGAACTTTGTTCGGTGCCAGCGGCTCTGGTAATTTTTTGACCCGAATGACTGCAATTTTTGCAACTGTATTTTTTGTGATCAGCTTGGTTCTGGGCAATTTAAGCGCAAAACAAGCGGATGCAACAAGTGGCTGGGAAAACTTAAGTGCCCCAGCACAGCAAGAACAAGCTGTTGATACAACTGAGCAAGCGCCTGTAAATAGCGATATTCCTCAGTAATTAACAGATTTGCCGAGATGGTGAAATTGGTAGACACGCTAGCATGAGGTGCTAGTGCCGTAAGGTGTAGGGGTTCAAGTCCCCTTCTCGGCACCATTGTTTCCGTTACTTGAAAGAGTAACCACTGAGAGATATAATCGCTCTCAGAATTACGGACGCGGGGTGGAGCAGCTTGGTAGCTCGTCGGGCTCATAACCCGAAGGTCGTCGGTTCAAATCCGGCCCCCGCAACCAACTTGGACGAAGGTTTGAGTTATTTTCTCAGGCCATCGATGGATTGCCGCCCAGATTAAACCGGCGCCATAACCGAGTTTTGAAAGACGACGATTCCCGGAACAGAATCGATTTCGTTTTTCTGCTATAACCTTAAGAGGTTTTAGCTATCAGGGTCCAGAGATAATAAACCCCGTAATTCGGGGTTTTTTATTATCTGAAACATGACCATTCAGGTATCTACTGGGCTTTAATGCCCTTTTTTTGTTTCCAGGGGGTTGTCTTGACCGCTTTAGAGATGCAACTAACTGAACTACTGGAAGCGCCAGTTACTGCCTTGGGCTATGAACTGGTGGGTCTGGAGTTTATTCGTGCGGGTGAACATTCCACGTTGCGTGTGTTCATTGACCACGAAAACGGTATCACAGTCGATGATTGTGCCGACGTGAGCCGTCAGATCAGTGCAGTGATGGATGTTGAAGATCCTATTACTGTTGCTTATAACCTGGAGGTTTCTTCCCCGGGTCTGGAACGTCCGCTGTTCAGAGCGGCACATTATGAGCAGTTTATTGGCCACGAGGTCAGCCTGGTCCTGAAAATGGCGATGAACAATCGCCGTAAGTGGAAAGGTGACATTGTTGCCGTTGACGGTGAGCTAGTCACGTTGAACGTGAAAGGCGATGAAGAAACCTTTGCGCTTAGCAATATTGCCAAAGCCAACCTGGTTCCAAAATTCTAACCGCTAAATTGGGGCATTAGAAATGAACAAAGAAATCTTGGCTGTCGTTGAAGCGGTATCCAACGAGAAAGCTGTTCCGCGTGAGCGTATCTTCGAAGCATTGGAGATCGCACTGGCAACAGCAACAAAGAAAAAGTACGAAGCTGAAATTGACGTGCGTGTTGCGATTGATCGTAAAACGGGCGACTTCGATACTTACCGTCGCTGGAAAGCCGTGGATGAAGTAACGGCGCCAACTCTGGAAATGACTCTGGAAGCCGCGCAGTATGACGATGAAACTGTAGAGCTGGGTGATTATGTTGAAGAGCAGATTGATTCTGTAACCTTTGACCGCATCACTACTCAAACGGCAAAACAGGTTATCGTACAGAAAGTGCGTGAAGCTGAGCGTGCGCAGATCGTTGAACAGTTTATCGATAATGAAGGTGAGCTGATCACCGGCGTGGTGAAGAAAGTCAACCGCGATGCCATTATTGTTGATCTGGGTAACAACGCTGAAGCTGTGATTCTGCGTGAAGACCAGTTGCCACGTGAAAACTTCCGTCCAGGTGACCGCGTACGTGGTCTGCTGTATGCTGTGCGCCCGGAAGCGCGTGGTTTCCAGTTGTTCATGACTCGTTCTAAGCCTGAAATGCTGTCTGAATTGTTCCGCATCGAAGTACCGGAAATCGGTGAAGAGATGATCGAACTGATGGGCGCTGCCCGTGATCCTGGCTCTCGTGCCAAGATTGCAGTGAAAACCAATGACAAACGTATCGATCCTGTCGGTGCTTGTGTTGGTATGCGTGGTGCGCGTGTTCAGGCGGTATCCGGTGAGCTGGGTGGTGAACGTATCGATATCGTACTGTGGGACGAAAACGCCGCTCAGTACGTTATCAATGCTATGGCACCGGCTGAGGTGAGCTCTATCATCGTTGATGAAGACAACCACACCATGGATATCGCGGTTGAGAAAGACAATCTGGCGCAGGCCATCGGTCGTAGCGGTCAAAACGTTCGACTGGCATCTGTCCTGACAGGCTGGGAGCTGAATGTGATGACTGTGGAAGATCTGCAGAAAAAGCACCAGGCCGAAGCGCAGGCGTCGATTGATCTGTTTGTTAAATACCTGGAAATCGATGAAGAATTCTCGATCGTTCTGGTTGAAGAAGGCTTTACCAGCCTGGAAGAAGTAGCCTATGTACCTGTTCAGGAATTAATGTCAATTGACGGCCTGGACGAAGATACGGTTAACGAATTGCGTAACCGTGCGAAAGAAGCACTGACCACTATTGCCCTTGCGCAGGAAGAGTCTTTGGATGGGGTTGAGCCTGCCGAAGACCTGCTGAGCCTGGATGGTATGGAACGCGACCTGGCGTTCAAACTGGCCGCTAAAGGTATCTGTACGCTGGAAGATCTGGCTGACCAAGGTACTGATGACCTACTGGACATCGAAGGCCTGAATGAAACCAGCGCGGGTGAATTGATCATGGCTGCCCGTAATATCTGCTGGTTCAGCGACGAAGCATAATTAATTAGCAAGGGAGGAGCAGCATGTCAGAGGTTTCAATTAAGGCACTTGCCGAAGAAATCGGTACCCCGATTGATCGTTTGCTTCAACAGTTTGCCGATGCTGGTATCAGCAAAAAAGCTGAAGACAGTGTCAACCAACAGGAAAAAGAGTCTCTGTTGAGCCACCTGAAGAAAGAACACGGTGGTAACACTGACGAGGCACCGACCCGCCTGACTCTGCAACGCAAAACCCGTAGCACGCTGAGTGTATCGGGTACAGGCGGAAAGAGTAAAAACATTCAAGTAGAGGTGCGTAAAAAGCGCACCTATGTCAAGCGTTCAGCCCTTGAAGAAGAGCAGCGTGCGGAAGACGCGCGCAAGGCTGAAGAGGACGCTAAGCGTGCTGCAGAAGAAGCAGCGAAGCGCGAAGCTGAAGAGCGTGCTAAACGTGAAGCTGAAGAAAAAGCTCAGCGTGAAGCGGAAGCAAAACGCTTAGCAGAAGAGAAAGCCCAGCAGTCGGAGAAGCAAGCTAATCGTGATGCCGTGGATACCAATCCACGTCAGGCAGAAGAGAAAGCGAAACGCGCTGCTGAGCAACAGGCTAAAAAAGAAGCTGAAGAACTGCAACGCCGCCGGGAAGAGGAAGCCAAGCGTAAAGCCGAGGAAGACAGTCAGCGTCAGCTAGAAGAGGCACGCAAAATGGCAGAAATCAATGAAAAGAACTGGTCGAAAAAGGACCAGGAAACAGGTGCTATGGAACAATCAGACTACCACACGACTACCTCCACCTATGCCCGTGCGGCGGAAGATGAACAAGACCGCCGCGAGGAAGAATCTCGCCGCCGTGCTAAGAAGAAAAAAGCTGCCAGCGGTCCTAAGGGTGATGAGCCGCGTGAGCGTGCGATGCCTCAGCGTGGCGGCCGTAACCAGCGTGGTCGTGGCAAACAGCAAATGAGCAAGCCTACATCAATGCGTCATGGTTTCGACAAAACAGCCACCGTTGCTAAAGCGGATGTTGTGATCGGTGAAACCATAGTGGTTGCTGAACTGGCCAACAAGATGGCGGTGAAAGCGGCTGAAGTCATCAAAGTGATGATGAAGCTTGGCGCTATGGCCACCATCAACCAGGTTATCGATCAGGAAACCGCGCAGCTGGTTGCTGAAGAAATGGGCCACAAGGTTATCCTGCGTAAAGAGAACGAGCTCGAAGAAGCCGTACTGTCTGATCGCGACGAAAACCTGGCAGTTGTTCCTCGTGCTCCTGTTGTTACTATCATGGGTCACGTTGACCACGGTAAAACATCTACTCTGGATTACATCCGTAAAGCGCACGTTGCTGCAGGCGAAGCCGGTGGTATTACGCAGCACATTGGTGCATACCACGTTGAAACTGACAACGGAATGATCACCTTCCTGGATACCCCTGGACACGCCGCGTTTACCGCTATGCGTGCCCGTGGTGCTCAGGCAACGGATATCGTTATCCTGGTTGTTGCCGCAGACGATGGCGTTATGCCACAGACAATAGAAGCGATTCAGCATGCCAAAGCGGCAGGCGTTCCTTTGATTGTTGCTGTGAACAAGATCGATAAAGAAGATGCTAACCCAGACAATGTGAAGAACGAGCTGGCACAGTACAATGTTATGCCGGAAGAGTGGGGCGGCGAGAACATGTTTGTTCACATCTCTGCGAAGCAGGGTACGAACATCGATGGTCTGCTGGAAGCGATTCTGCTGCAAGCTGAAGTTCTGGAGCTGAAAGCCGTTTCTGAAGGCATGGCGAAAGGTGTCGTGGTTGAATCCCGCCTGGATAAAGGCCGTGGTCCGGTTGCGACTGTGCTGGTTCAGGAAGGTACGCTACGCAAAGGTGACATCGTACTGTGTGGCCTGGAATATGGTCGCGTGCGTGCTATGCGTGATGAACTGGGCCGTGAAATTGAAGAAGCAGGTCCATCTATCCCGGTTGAGATTCTGGGTCTGTCAGGTGTACCGTCTTCTGGTGACGAAGCGACAGTTGTACGTGATGAACGTAAAGCGCGTGAAGTTGCACTTTACCGTCAAGGTAAGTTCCGCGATGTGAAACTGGCTCGCCAGCAGAAAGCCAAGTTGGAGAATATGTTCTCTAACATGACTGCAGGTGAAGTGGCTGAACTGAATGTTGTGCTGAAAGCTGACGTACAGGGCTCTGTGGAAGCAATTGCCGATTCACTGCGCAAGCTGTCAACTGAAGAAGTGAAAGTGAACATCGTCGGTTCTGGCGTAGGTGGTATCACTGAAACTGACGCCGTACTGGCTGCAGCGTCTAACGCTATTCTGCTTGGCTTCAACGTTCGTGCTGATGCGTCAGCCCGTAAGACTATCGAAGCTGAGAACCTGGATCTGCGCTACTATTCCATCATCTATCAGCTGATTGATGAAGTGAAAGCAGCGATGGGCGGCATGCTGTCCCCTGAGTTCAAGCAGGAAATCATCGGTCTGGCTGAAGTGCGTGATGTGTTCAAGTCACCGAAACTGGGCGCAATTGCAGGTTGTATGGTTACCGAAGGTACCATCAAGCGCAACAACCCAATTCGTGTACTGCGTGATAACATTGTTATTTACGAAGGTGAGCTGGAATCACTGCGTCGCTTTAAAGATGACGTACAAGAAGTGAAGAACGGTTACGAGTGTGGTATCGGCGTGAAGAACTACAATGATGTTCGCGTTGGTGACCAGATTGAAGTTTTCGAAATCGTTGAAATTCAGCGTACGCTGGATTAATCAGGTTGCTCGCTGACCTGGAATAAACACTGGGGAGCTTCGGCTCCCCTTTGTGTCGAGGTAGGCGGCCGACTTTTAGAGAGAGAATCAAATGGCTAAAGAATTCAGCCGTACACAACGTGTTGCTCAGCAGCTGCAAAAAGAGCTGGCAGTGATTCTGCAACGCGAAATTAAAGATCCCCGCATTGGCATGGCGACAATTTCCAGTGTGGAAGTCTCCCGTGATATGGGATACGCCAAAGTTTATGTCACCTTCCTGACTATCGGTGAACAAACACCGGAAGACAGCCTGGAAGCGTTGCGCGAAATGGCACCTTACATTCGTTCACTGCTGGGTAAGCAAATCCGTCTGCGAGTGACACCTGAGTTGAACTTTATTTTCGACCAGTCACTGACCGAAGGCATGCGCATCTCCAACCTGGTAAGCAAGGTTGTTCGTGATGACGAAGCACGCCGCGTTGACGAACCTAAGGATGAAGGTGAGGATAGCTGATGGCGCGTCGTCGTAAAGGGCGTCCGGTAGACGGTGTTCTGCTGCTGGATAAGCCGGGCGGCATCACATCAAATGATGCCCTGCAAAAAGTAAAACGTATCTTTTTTGCGGAAAAAGCAGGCCATACCGGCGCTTTGGATCCGCTTGCGACGGGTATGTTGCCAATCTGCCTGGGGGAAGCCACCAAGTTTTCCCAGTTCCTGCTGGATTCAGATAAGCGTTATCGGGTCATCGCCAAGCTGGGCGAGCGTACCAATACCTCGGATTCGGATGGCGAAGTGGTCGAAACGCGCGAAGTGAAGGTAGACCGTGGTCTGCTGGAACGTTGTATTGCCAAGTTCCGTGGGACAACCAAGCAAATACCGTCTATGTTTTCGGCGCTGAAATATCAGGGACGCCCGTTGTACGAATATGCCCGTGAAGGCAAAGAAGTACCCCGTGAAGCCCGCGATATCACAGTGTATGAAATCTCACTGCTGCGCTTTAGCGACAACGAAGTTGAGATGGAAGTCCATTGCTCGAAAGGCACTTATATCCGCACTATCGTTGATGATCTGGGCGAGATGCTGGGCTGCGGAGCACATGTCACTTATCTGCGCCGTATCGGTGTCTCTAAGTACCCGCTGGACAAAATGGTTACGCTAGAGCAGCTCGAAGCGCTGCTGGAGCAGGCCAGAGAGCAGGATATTCAGCCGAAAGAGCTGCTGGATCCGCTGCTGTTGCCAACAGACTCGGCAGTACAGGATTTACCGGAAGTGAACTTACTGCCGGGTGTCGCCAGTTATGTACTCCATGGCCAGCCAGTTCAGGCCGGTCGTGTTCCTGATGCAGGCACATTGGTTCGGCTGACGGCTGGTGAGCAACGTGATTTTATCGGTGTGGGTGAAATCAATGCCGAAAACATGGTGGCGCCTAAGCGTGTGCTGGCCAATCGTGACAAGGCTGACGAAGAAAAATAAGCCGCTCAGCGGCCTGTCTGGTGAATCATATTCCGCTTGCGGCCTTCCGGACAGGTGCGTATAATTCGCGGCTCGGGTGCCGGCTGAATCAGAGATTGGCTGGCACAAATTTTACTATTTTGTATTAGGAATGAGTTATGTCTCTGAATGCAGAAACTAAAGCAACTATCGTTGCTGAATACGCGCAAGGCGCAAACGACACGGGTTCACCTGAAGTTCAGGTTGCACTGCTGACTGCACAGATCAACCACCTGCAAGGTCACTTTGCAGAGCACAAAGGCGATCACCACAGCCGTCGTGGTCTGCTGCGCATGGTTTCTCGTCGTCGTAAGCTGCTGGACTACCTGAAAGGCAAAGATCTGGGTCGTTACCAGTCTCTGATCGAGCGTCTGGGTCTGCGTCGCTAAGATTGCTGGAAGAAAGGAGCCGATTGGCTCCTTTCTTTTTTGCATCTGTCGGTCGGAGATGCCAATCTCTGACTGGAAAGTTGTTTTAAAACGGTACTGAATAGCGTTCACGAGTCGTTTTCGTCGACCTAGAGGTCGCGGCTATTGACAGAGGCTGCCCAAATCGGCTTTTGCCATTAGTCGCGATGCGTGAAATGTGCTTAAAGTACCCCACTTCACATGACGCTTTTTGCTGTGTCGGATATACTTACAGACGCAAATAGAAAAGCAGATCAATATTTTAAGGAAATTCACGTGAATCCTATCGTTAAAACCTTCCAGTACGGCAACCATACCGTAACACTGGAAACCGGTGTGATGGCGCGTCAGGCTACTGCCGCTGTAATGGCTAGCATGGATGACACTTCCGTCTTCGTTTCTGTTGTGGGCAAAAAAGAAGCGGTAGAAGGCCAGGACTTTTTCCCTCTGACTGTTAACTACCAGGAGCGTACTTACGCTGCCGGTAAAATCCCGGGTGGTTTCTTCAAACGTGAAGGCCGTCCTTCTGAAAATGAAACCCTGACAGCCCGTCTGGTTGACCGTCCAATCCGTCCGTTGTTCCCTGATGCGTTCAAAAACGAAGTACAGGTGATTGCGACTGTGGTTTCTGTTAACCCGGACGTTAACCCAGATATCGTGACCATGATTGGTACCTCTGCCGCTCTGGCTATCTCAGGTATTCCTTTCAACGGTCCAATCGGTGCAGCCCGTGTGGGTTACATCAATGACCAGCTTGTGCTGAACCCAAGTAACAAAGAACTGGCTGAGAGCCGTTTGGATCTGGTTGTTGCCGGTACAGATAACGCAGTTCTGATGGTTGAATCAGAAGCAGACCGCCTGACTGAAGAGCAAATGCTGCAAGCGGTTGTTTTTGGTCATGACCAGCAACAAACTGTGATCAACGCCATCAAAGAATTCGCTGCAGAAGTGGCAACCCCGGCGTGGGATTGGGTGGCTCCGGCTGTTAACACCGAGCTGAAAGCACGCGTGGCTGAAAAAGCAGAAGGTCGTCTGACAGAAGCTTACCAAATCACTGAAAAGATGGCGCGTTACGAGAAAGTGGGCACCATCAAAGCTGACGTGGTAGCTGAACTGCTGGCAGAAGATGCAGCACTGGATGAGCGCGAAGTCCGCGATATGCTGGGCTCTCTGGAGAAGAACGTGGTTCGCAGCCGCATCATTGCCGGTAACCCGCGTATTGATGGCCGTGAAAAAGACATGGTTCGTGCTCTGGACGTTCGTACTGGTGTACTGCCACGTACTCATGGTTCATCACTGTTTACCCGTGGTGAAACGCAGGCGTTGGTTTCTGCCACTCTGGGTACGCAGCGTGACGCGCAGATCCTGGACGAGCTGACCGGTGAGCGTAAAGAACACTTCCTGCTGCACTACAACTTCCCTCCATACTGTGTAGGTGAAACTGGCTTTGTGGGTTCGCCTAAGCGTCGTGAAATCGGCCACGGTAAACTGGCTAAGCGTGGTATCAAGGCAGTAATGCCATCGGTTGACGAGTTCCCGTACACTGTACGTGTGGTATCTGAGATCACTGAATCAAACGGTTCATCTTCTATGGCGTCTGTATGTGGTACCTCTCTGGCTCTGATGGATGCCGGTGTGCCAATCAAAGCTTCTGTAGCGGGTATCGCTATGGGTCTGGTGAAAGAAGGCGACGATTTCGTGGTTCTGTCTGATATTCTGGGCGATGAAGATCACCTGGGTGACATGGACTTTAAAGTGGCCGGTACTAACGACGGTATTACTGCACTGCAGATGGATATCAAGATCGAAGGTATTACTAAAGAGATCATGCAGATTGCTCTGAATCAGGCTAAAGGCGCCCGTATTCACATCCTGGGTGTGATGGATCAGGCTATCAGCACTGCTCGCGATGACATTTCTCAGTTTGCTCCTCGTATCCACACGATGAAGATCAACCCAGAGAAGATCAAAGATGTGATCGGTAAAGGTGGTGCGGTAATTCGTCAGCTGACTGAAGAAACCGGTACAACGATTGAAATCGAAGACGACGGCACAGTGAAAATTGCAGCAACCGAAGGGACTGCTGCGAAAGAAGCGATTCGCCGTATCGAAGAAATCACCGCAGACGTTGAAGTTGGCCGCATCTATACTGGTAAAGTAGTGCGAATTGTTGATTTTGGTGCTTTTGTTTCTGTTATCGGTACAAAAGAAGGCCTGGTACACATTTCTCAAATCGCTCAGGAGCGTGTTGAGAAGGTTTCTGATTACCTGCAAATGGGTCAGGAAGTACAGGTCAAAGTGCTGGAAATCGACCGTCAGGGCCGCATCCGTCTGAGCATGAAGGAAGCACAGCCTGAGCAGGCACCAGCCGCTGGTGAAGATGCTTAATCCATCTGGATAAGCCTGTCTTCATTAAGTAATAAAAGTGGGGCTGTGACAGCCCCTTTTTTATACCAATGAACTATCAAAACCGAATCGCTACCTTTGGCTCATCAAGTGTTGATGGGCGGCAACGGGTTCGCACGGGCAGGGGAGAATGGCATTGTTTGCAAAGAGGTGTAAGTACGTAGCCATTGCGATGGCCGTTATGTTGGCTGGGTGTTCTACGAGTACCTATTCCAGCTGGGAGCAGCCGTTGATTGCGGTCCCGCTGCAGCCAACCATACAGCAACAAATCCAGTTGGCGCGTATTGATCAGCTGTTGGGACGCAGTGATCTTAACGATGAAACCCGTTCGCAGATCTACTATGAGCGCGGGCTGCTTCATGATGGCATTGGCCTGCGTGATCTGGCCCGGCTGGACTTTAACCAGTCGCTGTCTCTGTATCCTGCACAGCCTGATATTTTTAATATTCTTGGGGTATATTTTACTCAGAGTGCGCATTTTGACGCGGCCTACGAGGCGTTTGACTCTGCACTGGAACTGGATGTCAGCCATCCGTTTGCACAGCGAAACCGCGGTATCGCGCTGTATTATGGCGGTCGTTTTGACTTAGCCAAACAGGATTTACTGGCGCATTATCAGCAGGATCCCAATGATCCTTACCGTGCTATCTGGCTGTATATGGTTGAGCTGGAATCAGAGCCGGACAAAGCCAAACAGAGTCTGCAGAACCGGTTTGACCGGGCAGAACGCGAAGACTGGGGCTGGAACATTGCCGGTATGCTGCTTGGCGGCGAATCGGAACAACAGCTTCTCGATGGCATAGTGACAAACAGTGAAACCAATGAACAGATGGCGGAGCGTTTAACTGAGAGCTACTTCTACATGGCCAAGCGTTATCAGCATAACAACCAGTATGCGGAAGCTGTTCAGCTGTACAAACTGGCTTTAGCTGGCAATGTCTACGAGTTTGTTGAGCACAGGTTTGCGACTCTGGAACTCAATCGTTTACTGGCGAGTTTGCAGGGCGAAGAGGATACCATCGGCGGCGTAGGCGATGAACTTTAAGCCGCCCAGTCGCTGAGTTAAGAAAATACTGGCCAGCTGCAATCACTATAGTGTTAGAAAGAGTGCTTTGCAGGTGGCGGTTATGTTCAGGCTTTATATCGCTTTCACGTTAATGGCAATGGTGGCAGTCAGCGTAGCCAAAGCACAGCAGCTCGACTATGTCTACTCGGTATCCACGCCGGGCGAAGGCCGTCTGGTGACTGTCGACAATTACTGGTTGCTGGCATTCAGCCATACCTACGACATTCGCTTACCTGAGCATGTCAGCCAGGGTGACAAAGTGATGATTGAGATTAAGCAGGATGATAGCTGGCAGGCTGAAGCATTTACAGTTACAGCGATCAGCATTTTTCAGGATTTGTGTCGATTACACCGTCAGCATCCCAGCCAGGATGGCCGTTTTCCGTCAGATGCCATCTATATTCAGCCTTGCCGCAGCGAATAACAGTATAAAATAATTAAGAAAACCGGCTAATAACAACGCCCCGTATTATTCGGGGCGTTGTTGATCTGGGGCTGTCAGACCAGACCGGTACTGAGGTGTACCACTATGACAGTAAAGGCCGCCATCAGCGGAATCGCCATAGTTACCACGGCAATATCACCATAGCTCTGTCTGTGAGTCAGGCGACAAACCGCCAGCAAAGTAATCACAGCACCACAGTGCGGCAGTGTATCCAGCCCGCCTGCAGCCAGCAAGATCACGCGATGCAGCACTTCAGGGTTTATTCCGGTACTCAGGAAATCATTACCCAGCAGAGCCAGCACCATACCTGTGCCGCCTGACGACGAACCAATAATACCGGCAAGACTGGTCGAGGTGAGCGCCACTTTGAACAGATCCGGAATATCAATGGCGGCAATACCGGCTTTGATAATCACAAAGGCCGACAGGGCAGTAATCACTGCACCATAGCCTACCTCAGAAGCTGTGTTGAAAATGGGTAGCAGAGAGCCCACCGAACCGTCGAAGACGTGCTTGTTGGTATCAAACAGGTAGCGGCGATAGCTCACCAGCATGAAGATAATGGCGATAGCCAGCGCGATGATCACAGGCCAGGTACCGTTGATCCGTGTGTCCAGGGTTTCATATTCGGCAATCACAGCGGGTGATTTGAAGTAAATATTGGTCAGTACAAAGTTGATGACGAACACCATCAGAATCGGAACCAGTGCCATCAACACGCTCGGTGTTGCTGTGCTGTCATCCAGATCTTTATCACTTTCATCATGGTCACCGTAATTTTCACCAGCCGCAATGGCCTTCTGGGCGCGGTATTTGATCCACAATACTCCCAGCACCAGCATCATAGTACCGGCCAGCAAGCCCAAGGCCGGTGCCGCGTAAATAGTGGTGCCGAACGGTATGGTTGGCATGGTGTTCAGGTACTGCGGCGTACCCGGCAACGCCGTCATGGTAAAGGTGAAAGCACCCAGAGTGATCGCCGCAGGCAGCAGGCGCTTAGGAATGCCGGCTGCGCGGAAAGTGGCTGCACCAATCGGATACATGGCAAAGACCACCACAAAGAGTGACACGCCGCCGTACGTCAGCAAAGCGGTAGCCAGCACGACAGACAATATCGCGTGTTTGGTGCCCAGATGCTGAATGATAAAACGAGATAAAGCACGGGCGGCACCCGATGCGCCCATCAGCTTGCCAAAGATTGCCCCGGCGATGAAGATGGGGAAGTACAGTTTGATGTAATTGGCTGCGGCAGGCATGAAGACATTAGACAGTGCATACAAAAAAGGGAAATCGCTGGTAAGCAGTGCAGCGGCCATGGCTAAAATGGGGGCGAGGATCAGAACTGACACGCCTCGGTAGGCAAAGTACATCAAACCCACAAGCGTGAGCAGTATCACGGCAACATCCATATTCTCTCTCCGTTTCATGGTTATAGTTATAACAGGTCGTTAACATCCTAGACCTCCCAGTCGTGATTGAAAACATCACTGGTCGGTCCAATTTTTATATTCAGCGGTAAAGTGCGAGACGCATCATGCTATACCAGGTGTAAATCGCAGCCCCTGCTTTAATTGATAATGATATTTTTTATTTATTTCAATATGTTATCACGTGTTTGTGGCTGGTTGTGGCCAGTTTCGAAAAACACAATTTCATCTGTAGCTATTAAAGCAAGGGGATGGGATTCATACACTTCAGGCAATTGCACGGTAAAAGGAAGTTGCGCATGGCAGTTACCCAACTTACGGCTGAAGAAGCCGCGGCATGGATCACCGACGGACAGTCCGTCATGCTGGGGGGATTTATCGGTTCCGTGGTACCAGAGTCGATCATCAGGGCCTTGGGTGAACGCTACGACAGCGAAACCTCACCCCGTGATCTGACATTGATCTTTGCAGCCGGTCAGGGAGACGGACAAGGACGGGCGGCGAATCATCTGGCCAGGCCGGGCATGGTTAAGCGGGTGATTGGCGGCCACTGGGGTCTGGTGCCCGACCTGCAAAAGCTGGCCCTGAGCAATGAGATTGAGGCGTACAACCTGCCACAGGGGGTGATTTCACACCTCTTGCGCGATACGGCAGCAGGTAAGCCCGGGACAGTGACAACAACCGGGCTGGGAACCTTTGTCGATCCCCGGCTTGAAGGCGGCAAGATTAATGCGATAACCCGCGACGATCTGGTGTCTGTGCTGGAGATCAATGGTGAAGAATACCTGTTCTACCAGCGCCTGCCGGTGGATATGGCGATTTTGCGCGGCACAACGGCAGATGACAACGGCAATATCACGATGGAAGATGAGTGTCTGGTGGTGGAAAATCTGGCCGCAGCGCAGGCAGCCCGTAATCAGGGCGGCAAAGTGGTCGTGCAGGTCAAACGGCTGGTGCCGTCCGGTACACTCGATCCTCATAGCATCAAAATTCCGGGCATTTTTGTCGACGCTATTGTGCTTTGCAATGATGAAGCGGAGCACATGCAGACCTTTGCCACCCGTTTCAATCCCGATTTTGTCGGACGGGCAGGTTCAGGCGAACATCAGGTAGAGCACCGGGATAGTCTGCCGGAACAACTGGATGCCAAAACCCTTATTGCCCGCCGCGCCGTGCAGGAGCTGACGCCCGGCGCTGTACTGAATCTGGGGATTGGCGTGCCTGAGTACATTGCAATTGTTGCCGGTAAGCTGGGTATCCTGGATACCATGACTCTCACCGTCGAGCCCGGCGCTATCGGCGGTCTGCCGGCCAGCGGGCTGGATTTTGGTGCCAGCAGGCACCCGCAGGCCATCATTACTCAGGATCAGATGTTCGATTTTTATGATGGCGGCGGGATCGATCAGGCCTTTCTCGGCCTGGCACAGTGCTCTGCCCGCGGCGATATCAATGTGTCCCGTTTTGGCGATAAATTGCCGGGCTGTGGTGGTTTTATCAACATCAGTCAGCATGCTAAGTCTCTGTTTTTCTGTGGCACTTTTACAGCCGCTGGGTTGGAGATCGCCGTCAGGAACGGCGAGCTGCATATTCTGAAGGAAGGGCGTCAGAGTAAGTTTGTTGAGACAGCTGAACAGATTACGTTTTCCGCTTCACGGGCCATCCAGACCATGCAACCGGTGCGCTATATTACTGAACGTGCCGTGTTCCGGCTTGAACCGCAAGGTCTGGTGCTGGAAGAAATTGCGCCAGGCGTGGATCTTGAGCGTGATATTCTGGCACATATGTCATTCACTCCGGTGATTGATCCCGGTCTGAGCTTGATGTCAGCAGAGATATTTTCTCCTCAGTTCGGGCAGAAAACCGTTTAAATAGCGGGATGTGGGTCATAAGACTGTGAAGCGAGCTGTAAGACGAGGTGCCGGTGTTAGTTCAGCCAGGATTGCGCAGGCATTATTGAGGCTCATTAACCCCGGTCCTTGCCTGAAAAGCGGGGTCGGGTGGGAGTTCAAACCATAAGGAATGTGCTATGACCCAGTCACTGGTCGGGATTAATCCTCGCCAGCAACAATTAGATAAAATCGTGTTTTTCTGTTCCGTTATTCAGCATGGCTCGTTTCGCGAGGCTGCGGAAGTGTGGGGTATTTCCGCGGCGGCGGCCAGCCGGTGGGTAAAGGAGCTGGAAGGGCTGATGGCCGTCGAGTTGATCAAGCGCAGTACCCGCCAACTTGTACCGACGGATGCCGGAGAGATGCTGTACCGTCGTTTTTCTTCCCTGTTGCCGGAAATTGATACCATCTGCGCTGAAGTGGGCAGTATGGCAGATGAACAGCGGGGAATTATCAGTATCTCATCGACACCGCTGTACGCCAGTTATTATCTGCGTGAAATCATTGCGGAATACATGGAAATGCATCCCCAGGTGAACTTTCGTTTGTTTATTGAAGCAGGGGAGACAGATCCGTTACATGTGGATTTTATTATCCGGGCCAAAGCTACTAACCGGGAAACCGAAGAGAAAGATTCTTTGCTGATCCGCCGGTTGTTGCTCAGTGAACCGCTATACGCCTGCGCGTCGCCAGGCTATCTGGCACGGTGCGGTAAACCAATGGAACCGGAAGATTTAAGAGATCACCGCTGCCTGTATGCCAGTTCACTGGTTGGAGGCAATCGCTGGTATTTCCGTTTAAATGGTATTAACCGCGCTGTGGCTATCAGCGATGCGCTGGAATGTGATAACAGTGAGATACTGCGCGATATGGCAATCAGAGGAGCCGGTGTTGCCTACTTGCCGCATTCTGTGATTAAGGACGCTCTGGCCTCAGGCGCATTAACTGTGCTACTGACTGATTATGTTGCCAGCCAGTTTGACATCAATCTGTACTTTCGCCCCAGGCATCCAATGCCTGCTCGCTGTCAGGCGTTCAAGGATTACCTGCTGCGCAGGACAGAAGAGATTGTGGCACAGCAAGTATGATGGCTGTGCAGCAGGCTTAAAATCTGCCGCGGAAGTTTTTCATCAGTATGGTTTCCAGATCATTTTTCGGCAGCGGGCGGAAAAAGTGAAAGCCCTGGATGTAATCACAATTGAGATTGGATAGCAGGGCGGCCTGCTGGCGCGTTTCTACGCCTTCAGCGACGACACTCATATTCAGCGACTTACCCAGATTGATGATGTTTTCGATCAGGGTCAGTTGCTTAGGCACAGTCTCCAGATCTTTGATAAATGCCCGGTCGATTTTGAGCTCGTCCAGCGGGAATCGGGCCAGATAAGACAAAGAGGAGTAGCCGGTCCCAAAATCATCAATCGATAGGGCAAAACCGAGTTTTTTGATGGCGTTCAACATTTGTATGGTGTGTTCGTTTTCTCCCAGCATGGCACTTTCAGTCAGTTCAAAAGTGATATCATCCGGGTTGACACCTGTGGCTCGCTGCAAGTCTGAGACATACTGAATCAGGTTGGGATTACCAAATTGCTGGGGTGACAGGTTGATAGCCACCCGGCCCTGAAGGATCCCCTGTCTTTTCCAGTATTTAACTGTGGTGAAGACTTCTTTCATCACAACCTGGCCGAGCTGTTCGATCAGGCCTGAGCGTTCAGCAACCGGAATAAACTGGGCCGGGCTGATGTAACCTTCAATAGGGTGTTTCCAGCGCACCAGAGCTTCGGCACCGTGAATGGAGAAATCCCTCGCACTGACTTTAGGCTGATACCAGACTTCCAGCCCTTTATTCTGTAGGGCTTTCTGCAGTTCAATTTCCAGCCACAACCGCATTCTTGCTTCTTTGTTCATGGTCTCGTCAAAGGTGACCAGACGGTTACGCCCGCGATTCTTGGCTTCATACATAGCGGTATCGGCATGCTGCAGCAGTAAACGTGCATCACTGCCGTTGCCCGGGTAGTTCACCATCCCGATCGAACAGGCCAGATGCTTGCTGAAGTGCATCAGGTCGAAGGGTTGATTGACTAGGGCAATAATCTTTTTCGAGACCTGTTCGCCAATTTCCGCATGGATGGGACCGGGCAGCAGAATGCCGAATTCATCGCCACCCAGATGACCTATCACAGCGTTCTCCGGCAACAACTGACGCAGGCGCTGGGAGATTTCCTGCAGCACCCGATCGCCAATGTGGTGCCCCAGCGAATCGTTGATGTTTTTGAAATTATCTATGTCCAGATACAGCATGACTAACGGGGTCTGCCGGTTGATCATCTGTTCCAGACGACGGCTGAATCCGTGGCGGTTATACAAACCTGTCAGCGGGTCGGTATGAATCAGCTGTTCTACCTGTTCGGGTTGGACTTGTTGTGTCTGTGGCTGTCTCAGGACAACCAGACTGGCGGGTGAGCCAACGACCAGGGTGTCTTTCAGGGTCAGCGTCAGTACATTTTCAACCTGACACCGTTGACTGGTCAGGCAATGGTAGGCTTTGCCGTTGCTGAGTTCGGCCAGTTGCTCACCAAAAGGGCGGTTGTTTCTGCTGTCTATTAATAGCTGCCCTAAATCTTCACCTGTCATGTCATCCGGCAAAGCAAACCCCAGCAACTGAGCGGCCATTGGGTTAGCGGACAACACTTGATTTCTTTCGATCAGCAGGCAGCCATCAGACATGAGCTGGCTGAGCTGGTTAAAGTGGTCTTCATGTTCAGCCACGGCATTGGCAAGGTGTAAGCGTTCAGAGGTATCAATCGCATGCAGAGCCAGGCCGGTAATTTCGCCGCTATCATCGCGCAGTGGTGACACACTGAAATGCAGGCAGGTATGATGCCTGTGTTCATCAAGAATCACATCCCCTTCCACGTATTCGCCGTTCAGGGCGCGTTCGTAATATGGCTGCAGGGTGTGGTAAAAGGTCTCGCCGAGGATTTCGCTATCACGGTGCCCCACCAGTTCTTCCCGGCTGAGGCCGCTGAGCTGACAGTAGTGTTGATTGACCGCGACATAGTGGTGTTGCTTGTCCAGAATGGCGAACAGGAATGGGCTATTGCCTGTCAGTTGAAAAAACCAATTGTTGATGAATTCAGTCGGCATGGCGAAATTGTCTGTTACTGCTGACATCGCTCGGATGTCCCTTTCTGGGTAAGTCGTACCCGTAATATAACGTCAGAAAATGTCTGATTGTCAAAAATTCCTATTTTCATGAGAAAATTTTGATTTGAAATGTAAAAAAATGGATTTATTGACACTGGTTACAAAAAACTGGCCGGCGAAAACGAGACGTATGCATCTAAAATAATGTTTTAAAAGCAGATTACCTCAGCGAATAATCTTTGCATTTTATTGACGAGAAGAAGAAAAGTCCCGTTGGAAAGGCATGACATTGATTATTCATCTGCATCTCTGCGACACAAATACGAATCAGCAAAATATTGACTGACCTGATTCCAGGCGGACGGTTGTAGTGTCAGCAGGGAAGCTATCATTACTATGAATCTGTGCTGATATCCTTTTTCAGCCTCTGTGCTGTGTCTGGCGAGAAAGAGGTTGTGATCACACTAGCCTGGCCGCAAAATAGGGCCGGCTAAATGTGGCGGATACCCGCTACATCCAATGACGGTCTGACGACTGTTTCTTCGAGGATAACTATGCTGA
Source organism: Photobacterium sp. 2_MG-2023 (assembly GCF_030547675.1). NCBI lineage: Bacteria > Pseudomonadati > Pseudomonadota > Gammaproteobacteria > Vibrionales > Vibrionaceae > Photobacterium > Photobacterium sp. 2_MG-2023. The sequence goes on from NZ_JAUOQQ010000002.1 coordinate 215,928, forward strand.
TTCGAACTGAAGTGCCGGCGGACATTCTGACTATTGATGCCTTGCTGCGACACACATTTGATACTGAAGCGGAAGCAGATTTGGTCATGACCCTGCGTGAAAATGGTCATATGACGTTATCGCTGGTGGCATGCAATGATGATGGTGAAGTGGTTGGTCATATCTTTTTCAGTCCGGTCACTGTCAGCGGACAGGATTTAGGGTGGCAAGGGCTGGCACCTTTGGTGGTGAAAGCCGAATACCGCGGGCAGGGGATCGGCCAGACACTGATGCGTGAAAGTGCAGAAATACTGGCAGAGCTGGGTTACCCAGTGGTGGTGGTGCTGGGGGATCACCGCTATTACCGTAAAGCCGGTTATGTGACGGCGGCGGAGCATGGCTTGCGCTGCACCTGGCCTGTGCCGGAAGAGGCTTTCATGGTTCAGGAACTGCTGCCATCCACCCTGAGCGGTCATCGTGGCCTGGTTGAATACAGCGCCCCATTTTCCGCGCTCCCGGCCTAACAGAACATCAAAAGCGGTAAACACATCATGCAACAAAGAAACATGCAATTATTGCAGGAAATGGGACTGACGAACTGGCAAATCAGAAAACCTGAGTGTTTTCCTGACTGGGTTCAGTCTGTGATTGATTTACCCGAAACCTGTCAATTGCTGTTTGTGACCGCAGATGAGTTGGATGAACACGATGCCTGGTTGTTCGGCAATATTCTGCGCAGCATGAAGCTGACCCCGGAGCAGGCATTAACTCTGCCCCCACATGCTTTGTCTGAGCTGGGTGAGCATCATCTGACCTGGTGCTGGTTTGCCGGTTGCCAGGGCGTTGAGCCGTCCGATTGCCAGATTCTGCACTCAGCGTCACTGTGTCAGATGCATGATAACCCTGCCAGCAAGAAAGCATTGTGGCAGCAGATCTGTGCCTTCAATGATTGAATTCCTGCCTATGACAGCTGCGCACCTTGATGACGTGTGGGCTATTGAGCAACGTGCACACCCGTTTCCCTGGACAGAAAGCCAGATCAGAGAAACGCCATCCCGTATCGCTCTGAATCTGGTGATGCGGGTTGACGGCAAGGTCGCGGGCTATTGTTTTGGCCAGTCTGTGGCCGGTGAAGTGAGCCTGTTTAATATTGCTGTTGATCCTGAGTGGCAGGGGCAAGGGCTGGGCCGTCAGTTGCTGGCGGCGTTTGTGGCTGCCGCCCAAGCGGAAGGCGGGCAGGACATCTGGCTCGAAGTGCGGGCCGGCAATACCAGGGCCAGTCAGTTATACCTGGCCAATGGTTTTGAGCTGGTCAGTCGCCGGCAAGACTATTACCGGGCCGACATCAGTGTCAGTGCTAACGGCCGCGAAGACGCGCTGATCATGAAAGCGAAGATCTGACGTTACAGAGCGGACGGCTCCTTATGCTCAGACAGGGAGTCTGCCAGGCTAATAAAAGCACTCAGATAATCAATATCCAAATCCGTTTCCCTGACCCCCAGGTGAATGTGCTTGTGAATGCCACTTTCGCCCAGCCGCACAGCAACGATCGGCATTTTCTCTTCATATTCTTTGGCCAGCCATTTAGGGAGTGCCGCGACACCGCGTCCGGCCGCTACCATCTGCAGCATAATGTCAGTCGTTTCAATCAGCTTATGTTTACGGGGGCTGCATTTAGCGGGTGTCAGAAACTGGCTATACACATCCAGCCTGCTTTGCTCTACCGGGTAGGTGATCAGGGTTTGATCCAGCAGCATGTCCGGCGCTATGTATTCCTCGTTAGCCAGCGGGCTTTGCGCGCTGACCACCAGCACCTGCTCATAATCAAACACTGGAATGTAGCGGATACCGGGCCGGAGTAGCGGATCGGGCGTGACCAGGACATCGATTTCATACCCGAACAGCGCGCCTAAACCGCCGAACTGGAACTTCTGTTTCACGTCCACATCGACATCCGGCCAGCCTTGCAGGTAGGGATGGACCACTTTGAGCAGCCACTGATAGCAGGGGTGGCACTCCATACCAATCCGCAGTGTGCCCCGCTGGCCGGAAGCGAACTGCTGCATCTGCACTTCCGCATGTTCAAATTGCGGTAACACCCGCTCCGCCAGCCGTAACAGATAAAACCCCGCCTGGGTAAAGTGCAGGCTGCGGCCTGATTTGCTCCAGACTGGCGTCCCTATTTGCTGCTCCAGTTTTTTCATGCTGTGGCTCAGCGCCGACTGGCTTAAATACAATGCCTCTGCGGCGGCCGTCAGCGAGCCGAGCCTGTGTACCTCGCGCAATATCGCCAGATGGCTCCTTTCTATCATAGTGATCCTTAACTTATGATTAGAATTCATTGATTGATGAAATAATGCCATTTTTATTCATCACAATATAGCCATAAGATGCCTTCAATAACTTAGGAGGACGTATAGATGGCTAAAATTCATAACTTAGGTTTCCCGCGCATCGGTGCTAACCGTGAACTGAAATTCGCACTGGAAAAGTACTGGAAAGGCGAAAGCAGCCAAAGCGAGCTGACAGAACTGGCCGCCGGCTTGCGCCAAAAACACTGGCAGCAGCAGTCGGGTCTCGATCTGACCCCGGTTGGCGACTTCTCTTTTTATGATCAGGTACTGGATACCAGCTTCACACTCGGCAATATCCCGGCCCGTGTTGAAGGTCTGGCCGGTGACGAGCTGGACAACTATTTTCGTGTAGCACGTGGCCGTTCAGCCAACGACAGTGGTTGTCACTGTGTGCATGCCGGTGAGATGACCAAATGGTTTGATACTAACTACCACTATATCGTGCCTGAATTTACCGCCGATACCCGTTTTGAGCTCAACCCAGAGCGCCTGCTGGCACAACTGGCGGAAGCCAAAGCGCAGGGCGTCGCCGCGAAACCTGTGCTGATCGGCCCTGTGACCTATCTGTGGCTCGGAAAGGAAAAGGACAACTCCAATAAACTGGATCTGCTGGATCAGCTGCTGCCTGTGTACGAGCAGCTGCTGGCGCTGCTGGCCGACAACGGGGTCGAATGGGTGCAAATTGATGAGCCGATCCTGGTTACTGAACTGTCTGCAGAATGGCAGCAGGCACTGAGCAAAGCCTACCAGACGTTAAACAAAGGCCAGGTGAAACTCTTGCTGGCCACTTACTTTGGCGAGCTGAAAGAGAACCTGTCGCTGGCGGTCAATCTGCAGGTTCAGGGCTTACATTTTGATGCGGTGCGTGGCCGCAATGAAGTGGACGCCGTCATCGCTGCCCTGCCGGCTGACAAAGTGCTGTCTCTGGGGGTCATCAATGGCCGTAATATCTGGAAGACTGATCTTAATGCGGTGCTGAACTGGCTGGAGCCTATTGCCCGCGATGTAGGTGAACGCCTGTGGGTGGCGCCCTCCTGTTCACTGTTGCACGTACCGGTTGATCTGAACAGCGAGCAGAAACTCGATGATGAAATTCAGTCATGGCTGGCCTTTGCGCTGCAAAAACTCGACGAGCTGGCTGTGTTGGCCCGCGCCCTGAACCAAGGTCGCGATGCGGTCTTCGCTGAACTGGCCGCCAATCAGGCCGCCATCGACAGCCGTCGTCAGTCCCGCCGGGTGAATAACCCTGACGTGCAGGCCGCCGTTGCGGCGATTAACCCGCAGCTGGGCCAGCGTCAGAATCCGTATGCCGATCGTATCGCTAAGCAAACGGCGCACCTGAACCTGCCGGCGTTCCCGACCACCACTATCGGGTCGTTTCCTCAGACCGCTGAAATCCGCCAGGCCCGCCTGAAGTTCAAGAAAGGTGAACTGGATCAGGCAACCTATGTCAGCCAGATGAAGCAAGAGATTGCCCGCGCGGTGCGCGAGCAGGAAGCGCTGGATCTGGATGTGCTGGTTCACGGTGAAGCGGAACGTAACGACATGGTGGAATATTTCGGCGAACAGCTGGACGGCTATGCCTTCAGCCAGTTTGGCTGGGTACAGTCTTACGGTTCGCGTTGTGTCAAGCCGCCAATCCTGTTCGGTGATATCAGCCGTCCGGCTGCCATGACAGTCGCCTGGACTCAGTACGCCCAATCACTGACCGAAAAACCCATGAAAGGCATGCTGACCGGTCCTGTGACCATACTGAACTGGTCTTTTGTTCGCGACGATCAGCCTCGCTCCGTCTCTTGTTATCAGCTGGCACTGGCCATTCGCGCCGAAGTGCTGGATCTGGAAAAAGCCGGGGTGAAAGTGATTCAGATTGATGAAGCCGCCCTGCGTGAAGGTTTGCCATTGCGCCGCTCTGAGTGGCAGAACTACCTGAGCTGGGCTGTGGAGTCGTTCCGTATCACGGCGAACGGGGTGACCGATGAAACCCAGATCCATACCCACATGTGTTATTCCGAGTTTAATGACATTATTGCGTCAATTGCCGACATGGATGCTGACGTGATCACCATAGAGACTTCCCGTTCCGACATGGAACTGTTGGACGCCTTTGATAACTTCAAGTATCCGAATGAAATTGGCCCGGGTGTCTATGATATCCACTCGCCCAATATTCCGACAGAAGCGCAGATGGTGAAACTGATGCAGCAAGCAGCAAAACGTATCCCGGCCGAGCGCTTGTGGGTGAACCCGGACTGTGGTCTGAAAACCCGTCAGTGGGCAGAAGTGGTGCCTGCACTGCAAAACATGGTGGCAGCTGCGAAAACTTTGCGGGCTAATTAAGCTTCAGAAATACATATCGGCGTAAAAGCAGCATTGTTATGGCAATGCTGCTTTTTTTGTCGTTAATTATCACCCCCAAGGCCGGTGATGAGGGTATTGCGATGATGAATATTTTTTAAAAATGTATTACTGAGTTAATGGTAAATAGTGAGCGGTGTTTCAGGTGTGGAAATGAAAATATCAAGATACAGGAGTAATTTTATTAAATTGAGAGTCAGGTTGAATTAATCAATCGGCTTGAATTAGAAACAAAGTGAAATATATTAAAACAATATCTATTTGATAAACGTATTCCTCTGTTGTAGAAGTTGGTGCTTTATATGACTTGTTTGGAGAGGAAAATGGATAAAAACACAGGATTCATCAATTGGTGGTTGTCTGTAAACGCTGCATTTTCATCTTGCACTACTAACAATGATGTTATTAAGAGTGTCTCACTGGAAGTCAATAAACTCGGCTTTGATAACTTTGCATACGGTAAAAAACAGGCTGTGCCTTTCTCACGCTCGAAAGTCTGTGTATATGGAACATACCCAGAGGCGTGGTTGAAGCGATATCAAGACAAACACTATTGTCAGCAAGATCCTTCGATTGCAAGCAGAGCCAGTGATCGGCAGTTTGTCATCTGGCAGGATGACCACAATATAAAGACACATTTTATCTTCAAAGAAGCCAGAGAGTGGGGGATAAATATTGGTGCAACATTAACATTGCGTAGCATGGATCACTCGCTGTGTATGCTGGGGGTTTCGCGAAGTAATGTGCTTATCAACAGTGATGATAAACTGATGTTAAAGCTAAAAATGCGTTGTCTGATTGAGTTGATCGAAGAGAACAGTGTCAAAGAAAAGTCTGACTTGTTATGTCAAAATGAAATTAATCTAAACAACCGTGAAGAAGAAATTTTACGCTGGATCGCTGATGGTAAATGCTCAAATGCGATCTCTGATATTTTGGGTATTTCAGAAAACACAGTCAATTATCATATTAAAAATATCCAGAAAAAATTTGGCTCGACCAATCGTACATTGGCTGCAGCTTACTCAGCAGCGTTAGGAATTATTTAACCTGATTATTACCATTTTTGGTAGTTGCTAGATGATTTGGGGCTTTATAGTATGGGGAATAGCTTAAAGAAGTGGATTTTGATAGGGACAGTCAAAGCATGTATCGGTTGGTATGCACGCAATTTTTGAATTTCGATAAAAATGAATTAGATGATCTGGGGCGTTTTCGCCATGATGTTTTTATTAAGCAACTCAAGTGGGATCTTAATATTACCTCTTTAGAGGAGGGGATTGAAAACGATGAGTTTGACACGGAGTCTGCACTGTATGTCATTGCCTATAATGAAAATGATAAAATTGTAGGGTGTGCCAGGCTGATTCCCTCCTACTCTCCTTACTTACTCTCAGATGTATTTCCTTATTTATGTGACAGTGAGCTACCAAGAGATATAGCGACTTGGGAAATATCACGCTTTGCGGCATATGGACATGAATTGGAATCTCTCCCTTTTGATATTTTAAAATTCTCGTTGCAACTCGCAGGAATGCATGGTGTTAAGCAATTGGTCGCGGTGACGACAGTCGCGATAGAACGCTATTTTTTGAGAAGAGGAGTCACGCTTAATCGAATGGGTAAAGTGACTAAAAAAGGGAGAGACAAACTTATCGCCTTATCTTTTCCTGTCGAACAGTTTGATGATAATAAACTTTTAAATGTTATTGAAACTGAGGGAAGTTTATTGTTCTATCGTTCGCTACCTGAATCAGAAGCGCTTCTCCTTTCTTAATTGTTAGCAACTGCCTGAATATAATGTTCAGCAGAATAATCACATTCGTTCTATTGAATGGAATTTACAGTAATAAGGAAATAAATGATGAATTATGATGCCATTGTTGTTGGCGCTGGTGCTATTGGTGGATCCATCGCATTTGAGTTAGCTTCTCGCGGCTTAAAAGTTGTCAGGGTAGGTGAAACAAAACGTGAAAATGCAGCATCTATGGCTGCGGGTGCTATGAACGGTTGTTTTGGTGAAATCACGAGTGGGTTAGTCAGCAGTGAGTATGGCCGACTGAAAGTTGATATGGATATCAAGGCAAAAAGTGGATGGGAGAACTGGTCTGAAAGGTTATCAGAAGCATCTGGAATGCATGATGATCTCCTAACAGCGAAAGGCACTCATGTTATTTTAAACTCGGCGGGTATGGCTGAGGTTGATACAGTAAATTATGAAACTATTGAGGCAACTCTGCAGCGTTACAACGAACCTTATGAGACAGTCTCGGCCTCTAACGTTCCCTGGATTAAAGCCAATGATTTAGTTCGCCCGATGCAAGCTTTATATATTCCAGCAGAAAATGCGGTGAATTCACATCTTCTGCTGGAAAAGCTGGATGCCGCTTTTCTGGGAAAAGGCGGAGAAATTATCAATGAAAATGCAGCCGAAATATTAACAGAAGCTGATGTGGCGACTGGCGTTAAATTAACGGATGGCACTTTAATATCGGCAGACAATGTTGTGATTGCAGCCGGTGTGCATTCGTTAGATTTGCTTGATGCTTATCCAGAAGTTAAAAAACGCATCCCTCCTATGTTTGCAGGGTACGGTGTTTCTATTCTGGCGAGGTTAAAGCCTGGGCATCAAGTACCTGACAGTGTAATCAGAACGCCAAACAGAGCCTTTGCCTGTGGTTTACATTGTGTACCCAGAGAGAAAGATCTGCTTTATATAGGCGCGACAAATATTTTGGCTGAGTCACCAAGGAAAAACGCATTGATATCTGATGTTCAGTTTCTGCTGGACTGCGCATTAGACCAATTACATCTTGATTTGAATGACGCAGAAGTGGAAGCCATTCAAGTTGGTAATCGGCCTATTCCTGCTGACGGTTATCCGTTAATTGGACAATGTCATTTCAAAGGATTGTGGTTAGCGACAGGAACCTACCGTGACGGATTGCACCAGTCACCATTATTGGCTGCTTATATGGCCGATAAAATTCAGGGTCGCCGGCCAGAAATAAACCTGGATGTCTTCTCGCCTATTCGGAAGCCATTACCAGGTTTATCTCGTGAAGAAACCGTGAAAGAAACGGTAAAACAAATGTTTGCTACCGGTTACGAATTCCGCTGGGATATCAAACCCTACTGGCTACCGTTACTCGACAAAGGCATGACGGGCTATTATGCCGATCTCATTGAGAGCCTTCACCCAAGCTATACACCGCCACCAGAGCTGGTCGCTTTCTCATATCTTTATCGGTCGATGTATGACCGTCTGGCGGAATATTATGAGGCTTGGTCATGAAACAAGCGCAAATTGAGCAGACATTTCAACATGAACTCCAGAGTCTGATTGCATCGGGCGTCTGGGATCCTTATGGGGATTTTCAAGCGATAGCAAAGAAATATATGTCGTCTGATGAGGTATTGTCTGAATCTGATGTTGCTTGCTTTCGCTCCGATCTGAAGGAAAGAGCACATCGTATCCCGTTAGGTCATATCCTTGGGTACAGTGACTTTATTGATTGCCGATTTGTTGTTGGAACCGGGGTATTTGTACCGCGTCAGCAAAGCGCAATGCTGCTTGAATGGCTAAAAACACAGCTCCACGCTGAGTCCGAGGCGGTTATTTACGATTTGTGCTCGGGAACGGGGGCTATCGGTATATCAGCATGGCGGCAATACCGGAATGCAACGGTTTATTGTTTGGAAAATGATGAAATTGCGTATCAGTATCTGTGCCGTAATATTCATCGTCTCGCGGATGAAGGCAGCGTCGTTGCACTGAAAAAAGACATTACCGACCTCACATTTTTTCTGGATAAGAGTCAATGTGTGGATGTTGTGATATCGAATCCTCCTTATGTCCCTGAATCAGAGAGCTTATTGCCTGAGTGGGGAAAATATCACCCGGAAAATGCCATTTACTCAGGCCAAGATGGCAGCGAGATTATCGACGCCTCATTGCGTCTTGCAGAGATTGTACTGAAGCCTGGCGGTACTGTGATTGTCGAACACGGGGAATCACAAATACCTATGGTGCAAGACCTATTCTCCCGATATCAGTTTGAGTCTGTGCTCACTCATACCGATCCCCTTTTTTCTGATCAGACTGGGCCAGCAGTGATGACAGTAGGTACAAAAAAATGACGAGTGTTAATAAAGAACAATTGCATGACAGCAATTGGATGTCCATCCGTAGTACCCGTACAACGGATGCTTTCGAACAGGCCTCCGGAGAGGGATTAACCTCTTTTATTGTGACGGAACGTTGTGGTAAGCAAGTTATTTTGGATGATGGAAAGTTATACACAGAATTCATTTCTTGCTCTTACTTAGGTTTGGAGTCCCATCCATTATTAATAGAGGCGGCATATCAGGCACTTCATCATGTTGGTATACATTTATCGGCAAGCCGGAGTGCGATGAGTCCTGTGTACTTGCCACAACTGGAAAACCTGTTGCAGGAGATGTATCAGGGTAACTCAGTCACTGTGTTTACTTCGACCAGTAATGCGCATTTAGGTGTTTTACCTTTATTGGGTAGTGGCAATATGCACCTTTACCCGACTAAATCAGCGGTTCGCTGGCTGGTTGATAAAACGGCTCATGCTTCAATGCAGGTGTTGCGTGGATTACTTGGTCAGTTTGGGCAGGTCGTACGTGTTGATACGAATGATACAGAATCGTTAACGACAACATTAAAGCAATGTCAGCTTGAGCGAGTAACACCTATATTGTTGATTGATGGTGTCGGTTCGATGTCAGGATTACTTCCTGTCAGAGCGCTATCTGAATTGCTCAATCAATACGAAGGATATTTATATGTTGATGATGCACACGGTATTTCTATTTCAGGAAAATACGGTGCAGGCTACGCGTATGAGAATCTTGAACACCGCTTACCTGATAATACATTAATCGCCGGGTCATTAAGTAAGGCTTTTGGTGGTGCCGGCGGTTTCATTGTTCTGCGCAAAGATTATAATAATGAACAGCTTAAGGCATTAGCGAACCCGCTTGTATTTGGCCATACCGTACCCGTCCCGCTTCAGGCGGCGAATGTTGCTGCCGCAAAGATCCATCTTTCTTCTGAAATAGATGAATTACAAGCTGCATTATGGCAAAACATCAACAGATTCGATGAGAAAGTTGAAAGCGTAATGATGAACTCCGGACAGAGAGCACCAATCAGAGGCGCTTACTTTGCTAGTGAACAGCAAGGTTTAACGGCCGCGACAGCTTTACGGGAATCCGGGTTAATTATGTTTCCTGTTTTTTATCCTATCGTAGAAACCAATAAAGCGATGTTACGTTTTGCCATTTCAGCCAATCATAGCCACGAGCAAATTGATTATCTGGCCAATAAGTTAAATGCCCTTATCGGGTGATTTGATAATAAATCCTGGAAGTAACAACCAACCTGGAATCAAACGTCTTTTTAATGTTGGTGTACGTTGGTTGTTATGTGTTCTTTATTTGAAGTTTAAGTCGAAGGTAATGGCATGGTTGTTAATAATCAGATGAATGATGACGTTGTGGTTCGTGAATTAAAACCTTACAGAGATAAGCTGGATGTAATTAACGAACAGATCATTGCGTTACTGGCAAACCGTATGGAGATTTGTCGGACAATTGCGAACGTTAAAGCCCGAGAAAACATTCCAATGATGCAAAAAAGCAGAGTCGAATTCACGTTGAATAAAATGAAATCGCTCTCAGCGAACTATCAGTTAAATCCGTCTTACATTGAGGATATTTTTGAACGTATTATCCATGAAACTTGTGAAGAGGAACTTGTCATAATAAAAGGTTCATCTCGGATTAGCGGGAAACAGATACGAAAAACGGTTGGATAAGTTATCGTGTAATCGCCAAACAACACTA